>NZ_CP049015.1:2788747-3098608 GCF_011064845.1 Citrobacter freundii ATCC 8090 = MTCC 1658 = NBRC 12681 | reverse complement strand
AGCTGTTCACCAAAGCGCACCCGGCGTACCGCACGCTGCTGGAAAAACGCCAGGCGCTGGAAGATGAGAAAAGTAAGCTGAACGGGCGTGTAACGGCGATGCCGAAAACACAGCAGGAAATTGTTCGCCTGACGCGTGATGTGGAGTCCGGTCAGCAGGTCTATATGCAGTTGCTGAACAAGCAACAGGAACTGAAGATTACCGAGGCCAGTACGGTCGGTGATGTGCGCATTGTCGATCCCGCGATTGCCCAGCCTGGCGTGCTGAAGCCGAAAACGGCGCTGATTATTCTCGGCAGTATCATTCTCGGTTTAATGCTTTCCGTGGTGGGCGTACTGCTGCGTTCTCTGTTTAATCGCGGTATTGAAAGCCCCCAGGCGCTGGAAGAGCATGGTATCAGCGTGTATGCCAGTATTCCGCTGTCTGAATGGCAAAAAGCGCGTGATAACGTTCAGACCATTAAAGGTGTGAAACGCTACAAGCAAAGCCAACTGCTGGCCGTGGGGAATCCAACGGATCTCGCCATAGAAGCGGTCCGTAGCCTGCGTACCAGCCTGCACTTTGCCATGATGCAGGCGCGTAACAACGTATTGATGCTGACCGGCGTCAGTCCGTCGATTGGGAAAACATTTGTCTGCGCTAACCTGGCGGCAGTTATTAGCCAGACTAACAAACGCGTGCTATTGATCGACTGCGACATGCGCAAAGGCTATACCCACGAACTGCTGGGGACCAATAATGTTAACGGCCTGTCTGAGATCCTCATTGGCAAAGGGGATATTTCATCCAGCGCTAAACCGACATCGATTCCGCATTTTGATCTGATCCCTCGCGGTCAAATTCCTCCCAATCCTTCCGAACTGTTGATGAGCGAGCGCTTCGGCGAACTGATTGCCTGGGCCAGTTCGCACTATGACCTGGTGTTGATTGACACCCCACCAATTCTGGCGGTGACCGATGCGGCTATCGTAGGGCGCCACGTCGGAACCACGCTGATGGTAGCGCGTTATGCGGTCAACACGCTGAAAGAGGTGGAAACCAGCCTGGGCCGCTTCGAGCAAAATGGCATTCAGGTGAAAGGGGTGATCCTCAACTCGATCTTCCGCCGCGCCAGCGGGTATCAGGATTACGGCTACTACGAATACGAATACACGTCGGATTCGAAATAACTAACAGCAACGCATATCGAATGTAGGCCTGATAAGCGTAGTGCCATCAGGCAACTTTTTTTGGAAACGAAAATGACCACAGAAAACCCGCTAATTTCAATTTACATGCCAACCTGGAACCGCCAGCAGCTGGCCATTCGGGCGATTAAATCGGTGTTGCGGCAGGACTATCCTCACTGGGAGATGATCATTGTGGATGATTGCTCTTCCTCATATGAGCAGTTGCAGCAGTTTGTTGAGGAACTCAACGATCCGCGCGTGTCGTATACGCATAATCCCACCAACTCCGGGGCCTGTGCGGTGCGTAATCAGGCCATTATGCAGGCCAACGGGCAATACATTACGGGGATTGATGATGATGATGAATGGACGCCGAACCGACTGAGTGTATTTCTCAACTATCGCCATCATTTGGTCACGCGGGCGTTTCTGTATGCCAATGACTATGTCTGTGAGGGCGAAGTGTATTCGCAGCCGACCAGTCTGCCGCTCTATCCGAAGTCCGTTTATTCACGCCGCAGGTTTTATAAGCGCAACATCATTGGTAATCAGGTATTTACCTGGGCATGGCGGTTTAAAGCATGTCTGTTCGATACCACGCTGAAAGCGGCGCAGGATTACGACATCTTCCTGCGCATGGTGGTGGCGTATGGCAAACCGTGGAAGGTCAAGGAGGCAACGCAGATCCTGCATGTGAATCACGGTGAGATGCGCATTACCTCATCGCCAAATAAATTCTCCGGCTACTTTCAGTTTTACCGCAAGCACAAAGGCAAATTTGACCGGGCCAGCAAGAAATATCAGCTGTTTACCCTCTATCAGATCCGCAACAAACGGATGAACTGGCGCACGCTGCTGACGCTGCTTTCTGTTCGCAACAGTAAGCGTCTGGCCGACGGACTGCGAGGACGCTAATTATGCTGGAAGATTTACGCGTGAACGGCTGGAGTCTGCGCCCCTGCTGCATGGTGGTGGCCTATCGGATTGCCCATTTTTGCTCCGTCTGGCGTAAAAAAAATATCATAAACAACCTGTGGGCCGCCCCGGTACTGGTGATGTACCGCCTTATCACCGAATGCCTGTTTGGCTATGAGATTCAGGCTGCTGCATCAATCGGTCGTCGTTTCACCATCCATCATGGCTATGGGGTGGTTATCAATAAACACGTGGTTGTGGGGGATGATTTTACCCTACGCCACGGCGTCACCATCGGCAATCTTGGCACCAACGATTTGTCCTGCCCGGTAATCGGTAACAGCGTTGAGCTGGGGGCCAATGTCACTCTGCTTGGCGACGTTGCTATTGGCGATAACGTGACGATTGGTGCCGGGAGCGTCGTGGTGGATAGCGTTCCGGACAATGCGCTGGTCGTGGGCGAGAAGGCACGGGTGAAGGTAATAAAATGAAGATATTACAATTTAATGTGCGACTCGCAGAAGGTGGGGCGGCAGGCGTGGCGTTAGATTTGCATCTGAGGTCGCTGGAAAAAGGGCTGTCGTCGCGTTTTGTCTATGGCTATGGCAAAGGCGGTAAAAAAAGCGCCAGCCATGCGAAATACCCGCAGGTTATCAAATATACGCCGCGCCTGACGTCGGCGGCGAACATTGCGCTGTTTCGTTTCGCGAACCGCGACATGTTCGGCAATCTCGACAAGCTATATCGTACGGTTACCCGCACTAACGGCCCGCTGGTACTGCATTTTCATGTGTTGCACAGCTACTGGTTGAACCTGGAAGAGGTAGTCTCCTTTTGCCAAAAAGTGAAAGCGCATAAACCGGATATCACCTTCGTCTGGACGCTGCACGATCACTGGAGTGTGACCGGGCGCTGTGCCTTTACCGATGGCTGCGAAGGCTGGAAAACGGGCTGTCTGCAATGCCCAACGCTGAGCAACTATCCGCCGGTAAAAATCGATAAAGCCCATCAACAGTTGCCCGTTAAGCGGCAGATGTTTCGTGCGATGCTGGCGCTGGGTTGCCAGTTTATCTCGCCCAGTCAGCATGTGGCCGACGCCTTCAACAGCCTGTATGGCGCGGGACGCTGCCGCATTATCAATAATGGCATTGATGTGGCAACTGAAGCCATTCTTGCCGAACTACCCGCGATGCCTGAGGAGAGCGGTCGGCCGAAAATTGCCGTGGTGGCTCATGACCTGCGCTATGACGGCAAAACCAGTCAGCAACTGGTGCGAGCGATTACCGCGCTTGGAGACAAAATTGAGTTGCATACCTTCGGCAAATTTTCGCCATTTGCGGGAGATAACGTCATCAATCACGGTTTTGAGAGCGATAAGCGCACGTTGATGAGTGCGCTTAATCAGATGGATGGACTGGTGTTCAGCTCCCGTGTCGATAACTACCCGCTGATTCTGTGCGAAGCGCTGTCCATCGGCGTACCGGTAATAGCCACGCACAGCGATGCCGCGCAGGAAGTGCTTGCTAAATCAGGCGGAAAAACGTTCAGCGAAGCTGAAGTGTTGCAACTGGTGCAGCTGAAAAAATCAGACATTGCGCAGGCGGTTTTTGACACGTCGCTTGCCGCATTTAGCCAGCGCAGCCGATTGGCATACAGTGGACAACAGATGCTGGAGGAATATGTCTCGTTCTATCAGAATCTGTAGCTATCTGGTGCTACCGCTGCTTTATCTGCTGGTAAACGTCAAACTCGCCCAGCTTGGCGAGAGCTTCCCGATCACTATCGTTACCTTTTTACCCGTTCTGCTGTTGCTGTTTATCGAACGCATCAATATCAAAAAATTAATGATCGCGCTGGGCGTAGGGGGCGGACTGACGGCATTTAACTATCTGTTCGGTCAGTCACTGGATGCCAGCAAGTACGTGACGTCCGCCATGTTGTTTATCTATACCGTGGTGATTATTGGCATGGTATGGAGTATTCGCTTCAAAACCATTTCATCGCATAACTACATTAAAATCTTGCGCTTTTTCTGGCTGGTTGTGGGACTGGTGGTGGGGTTAGCTGCAGCTGAAATGGCGCAGATAATTCTCAGCGGCGGCAGCAGTTTAATGGAAGTTATTTCGAAATATCTTATTTACAGTAACAGCTATGTTCTGAACTTTATTAAGTTTGGTGGGAAACGAACTACCGCGCTCTATTTCGAACCGGCATTCTTCGCTCTGGCATTAATCTCAATTTGGCTCAGTATCAAACAGTTTGGTATCAAAACACCTAAGTCCGATGCTATGATTCTGGTAGGGATAATATTATCGGGATCGTTTTCAGGAGTAATGACGTTTATTTTGTTTTACCTCCTAGAATGGGCGTTTCAGTACCTAAATAAGGATGCGATAAAAAAGAAACTACCTCTGGCGATAATCTCATTGAGCGTGTTTTTAGTTGGTGTGATATTTGCTTTTCCGTACATCGCAACGCGGCTTGGTGATTTAGGAACTGAAGGTTCGTCATCGTATTATCGTATCGTAGGGCCATTAGTGATGGTCGGTTATTCGTTACTGAACGTTGATGGCGTAGTGAGATTTGGCTCACTTTATGAATACGTCGCGTCATTCGGAATTTTTAACGGTGCAGATGTCGGTAAAACAATAGACAATGGCTTGTATCTGCTGATTATTTATTTTTCATGGTTCGCGGTGATATTAGCCCTATGGTACATGGGGAAAGTCATGAAAATGATGATCAATGCGTTTGGCGATAATCAGAATTATCGGGTGCAGCTTTATCTTTTTACACCATTGTCACTGTTTTTTACTGGTTCAGTATTTAGTCCGGAATACGCATTTTTAATTGTGTGTCCGTTTATTTTGCGCAAGGCGCTGAATATCGCGAGGTAACTCACATGCTGCTCAGTATCATTACCGTCGCCTTTCGCAATCTGGAAGGGATCGTCAAAACTCACGCGTCGCTGGCACATCTGGCGCAAGCGGGTGATATCAGTTTTGAGTGGATTGTTGTTGATGGCGGCTCCTCGGATGGTACGTCGGCGTTTCTTGAAGGACTCAGTGGAGAACACCGGTTACGGTTTGTCAGCGAACCGGATAACGGCATCTATGATGCGATGAACAAAGGCATCGCCATGGCGCGCGGGCGGTTTGCATTGTTCCTCAACTCCGGGGATATTCTGCATGCGAATGCGGCTTGTTTTATCCGCCAGCTAAAAATGCAGAGTGACCAAACTATGGTCATTGGCGATGCGTTGCTGGATTTCGGCAATGGCAACAAAATTAAGCGTCGGGCAAAACCGGGTTGGTATATTTATCACAGCCTGCCAGCCAGCCATCAGGCAATATTCTTTCCTCTCTCAGGACTGAATGTCTGGCATTATGATTTGCAATATAAAATATCGTCAGATTACGCGTTGGCAGCCAAATTATACAAGTCCGGCTATGCTTTTAAAAAGCTGCGCGGGTTGGTGTCGGAATTTTCTATGGGCGGAGTGTCAACGACGAATAATCTGGAATTGTGCCGGGATGCCAAAAAAGTACAGCGCCAGATATTACATATGCCTGGTTTTTGGACCGGTTTGTCAGAATATTTACGTCTGCGCACAACCGATAAAGCAAAAACCTTATATGGAAAAACGTAAGAGCACAATATGCAAGACTTAAGCGGATTTAAAGTGCCTGGAGGTTTTCGCGGCGGCGGCGCTATTAAAGTGCAATTATGGTGGGCGGTGCAATCAACATTATTTCGCTGGTCTCCACAGGTCATGTATCGCTGGCGTGCATTTTTATTACGGATGTTTGGCGCAAAAATAGGAAAAAACGTAGTCATTCGGCCTTCAGTAAAAATTACTTATCCGTGGAAACTAACTCTGGGAGATTATGCCTGGGTGGGTGATGACGCGGTTTTATATACGTTAGGTGATATTACGATTGGGGCCCACGCAGTTATTTCGCAAAAAAGTTATTTATGCACCGGGAGTCATGATTATGCCAGCCAACATTTTGATATTAACGCCACACCGATAGTGGTTGGCGATAAATGCTGGCTGGCGACAGATGTCTTTGTCGCGCCTGGCGTAACGATTGGCGATGGCACCGTCGTCGGAGCACGAAGCAGCGTATTTAAATCGCTGCCAGCAAATGTCATTTGTCGGGGAAATCCCGCAGTAGTCACGCGCGAACGCGTCGAGAAAGTTACTCCCTGAGGGGATCACTGAAGAGGTTATAACATGTCAAAAGTCGCTCTCATTACTGGCGTAACCGGGCAGGATGGTTCTTACCTGGCAGAACTCCTGCTGGAAAAAGGGTACGAAGTACACGGTATTAAGCGTCGCGCTTCATCATTCAACACCGAACGTGTGGACCACATCTACCAGGATCCGCATTCAGGCAATCCCAAATTTCATCTGCACTATGGCGATTTGACGGACTCCTCCAATCTGACCCGTATTTTACAGGAAGTCCAACCGGATGAAGTCTATAACCTGGGTGCCATGAGCCACGTTGCGGTGTCGTTTGATTCACCGGAATACACCGCAGACGTTGATGCGATCGGCACCTTGCGCTTGCTGGAGGCGATCCGCTTCCTTGGTCTGGAAAAAAAGACCCGTTTTTATCAGGCGTCCACCTCTGAGCTGTATGGTCTGGTTCAGGAAATCCCGCAGAAAGAGAGCACGCCGTTCTATCCGCGTTCACCGTATGCCGTTGCTAAGCTGTATGCCTACTGGATAACCGTCAACTACCGTGAGTCTTACGGGATGTATGCCTGTAACGGCATTCTGTTTAACCACGAGTCTCCGCGCCGCGGCGAAACCTTTGTCACTCGCAAAATTACCCGGGCGATCGCCAACATCGCTCAGGGGCTGGAGTCTTGCCTGTACCTGGGCAACATGGATTCACTGCGCGACTGGGGGCATGCCAAAGATTACGTCAGGATGCAGTGGATGATGCTGCAGCAGGATAAGCCGGAAGATTTCGTGATTGCCACCGGCGTGCAGTATTCCGTGCGCCAGTTTGTAGAAATGGCGGCAGCACAACTGGGGATTAAATTGCGCTTTGAAGGTGAGGGCGTGAATGAAAAAGGCATCGTGGTTTCCGTGACCGGACATGATGCGCCGGGCGTGAAGCCAGGCGATGTCATGATTGCCGTTGACCCGCGCTACTTCCGTCCGGCTGAGGTGGAAACGCTGCTGGGCGATCCGGCCAAAGCACATGAAAAACTGGGCTGGAAACCGGAAATCACGCTGCGCCAGATGATCTCGGAAATGGTTGCTAACGATCTTGATGCGGCGAAGAAACATTCCCTGCTCAAGTCGCACGGTTACGAGGTTGCCATCGCGCTGGAGTACTGAGGATGAAGACACAACGTATTTTTGTGGCGGGCCATCGCGGGATGGTGGGGTCCGCCATCGTCAGACAATTGTCGCAGCGAAATAATGTGGAGCTGGTGCTGCGTACCCGCGACCAGCTTAATCTGCTGGACGCCAGTGCGGTGCAGGCGTTTTTTGCCGCTGAACGTATTGACCAGGTTTATCTGGCGGCGGCAAAAGTAGGAGGGATTGTGGCAAACAATACTTATCCTGCTGATTTTATTTATGAAAACATGATGATTGAGAGCAACATTATTCATGCTGCACATCTGCATAACGTGAATAAACTGTTGTTTCTCGGGTCATCCTGTATTTATCCCAAGCAAGCTACCCAGCCAATCGCCGAGAGTGAACTGTTGCAGGGGACACTTGAACCGACCAATGAGCCGTATGCGATTGCCAAAATTGCCGGTATCAAGCTGTGTGAATCGTATAACCGACAGTATGGCCGTGATTATCGCTCGGTGATGCCGACCAATCTGTATGGGCCGCATGACAACTTTCATCCGAGTAATTCGCATGTGATCCCGGCGCTGCTGCGCCGCTTTCATGAAGCTCGCGGGCAAAATGCGCCGGATGTGGTGGTATGGGGCAGCGGGACGCCAATGCGTGAATTTCTGCATGTCGACGATATGGCGGCGGCCAGTATCCACGTGATGGAGTTGGCTCAGGAAGTGTTGCAGGAATATACCCAGCCTATGCTGTCGCATATCAACGTGGGTACCGGCGTGGACTGCACCATCCGTGAACTGGCGCAGACTATTGCGGAGGTCGTGGGTTACAAGGGGCGCGTGGTGTTTGACGCCAGCAAACCGGACGGCACGCCGCGCAAATTGCTTGACGTTACGCGTCTGCATCAGTTGGGCTGGTATCACGAGATATCTCTGCAAGCGGGACTTGCCAGTACATATCAGTGGTTTCTTGAAAACCAGCAGCGTTACCGGGGGTAAGCATGTTTTTACGTCATGAGGATTTTTCCACCGTTGTACGTTCAACTCCGCTGATTTCCATCGATTTGATCGTGGAAAACGCCCACGGTGAATTTCTGCTTGGCAAGCGCCTCAATCGTCCTGCGCAGGGGTACTGGTTTGTGCCCGGCGGTCGGGTGCAAAAAGATGAACCGTTGCACGCGGCCTTTGAGCGGCTTACTGAAGCTGAGCTGGGGTTACGTTTACCGCTGTCCGCTGCGCAGTTTTACGGTGTCTGGCAGCACTTCTATGGCGACAACTTTTCCGGGGAAGATTTCTCAACGCATTACATCGTGCTGGGATTTCGTCTGCGGGTGTCGGAAAACGACCTGCAACTGCCTGACGTTCAACATGACGCGTACCGCTGGCTGGCAATTGAAGAGATTCTGGCCAGTGACCACGTGCACGACAACAGCCGGGCTTACTTCTGTGAGAAGAGTCAGGCTGGAGCACCCGGGCTATGAAGATCCTTGTGTATGGCATCAACTATTCGCCGGAGTTGACCGGTATCGGTAAATACACCGGTGAAATGGTGGAGTGGATGGCGCGACAGGGGCATGACGTACGGGTGATCACTGCGCCACCTTATTATCCGCAGTGGAAGGTCAACGGTCGCTATTCATCCTGGCGCTACCGTCGTGAAGAGGGCGATACCATCGTCTGGCGTTGCCCGCTGTATGTGCCTGAGCAGCCCTCCACGCTCAAGCGTCTACTGCATTTAGGCAGTTTCGCCATGAGCAGTTTCTTTCCGCTGCTGGCGCAGCGCCGCTGGAAGCCAGATCACATCATTGGGGTAGTACCGACGCTGTTTTGTACGCCGGGAATGCGCCTGCTGGCGAAGCTGTCCGGGGCGCGCACGCTGCTGCATATTCAGGATTACGAAGTTGATGCCATGTTGGGACTTGGCATGGCGGGCAAAGGCAAGCGCGGTATGGTGGCAAAACTGGCCAGCGCTTTTGAGCGCAGTGGGCTGTTGAATATGGATCATATTTCGACCATTTCTCGCTCAATGATGAATAAAGCACAGGAAAAGGGCGTTGATGCACAGAAGGTTATTTTCTTTCCGAACTGGTCAGAAGTAGCGCGTTTTCGCGATGTGGACGCCGCCGATGCTCTGGCGTTGCGCCAGCAGCTGGGCTTGCCTGATGGAAAAAAAATCATTCTCTACTCTGGCAATATTGGTGAAAAGCAAGGACTGGAGAGTGTAATCGACGCAGCGGCCCTGTTGAGCGAGCGGCCCTGGCTGTTTGTGATTGTCGGGCAGGGCGGGGGTAAAGCGCGACTGGAGAATATGGCCAGCGAACGCGGCCTGAACAATGTGATGTTCTTTCCGCTGCAATCTTATGACGCGCTGCCTGCACTGCTAAAAATGGCGGACTGTCATCTGGTGGTACAAAAGCGCGGTGCGGCGGATGCCGTACTGCCTTCCAAACTGACCAATATCCTCGCCGTTGGTGGTAACGCGGTGATTACCGCCGAGCCGGAAACCGAGCTGGGGCAGCTCTGTAACATTGTTCCAGGCATCGCAGTATGCGTGGAGCCGGAATCGGTAAATGCGCTGGTTTGCGGTATCCAACAGGCGTTGAGGATGCCAAAAGTCAATACGGTGGCACGTGACTATGCTGAACGCACGCTGGATAAAGATAACGTGCTTAGCCAATTTATTGCTGATATTCGGGGTTAATGATGAGTCAAAGCAAACTCTTTCCGGTAGTGATGGCCGGTGGCTCGGGTAGCCGTTTATGGCCTCTGTCCCGCGTATTGTATCCAAAGCAGTTCCTGTGCCTGAAAGGTGATCTCACTATGCTGCAGACAACGATCTGTCGTCTGAACGGCGTGGAGTGTGAAAGCCCGGTGGTTATCTGTAATGAACAACACCGTTTCATCGTCGCGGAACAGCTACGGCAACTGCACAAGCTGACTGAGAACATTATTCTCGAACCCGCCGGACGTAACACGGCACCGGCGATAGCGCTGGCCGCACTGGCGGCAAAACGTCAAAGCCCGGAGGAAGATCCGCTGCTGCTGGTATTGGCGGCCGATCACATGATTGCCGACGAAGAGGCATTTCGCGAGGCGGTTCGCAATGCTATGCCCTATGCCAGTGCGGGTAAGCTGGTGACGTTTGGTATCGTGCCGGACCAGCCGGAAACGGGCTATGGCTATATCCGACGTGGCGTGGTTTCGCCAACGAATACCGACGCCGTGGCGTTCGAAGTGGCGCAGTTTGTTGAAAAACCCAATCTGGAAACCGCGCAGGCTTATGTGGCGAACGGCGATTACTACTGGAACAGCGGCATGTTCTTGTTCCGCGCCGGACGTTACCTGGAAGAACTGGAAAAGTACCGCCCCGACATTCTTGAGGCTTGTGTGAATGCCATGAGTACGGTCGACCCCGATCTCGATTTTATCCGCGTTGATGAACAGGCGTTTCTCGCCTGTCCGGAAGAGTCTGTGGACTATGCGGTAATGGAACGTACGGCCGATGCGGTGGTAATGCCCATGAACGCAGGCTGGAGCGATGTTGGCTCCTGGTCATCGCTGTGGGAAATCAGCGCCCATACCGCCGAAGGCAATGTGCATCATGGCGACGTCATTAGCCACAAAACGGAGAACAGCTACGTGTATGCCGAATCTGGCCTGGTGACGACCGTCGGGGTGAAGGACCTGGTGGTGGTGCAGACCAAAGATGCGGTGCTGATAGCCGATCGCAACGCGGTGCAGGACGTCAAAAAAGTGGTGGAGCAAATTAAAGCTGACGGACGACATGAACACCATATTCACCGTGAAGTTTACCGTCCGTGGGGCAAGTACGACTCCATTGATGCCGGAGACCGTTACCAGGTGAAGCGAATTACCGTTAAACCCGGTGAAGGATTGTCCGTGCAGATGCATCATCACCGGGCTGAACACTGGGTGGTGGTGGCCGGTACCGCGAAAGTGACGATCAATGATGACATCAAACTGCTCGCTGAAAACGAGTCTGTCTATATTCCGCTTGGGGCGACCCATTGTCTGGAGAATCCCGGGAAAATCCCGCTCGATCTGATTGAAGTGCGCTCCGGATCTTACCTCGATGAGGATGATGTGGTGCGGTTTGCGGACAGATACGGGCGTGCCTGATGCAGGATGCGCCGCGCTTATCCGGCCTACAACACCGTAGGCCCGGTAAGCGAAGCGCGCCGGGAAATGCATTTAACACTCATTAAAAGGCTCATTAAGAGTCAGGGCCTCCTGTTGCCTGAAGAAGGGTAAATCATGACGAAATTAACCTGTTTCAAAGCCTACGATATTCGCGGCAGGCTGGGCGAAGAATTGAATGAAGATATCGCGTGGCGTATTGGCCGCGCTTACGGCGAGTTCCTGAAGCCAAAAACGATTGTCCTCGGCGGTGATGTGCGCCTGACCAGCAAGACGCTAAAGCTGGCGCTGGCGAAAGGACTACAGGATGCGGGGGTGGATGTGCTGGATATTGGGATGTCGGGTACCGAAGAGATTTATTTTGCCACCTTCCACCTGGGTATTGACGGCGGTATTGAAGTGACCGCCAGCCATAATCCGATGGATTACAACGGCATGAAGCTGGTGCGGGAAGGGGCACGGCCCATCAGCGGTGATACCGGTCTGCGCGACGTACAGCGCCTGGCGGAAGCCAACGACTTCCCGGCGGTTGATGAGACAAAACGTGGCCGCTACCAGCGTATTACTACCCGTGATGCCTACATTGACCACCTGCAGGGTTACATCAATCCCGCCAAACTGAAACCGATGAAGCTGGTGCTCAATTCCGGCAACGGCGCGGCAGGTCCGGTGGTTGACGCCATTGAAGCCCGTTTTAAAACATTGGGCGTGCCGGTCGAGTTCATCAAAATCCACAATACGCCGGATGGCAACTTCCCCAACGGTATTCCCAATCCTCTGCTGCCGGAATGTCGGGCTGACACGCGCAACGCGGTGATTGAACACGGCGCAGATATGGGGATTGCCTTCGACGGTGATTTTGACCGCTGCTTCCTGTTCGATGAAAAAGGTCAGTTCATTGAGGGTTACTACATTGTCGGCCTGCTGGCGGAGGCGTTTCTGGAGAAGAATCCGGGGGCGAAGATTATCCACGATCCGCGCCTGTCCTGGAACACCGTGGACGTGGTGACGGCGGCAGGCGGTAAACCGGTGATGTCAAAAACCGGACACGCGTTTATCAAAGAGCGGATGCGCCATGAAGATGCCATTTATGGTGGCGAGATGAGCGCGCATCACTATTTTCGCGACTTTGCTTACTGCGACAGCGGGATGATCCCGTGGCTGCTGGTGGCGGAGCTGCTGTGTCTGAAAGGGCAGTCGCTGGGCGAACTGGTCCGCGACCGGATGGTGGCCTACCCGGCGAGTGGTGAAATAAACAGTACGCTGGCAGAGCCGGCGGCAGCGATTGCGCGCGTGGAGCAGCATTTTTCCCGTGAGGCACTGACGGTAGACAGAACGGACGGTATCAGCATGTCGTTTGTCGACTGGCGCTTCAATTTACGCTCTTCCAATACCGAACCGGTGGTGCGCCTGAACGTGGAATCGCGCGGAGATATTCCGTTGATGGAAGCGCGAACGCGCACTCTTCTGGCGTTACTGAATCAGTAATGCTGGTGCTTCCTTTGCCCGATTCTGGGCAAAGGGTGACTAACAGGAACCACGATGACACATCTAAAGAAGCGCGAGCGCGCCAAAACCAATGCGTCGTTAATTTCGATGGTGCAACGCTTTTCAGATATCACCATCATGTTTGGCGGGTTGTGGGTAATCTGCGAATTAAGCGGTTTGCCTTTCCTGTACATGCACCTGCTGGTGGCGTTGATCACGCTGGTCGTTTTTCAGATGCTCGGTGGCATAACGGATTTTTATCGATCCTGGCGTGGTGTCAAAATGACCACTGAGCTGGTGCTGTTGCTGCAAAACTGGACGCTAAGCCTGATTTTTTGCGCAGGTCTGATCGCCTTTAATAATGATTTTGATAACCGTCTCGCCGTCTGGCTGGCGTGGTATCTGCTATCCAGCGTTGGCCTGGTGTTGAGTCGTTCGTTTATTCGCTACGGCGCGGGATGGCTGCGTAATCGCGGTTACAACACTCGCCGGGTGGCAGTGGCAGGGGACCTGCCTGCCGGACAAATGCTGCTGGACAGCTTTCGCCATGAACCGTGGCTGGGGTTTGAAGTTGCAGGTATCTATCACGACCCTATCCCTGGAAAAAACTCCCGCGACTGGGCCGGTAATCTGCAACAACTGGTGGATGACGCCAAAGCCTCACGCATTCATAACGTTTATATCGCCATGTCGATGAGCGATGGTGCCAGCGTCAAAAAATTAGTGCGCGAGCTGGCCGATACCACCTGTTCAGTGATCCTTATTCCTGATGTCTTTACCTTCAACATTCTGCATTCACGGATTGAAGAGATGAACGGCATTCCGGTGGTGCCGCTGTATGACACGCCACTCTCGGGAATTAATCGTCTGTTGAAGCGCGCGGAAGATATCGTGCTGGCTTCACTGATCCTGCTACTTATTTCCCCGGTGCTGTGTGGCATAGCACTACTGGTAAAACTGACCTCCAAAGGACCGGTGATTTTCCGCCAGACTCGCTATGGCATGGATGGGAAGCCGATCAAAGTCTGGAAGTTTCGCTCAATGAAAGTGATGGAAAACGATGCGGTGGTGACGCAGGCCACGCAAAACGATCCGCGCGTTACTCCTGTGGGGAATTTCCTGCGTCGGACGTCGCTTGATGAACTGCCGCAGTTTATTAACGTGCTCACCGGGGGGATGTCTATCGTCGGACCACGTCCGCATGCGGTGGCGCATAACGAACAGTACCGCCAACTGATTGAGGGATACATGTTACGCCATAAGGTGAAACCGGGTATTACCGGCTGGGCGCAAATCAACGGCTGGCGCGGTGAAACCGATACGCTGGAAAAAATGGAGAAACGTGTGGAGTTTGACCTCGAATACATTCGCGAGTGGAGCGTGTGGTTCGATATCAAAATTGTTTTTCTGACGATATTCAAAGGCTTTGTTAACAAAGCGGCGTATTAACATGAGCTTACGAGAAAAAACGCTTAATGGCGCAAAGTGGTCGGCGATTGCCACGGTGATCATTATTGGGCTCGGACTTATTCAGATGACCGTCCTGGCGCGAATTATTGATAACCACCAGTTCGGGTTGTTAACCGTGTCGCTGGTGATCATAGCGCTGGCCGATACACTGTCGGATTTCGGTATCGCCAACTCAATTATTCAACGCAAAGAGATTGGTTATCTGGAGCTGACAACGCTGTACTGGCTCAACGTTGGGCTGGGTATCGTGGTATGCGTGGCGATGTTTCTGCTGAGCGAGACGATTGCCCATGTGCTCAATAACCCAGAACTGGCACCGCTCATCAAAACCTTATCACTGGCGTTTGTGGTGATACCGCACGGGCAGCAGTTTCGCGCGCTGATGCAAAAAGAGCTGGCCTTCAACAAAATTGGCATGATTGAAACCAGTTCGGTGCTGGCTGGATTTACCTTTACCGTGGTCAGCGCCCATTTCTGGCCGCTCGCGCTGACGGCCATTCTTGGGTATCTGGTGAATAGTACGCTACGTACGCTGCTGTTCGGCTATTTTGGCCGCCGGATTTACCGACCCGGGCTGCATTTTTCGCTGGCATCCGTTTCGTCGAACCTGCGTTTTGGCGCATGGCTGACGGCAGACAGCATCATCAATTACATCAATACCAACCTTTCCACGCTGGTTTTAGCTCGCACGTTGGGAGCTGGCGTGGCGGGCGGATTCAATCTCGCCTGGAACGTGGCGGTTGTCCCGCCGATCAAACTGAACCCGATTATCACCCGCGTGCTGTTTCCGGCGTTTGCCAAAATCCAGGACGACAGCGAAAAACTACGGGTGAATTTTTACAAGCTGCTGTCAGTGGTTGGGATTATCAACTTCCCAGCGCTACTGGGACTGATGGTGGTGTCGAATAACGTGGTGCCGCTGGTATTCGGCGATAAGTGGAACGGCATTATTCCAGTCCTGCAATTGTTGTGCATTGTGGGTTTGCTGCGATCCGTGGGGAATCCAATAGGATCGCTCTTGATGGCGAAAGCCCGGGTCGATATCAGCTTCAAATTCAATGTTTTCAAAACCTTTCTGTTTATTCCTGCCATTTTCATTGGCGGTCATCTGGCAGGGGCGATTGGCGTGACGCTGGGCTTTCTGTTGGTCCAGGTGATTAACACGATCCTCAGCTACTTCGTGATGATCAAACCTGTTCTTGGCTCCAGCTACCGTCAGTACATGCTCAGCCTGTGGCTGCCGTTGTATCTCTCCTTACCAACCCTTGTGGTGAGCTATGTGTTGGGCTTAACCCTGCGTAACCTGATGCCATTAAGCGCGCTGCTGGGGATCCAGATAGCGGCAGGAGCACTGGTGTTTGCGCTAATGATTGTGCTGTCGCGCCATCCGCTGGTGGTGGAAATAAAACGCCAACTCTGTCGCAGTGAAAAAATGAAAACCTTGCTCCGTGCGGGATAAGAACAACGTTTTAAGAGGTCATAATGAAATTACTAATTTTAGGCAACCATACCTGCGGGAACCGAGGGGATAGCGCGATCCTGCGCGGTTTGCTGGATGCCATTAACGCGTTGCGTCCCGAGACCGAAGTGGATGTGATGAGCCGTTACCCGGTGAGCTCTTCGTGGTTGTTAAACCGCCCGGTGATGGGCGACCCGCTGTATTTGCAGATGAAGCAACATAACAACGCAGCGGGTGTTATGGGGCGCGTGAAGAAAGTGCTGCGTCGTCGCTATCAGCATCAGGTACTGCTCTCGCGTGTTACCGATTCCGGTAATCTGCGCAATATCGCTATCGCCCAGGGCTTTACCGATTTTGTCCGTCTGCTGTCGCGCTATGACGCCATCATCCAGGTCGGCGGATCGTTCTTTGTCGATCTGTATGGCGTGCCGCAGTTTGAACATGCCCTGTGTTCGTTTATGGCGAAAAAACCGCTGTACATGATTGGTCACAGCGTGGGGCCATTCCAGGATGAGCAGTTTAATCAACTGGCGAACTACGTGTTTGGTCACTGTAATGCGCTAATTTTACGTGAATCCGTCAGTCTGGATCTGATGAAGCGCAGCGCAATTACCACGGATAAAGTCGAAACTGGCGTGGATACGGCCTGGCTGGTTGACAACCATCATGAGGATTTTGAGCCAGGTTATGCGGTACAGCACTGGTTAGACATGGCGGCTAAACAGAAGACCGTTGCCATTACATTGCGTGAGCTGGCTCCTTTTGATAAGCGTCTGGGGACAACGCAGCAGGCCTATGAGCAAGCCTTTTCCGGGGTGGTGAACCGCATCCTCGACGAAGGTTACCAGGTGATAGCGCTGTCAACTTGCACCGGTATTGATAGTTACAACAAAGATGACCGCATGGTGGCGTTAAACCTGCGCCAGTATGTTAACGATCCGGCCCGATATCACGTGGTGATGGATGAACTTAACGATCTGGAGATGGGGAAGATTCTGGGCGCCTGCGATCTGACGGTGGGGACTCGCTTGCATTCTGCCATCATCTCGATGAATTTTATGACGCCTGCCATCGCCATTAACTACGAGCACAAATCGGCCGGGATCATGCAACAACTGGGGTTACCGGAGATGGCTGTTGATATTCGTCATCTTCTCGATGGCGGTCTCGAAGGGAAGGTTGCCGATACTCTCGGACAGTTACCTGAGCTGCGCATACGTCTCGGCGACGCGGTTATGCGCGAACGCGAACGTGGGGTACGCATGGTGCAGTCGGTTTTAACGCGTATTGAGGGGGATAAATGAAGATTGGTTTTTTCCTGCTTAAATTTCCGCTCTCCTCCGAGACATTTGTACTCAATCAGATAACCGCATTTATCGATATGGGCTACGACGTGGAGATTGTCGCTTTGCAGAAGGGCGATCTTGAAAATACTCATGCCTCCTTTAATACCTACCGTCTGGGTGAAAAAACTCGCTGGTTGCTGAATGAACCGGAAAGCAAACTGGCGAAACTGAAATATAGGGCAGCGGCGGCTCTGCACGGTATTACCCGCGCAGCGACCTGGAAAGCGCTTAATGTTGCACGCTATGGTGAGGAGGCGCGCAATCTGATTTTGGCAGCTATTTGCGGCGGGAATCCGCGAGCGTTTGAGGCGGATGTTTTTATTGCTCATTTTGGGCCCGCAGGCGTAACGGCCGCCAAGCTGCGTGAGCTTGGGATGATCCGCGGAAAAATCGCCACGGTATTTCATGGGATTGATGTTTCGCACCGGGGCGTTTTGGCCCGCTATACCCCTGAGTATCAGCAGCTGTTTCAACGCGGTGATTTAATGTTGCCCATCAGCAATCTCTGGGCCGGACGGTTAAAAAACATGGGATGTCCGCCGCAAAAAATTGCCGTCTCGCGTATGGGAATCGATATGACACGCTTTACGCCACGCCAGTTGAAATCGCCAACTGCACCGCTGGAAATAATCTCTGTTGCCCGGTTAACCGAGAAAAAAGGACTGCACCTCGCCATCGAAGCTTGTCGTCAGTTAAAAGAGCAGGGCGTTTCATTTCGTTATCGAATTCTGGGTATAGGCCCTTGGGAGCGTCGTTTACGTACGCTGATCGAGCAATATCAACTCGATGGCGTTATTGAGATGCCCGGCTTTAAGCCCAGTCATCAGGTAAAGGAGATGCTTGAACAGGCGGATGTATTTTTGCTGCCTTCGATCACCGGAAGAGACGGCGATATGGAAGGGATCCCGGTGGCACTGATGGAGGCGATGGCGGTGGGTATTCCGGTGATTTCCACCGTTCACAGCGGGATCCCGGAGCTGGTCGAGTCGGGTAAATCAGGCTGGCTGGCACCGGAAAACGACGCGCAGGCACTGGCAGAGCGTTTAGCGGCATTTAGCCTGCTCGACAGTGAGCAGGTACAGTCGATTGTGCAGTGTGCGCGCGAAAAAATTGAAAATGAATTTAATCAGTTAGCTATCAATAAACAGTTAGCCAGTCTGCTGCAAACGATGTAAATCGAGGTTGTATGTCAGAGAACAAACTCTCACGCCGTACTTTTCTGACGGCGGGCTCTGCGCTTGTCATGCTGCATTCTCCCGTTGTTCGCGCGCTTGAATCATCGGGCAGCGTCAACATTCAGGATTACAACCCACAGGATTGGGTGGCCTCTTTCAGGCAGGCGTTCAAAGAAGGGCAAATGGTCGTCGTACCAAAAGGCCTGGAATGTAAGGATCTCAATACTGCTATTGTTATTCCGCCAGGCAAAACGCTCTTCATACAAGGGCGAATAAGTGGCAATGGCCGTGGGCGCTTTATTTTACAGGATGGATGCAACGTTGTGGGCGAGCAAGGCGGGAGCCTGAAGAACGTTACCCTGGATGTACGTGGTTCGGACTGTGTAATAAAAGGGATTGCCATGAGCGGTTTCGGTCCGGTGACGCAAATCTATATCGGCGGTAAAACTTCAAGGCTGATGCGTAATCTGATTATTGATGATATTACTGTCACACGCGCTAACTATGGGATTTTGCGTCAGGGTTTTCATAACCGAATGGACGGCGTAAAGATTACAAACTGCCGTTTTAGCGATCTACAGGGAGATGCCATTGAGTGGAATGTGGCTATCAACGACAGCAACATCCTCATTTCTGACCATGTCATTGAACGTATTAACTGTACCAATGGCAATGTGAACTGGGGCATCGGTATCGGGCTGGCGGGCAGTACCTATGACAATAGCTATCCCGATGAACTGGCGGTAAAAAACTTCGTGGTGGCGAACATCACCGGTACCGACTGTCGGCAGTTAGTTCATGTTGAGAACGGCAAACACTTTATCATTCGTAATATTACCGCGCGAAATATCACACCGGATTTCAGTAAGAAAGCAGGCATTGATAATGCGACGGTTGCTATTTATGGATGTGATAACTTCGTGATTGATAATATCAATATGGAGAACAGCGCAGGTATGCTCATTGGTTATGGCGTCATCAAAGGTCGATATTTATCCATTCCACAAAACTTTAAGCTAAATAATATCCATCTCGATAACACCAAACGTGAATACAAATTACGCGGAATTCAGATCTCCTCTGGTAATGCAACGTCATTCGTGGCCATCACCAACGTGGAGATGAAGCATGCCACGCTTGAGTTGCACAACCAACCGCAGCACCTTTTTTTACGTAACGTCAGGGTGATGCAGCAATCGGCTACGGGTCCCGCACTTAAGATGCACTTCGATCTGCGCCAGGACGTACGCGGTAAGTTTATGGCCAGGCAGGACACATTACTCTCACTGGCCAACGTACATGCAGTAAACGAAGCTGGGCAAAGTTCAGTTGACATCGACCGTATAAACCATCAGGTAGTGAATGTAGAAGCGGTGAATTTTCGACTACCGGGGCAGGGGAGGTAACTTTGCGACCATTCCTGGCTCAAGTCGCACATACTTGAGCTTAAGATTACTGCATTCTACAGATAAGCGGCGTAACATACGCGGCAACTGTACAATGTAATTCATACTGGCTAAAACAAGCTAAAAAGCTATAATTCAGCAACTAATGAATAGGTGAATGACTTAATGATTAATTTGAAAGCAGTTATTCCGGTAGCGGGTCTGGGGATGCACATGTTGCCAGCCACTAAGGCAATCCCTAAAGAGATGCTGCCGATCGTAGACAAGCCGATGATTCAATACATTGTCGACGAAATTGTAGCTGCAGGTATCAAAGAAATCGTTCTGGTAACTCATGCGTCTAAGAACGCGGTTGAGAACCACTTCGACACCTCTTACGAACTCGAATCGTTGCTTGAGCAGCGTGTTAAGCGCCAGTTATTAGCCGAGGTGCAGTCTATCTGTCCTCCGGGCGTGACTATCATGAACGTCCGTCAGGCTCAATTACTGGGTCTGGGTCACTCCATTCTTTGTGCTCGCCCTATCATTGGTGATAACCCGTTCGTCGTGGTATTACCTGACGTTGTTCTGGACACCGCAAGTGCGGATCCGCTGCGCTACAACCTCGCTGCTATGGTTGCCCGTTTTAATGAAACCGGGCGCAGTCAGGTGCTGGCTAAGCGTATGGAAGGCGATCTGTCTGAATACTCTGTTATTCAAACCAAAGAGCCTTTGGACAACGAAGGTAAAGTCAGCCGTATCGTTGAATTCATTGAAAAACCTGATCAACCGCAGACGCTGGATTCCGATCTGATGGCTGTAGGCCGCTACGTACTTTCTGCTGATATCTGGGCAGAACTGGAAAAAACTGAACCAGGTGCCTGGGGACGTATTCAACTGACTGATGCCATTGCAGAGTTGGCTAAAAAACAGTCTGTTGATGCCATGCTGATGACGGGTGACAGCTACGACTGCGGTAAAAAGATGGGCTACATGCAGGCATTCGTTAAGTATGGGCTGCGTAACCTGAAAGAAGGTCCGAAGTTCCGTAAGAGCATCGAGAAGCTACTGAGCGAGTAGATATTTACAGGTCTTTGTGACGGTAAACCAGAAAAAATAGCGGCAGCTAACATCCCTGTGTCTATGCTTTATGCTGTGGGGTGTTACTGTCGCTTTTTATTTTAAAAACAATGGATAACAAGAAGTTAACCTACTAAGTTTAATCTTCTTTTGATTGGATTTTTCCTTGTTTCCGACTGCATTTGGTAAGACAATTAGCGTTTGAATTTAGCGTGCTTTGCGAAAGCTGGCGGGGCTGGTTACATCTTTATCCATCAAGTGGTGCTCTGGTTGCTGTAAGGCCAGGGGCGGTAGCGTGCGTAAATATCCAGACGCAGGCATTGTATACCAGCATTTAAATAGTAGTCATATAAACGATATTCGGAATTAAAACGTGAAAATACTTGTTACTGGTGGGGCGGGTTTCATTGGATCTGCAGTAGTTCGTCATATTATTAAAGATACTCAGGATACTGTTATTAATGTCGATAAACTAACCTATGCCGGTAACCTTGAGTCCCTTTCTGAAGTCAGCGAAAGTCATCGCTATCACTTCGAGCATGCGGATATCTGTGATAAAGCGGCAATGGAGCGCATTTTTGCCACTCATCAACCAGATGCGGTGATGCATCTGGCGGCAGAAAGTCATGTTGATCGCTCTATAACGGGGCCGGCAGCGTTTATTGAAACGAATATCGTCGGTACTTATGTGTTACTGGAAGCCGCTCGTAGTTACTGGAACACCCTGGATGCGGATAAGAAAGCGGCGTTCCGTTTCCATCATATCTCTACGGATGAAGTATACGGCGACCTGCCACACCCAGACGAAGTATCTGCCGGTAGCGTGTTGCCTCTGTTTACGGAAAAGACAGCATATGCGCCGAGTAGCCCGTATTCTGCTTCTAAGGCATCCAGCGATCACCTGGTTCGTGCATGGTTACGTACCTATGGTTTCCCAACAATTGTCACCAACTGCTCCAATAACTACGGGCCATATCATTTCCCTGAAAAGCTGATCCCGCTGGTGATTCTTAATGCGCTGGAAGGTAAGGCATTGCCAATCTATGGTAAAGGCGATCAGATTCGCGACTGGCTCTATGTTGAAGATCATGCCCGAGCACTGTATACCGTGGTGACCCAGGGTATAGTCGGTGAAACCTACAATATCGGTGGGCATAACGAGAAGAAAAACCTGGATGTAGTACATACTATTTGCGAACTGCTCGATGAGATTGTGCCTAAAGAAGGGTCTTACCGCGATCAAC
The DNA here is from genome assembly GCF_011064845.1 of Citrobacter freundii ATCC 8090 = MTCC 1658 = NBRC 12681. Classification (NCBI taxonomy): domain Bacteria; kingdom Pseudomonadati; phylum Pseudomonadota; class Gammaproteobacteria; order Enterobacterales; family Enterobacteriaceae; genus Citrobacter; species Citrobacter freundii. The sequence continues at coordinate 3,076,391 of NZ_CP049015.1, read as the reverse complement.
TGACCTACGTCACAGACCGCCCTGGACACGATCGTCGTTATGCAATTGATGCAGCAAAAATCAGCGATGAGCTGGGCTGGAAACCGCAGGAAACATTCGAAAGCGGTATCCGTAAAACGGTGGAGTGGTATTTGAATAATACCCAGTGGGTTGAGAATGTGAAGAGTGGCGCTTATAAAACCTGGATTGAACAGAATTACGGAGAGCGTCAGTAATGAATATTCTCCTCTTTGGCAAAAATGGACAGGTGGGTTGGGAACTTCAACGCGCATTAGCACCTCTTGGAAAAATTATTGCGCTTGATGTCCACTCGAAAGATTATTGCGGCGATTTCAGTAACCCAGAGGGCGTTGCGGAAACCGTACGTCGAATCCGCCCAGATGTGATCGTGAATGCGGCTGCGCACACGGCAGTAGATAAAGCTGAGTCAGAAGTTGAGTTTGCAACACTGCTCAATGCGCGAAGTGTCGAAGCTATCGCCAAAGCTGCTTCAGAAACAGGGGCATGGGTCGTGCATTATTCGACTGATTATGTCTTTCCTGGTACTGGGGAAACTCCATGGCGTGAAGATGATGCTACTGCACCGTTGAATGTTTATGGTGAAACAAAATTGGCGGGTGAGAAAGCGCTTCAGGATAATTGTGTCCGGCATTTAATTTTCCGCACCAGTTGGGTTTACGCGGGTAAAGGTAATAACTTTGCAAAAACCATGCTACGTTTCGCAAAAGAGCGCGAAGAAATGTCGGTGATTAACGATCAGTATGGTGCGCCCACAGGAGCTGAATTGCTAGCGGACTGTACGGCTCATGCAATACGTGTAGCGCTTAAACAACCTGAGGTTGCAGGACTGTATCACTTGGTGGCTAGTGGCACGACCACATGGCATGACTATGCAGCACTGGTATTCGATGAAGCACGTAAAGCGGGAATAAAACTGGCTATTAACAAGCTCAATGCCGTTCCTACCAGTGCATATCCTACCCCTGCGCGACGACCAAATAACTCTCGGCTAAACACTGATAAATTCCAGAACAAATTTGATCTGGTATTACCCGAGTGGGAGAGTGGTGTAAGACGTATGCTGGCTGAATTATTTACAACTACGACAGCTTAAAATTATTTTAAATGCCCTTTAATGGGCATTTTGACATATAAAGAGATCATGAAATGAAAACGCGTAAAGGCATTATATTAGCTGGTGGCTCTGGAACACGTCTTTATCCGGTGACAATGGCTGTTAGTAAACAATTGCTTCCGATCTATGATAAACCAATGATCTATTATCCGCTGTCCACGCTGATGTTAGCTGGGATTCGTGACATTCTGATTATTAGTACTCCACAGGATACCCCTCGATTTGAGCAGTTACTGGGTGACGGTAGTCAGTGGGGACTAAATCTGCAATATAAAGTACAACCGACGCCGGATGGCCTTGCTCAGGCATTTATTATTGGTGAAGAGTTTATCGGTAATGATGATTGTGCTTTAGTGCTTGGCGACAATATTTTTTACGGCCATGATCTTCCTAGATTAATGGATACAGCCGTAAATAAAGAAAGTGGCGCAACTGTATTTGCCTATCATGTAAACGACCCTGAACGTTACGGTGTTGTAGAGTTCGACAAGGATGGCACAGCGATTAGCCTGGAAGAAAAACCACTTGAGCCAAAAAGTAATTATGCGGTGACAGGGCTGTATTTCTATGACAACGATGTTGTTGAAATGGCAAAGAACTTAAAACCTTCAGCACGTGGCGAGTTGGAAATTACAGACATTAACCGAATTTACATGGAGCAGGGGCGGTTATCTGTTGCAATGATGGGACGTGGCTATGCATGGCTGGATACAGGTACTCATCAGAGCTTAATCGAAGCAAGTAACTTTATTGCGACAATTGAAGAGCGTCAGGGATTGAAAGTTTCTTGTCCGGAAGAAATCGCATATCGCAAAGGGTTTATTGATGCAGAGAAAATAGCTCAATTGGCTAAACCTTTAGCGAAAAATAATTATGGGAAATATCTTTTAAAGATGATTGAGAATAAATAATAATCTATTTTAGCATTTTCATAATTATGTGTTACATAAATCTTCGGGATAGGCTTCATTAGTTCTTTGTGTTTTACGAATATTAGACATAATTTTATATGAAACTTTTAATGTTAGGCTAAATGCTAGAAAAAATGCTATGTAAATACTTCAAGATGATTGGAAGTGACAGTAGCATGATAAAATATAGGGAAAAGAAATAGTTTAAGTTGATTAAATTATCAAGTTGACATATTAACGCAGACAATGCTCATATTGGCATGTTTTTTTAGATAAAACTTTCTCGAATGAGTTAACTTTAAGTGTTGTTTATTTGCTAAGATCCGGAATGACCTTGGTAAGGCATTAGTAGATAGCTCCGTAAAATATCGAGAAAATGACTTTATGTATTGCTAGAATAAAGTAGAGGAACTGATGAATATAATTAACACTCCACTTAGTGGCGTTATGGTTATTGAACCTCGAGTATTCCATGATGAGAGGGGATATTTCTTTGAAAGTTATAATGATAAAGAATTCAAAAAATATATAAGCTCAGACGTTAGTTTTAAGCAAGATAATCAGTCCAAATCTAGTAAAGGTGTCTTACGAGGTTTACACTATCAGGAAGCTCCGTTTGAACAAGGGAAGCTCGTCAGGTGTGTGAGTGGGGAAGTATTTGATGTAGCTGTTGACATACGTACAGAATCACCTACTTATGGCGAGTGGTTCGGTGTGGTGCTATCAGGAGAGAATAATAAGCAGCTTTGGATCCCTCCTGGATTTGCTCATGGTTTTCTTACTCTTAGCGAGCATGCCGAATTTCTATATAAGACTACAGAGTATTACTCACCGGATCATGAACGTTGTATTAAATGGGATGATGTAGATTTAAAAATAGAATGGCCTTCCATGGATTATATCATTTCAGAAAAAGATCAGCGCGGCTCAACTTTTTCTTCATTAAATACTAAGGAAGGAGTATGAAAATAAATCTTATCCCACTTCAGAAACATGGTGATGATCGCGGTTCATTAGTCGCTTTAGAAGAAGAAAATAATATACCATTTAGTATTAAAAGAGTTTACTACATTTTTGATACCAAAGAAGGTGTTCGTAGGGGCTTTCACGCTCACAAAGAATTAAAGCAAGTTGCAATTGCAGTCAAGGGGTCCTGTCGTTTTCTGTTGGATGATGGTACAGAGCGCATAGAGGTTGTGCTTGATAATCCAGCTCAAGGTCTTCTTATTGAATCGTACATATGGCGTGAAATGTATGATTTTTCGAGTGATTGTGTCCTTATGATATTAGCCAACAGTCATTATGATGAGAAAGATTACATTCGTGATTATGATGATTTTTTAAAGAAAGCAAATTAAATACGACAGGTTAATTATGATTAATTTTCTAAATTTGAAAGAAGTAAATGCCAGGTACAATGAAGAACTCAAAAATGCTTGTTCGAAGGTAATCGATTCAGGTTGGTACATTATGGGCGAGGAGTTACAAAAATTTGAAAGGAATTTTTCTGATTACTGTGGCGTTAAGCATGTAATAGGCGTTGCGAATGGATTGGATGCACTAATTTTAATATTTCGAGCCCTGAAGGAGATGGGTAAAATAAATGATGGCGATGAGGTTATTGTACAGGCTAATACATACATCGCATCTATTCTTGCGATAACTGCAAATAATTTGAAACCTGTACTTGTCGAGCCAGACCCCAGTACTTACAATCTTTCACCTCAGAATGTTAGGTTAGCAATAACAAATAAGACTAAGCTTATTTTACCAGTGCATTTATATGGTCAGTTATCTCCAATGCCTGAGATTATGGAAATCGCAGATGAATTCAATTTGCTTGTAGTCGAGGATAGCGCTCAATCACATGGTGCAAATATTAATGGCAAAATGTCGGGTAATTGGGGGATTGCATCAGGATTTAGTTTTTATCCGGGAAAGAATCTTGGTGCATTGGGGGATGCAGGGGCAATTACAACCAATGATGATCAATTAGCTGATGTGCTTTATGCCTTGAGGAACTATGGCTCACAAAAAAAATATGAAAATATATATGCAGGCGTTAATAGTCGTCTAGATGAAATCCAAGCTGCAATGTTAACTGTAAAATTAAAATATCTTCCCCAAGAAACTCTTCGCAGACAAGAGATAGCAAATCTTTATATTAAAGGTATTAGTAATCCTTTAATCCATCTTCCTGCTGTTACAATTGACTCAGCACATGTATGGCATCTATTTGTTGTAAAATGTGAATACAGAGATTTGTTACAGTCCTGGTTAGCAAAAAATAATATCCAGTCTTTAATTCATTATCCTATCCCGCCACATAAACAGAAGGCCTATGAGTGGATGAATGATATTGATTTACCAACAACTGAAAGCCTTCACAATATGGTATTGTCAATACCGCTGGATCCAACAATGTCCAATCTTGATGTGGAAAAAGTAATTGAAGCCTTGAATGAATTTTCTGTATGAAGAAATTGCTAAAGGTTACAGCTATGACTGGTTCATTAACATTAGTCAAAATGTTAATGGGTTTCATAATTGCTAAAGTAGTTGCGATCTATACTGGCCCATCAGGAATGGCCATGCTGGGGCAAATTCAAAGTGTGGTTACCAGTCTTAATGGTCTGGTAAATGCCCCAACGAGTAATGGCATTATCAAGTATACAGCTGAATTTTCACCTAAGGGCACAGAAGCATGTGCCCCATGGTGGAGAGCCGCAGTACACTGGGCTCTGGTTATAAGCATACTTGCGATTGCCATTACCATTAGTTTTTCAACGATGCTATCGGGATGGTTATTTGACAATACTGAGTATGCCTGGTTGCTTATTCTTTGTGCTTGCTCATTGCCTTTAGTGACCTTAGGTACATTGCTAACATCAATCATCAATGGAAAACAGCAATATCGACAATATATAAAGGTAGGTATGTTTTCGACACTGGTTACTGCAGGTGTCATGGTTTACATGGTTATTAGATATGGTATTCAGGGAGCATTAGTCGCTGCGGCTCTTCAGAATGCCATTGTGGGTATTGCTATGTTGGCGTTAAACTTCAGGCAACCATGGTTTAACTTTAATAATTTTTGGGGAAGAGTAGAGCGAAAATACTTGTCCGGCTTGGGGAATTATATTCTCATGGCAGTAACAACTGCTTTAACTGTACCTATATCATTCATTTTTGTGCGTAATGAAATTATTGCAAATACAAGTTGGGTTGATGCAGGACAATGGCAGGCTGTATGGCGTATTTCAGAAACATATCTTTCAGTATTGACCATCGCGCTTGGAACTTATTATTTGCCTAAATTGGCTACCTTGACTTCGCGAAGCGAAATGCAGATGGAAATTATTAATACTTTGAAGGTCGTAATTCCGTTTGCGATATTGAGTGCTGGTGCTGTATTTTTTTTTCGTGATTTAGTTATTAAGATTCTTTTCACCGATGAGTTCAAAGGTGCAAGGGATTTGTTTTTAGTTCAACTTTGTGGAGATGTCGTAAAAATTATAAGTTGGGTTATTGCATATCCAATGCTTTCTAATGCTAAAACAAAGCTATATATCTTCTCAGAAATTTTTTTCTCTTTAACATTAGTTTTATTTACTCAATATTTTGTGAGACAACTCGGTGTGCAAGGGGCTAATTACGCATATTTGACAAACTATTCACTATATTTGATTGTGATGATGTTTATGTTTGTTTTTTCTAAAAACTTTCTTTGTAAAAACTAGAATATGAATAAAAATCTCTTGTTAACAAAAGTAAATGAGTATATTTTTGATGATAAAGAGTTAAATCTGTCTATTAAAAATGCTCAGAAAATCGGTTCATTGCTGTGGTTTAACAATGTTGGAATTTATAGTTTAGCTGATATTGAGAGTGAATTGTGTGATTTATGCTATAACTCTAAAAAATGGCATGAAACCATAGGCTGTAGCCCCAACGAATTGTTTGTTGTCAGTGAACCTTACCTAACCGGTGGGCACACTCGACTAATGGAGAGATTATCTCAATACTGCGAAAATAAACCTGATTTACTGATAACCAGAATGCCACATAATACAGACGTGGTAGCGAGAATGGAGACTTTTTTTAATAAAATCACAGGTATATATGTGTCAAAAAACAATTATTTGATGCATGTTTATCGGTTGGTTGAAAAAATACAACATTACAATAAAGTTGTACTAAATATACATCCTGATGATATCAGTGCGGTTATTTCATGTGGTATTGCAAAGAAAAATAATCCAAAGTTGAAAGTGTTTTTCGTGAATCACGCAGATCATACTTTTTCTTTTGGGCAAACTATTGCTGATCTTTGGTTTGAGCTCAGCGAATTTGGTAGGCGGATTGATGTCTTAAGGAATTTAAAAACGGAAAAATCGTTTCTAGGTATCCCACTTGATATTGCAATTATTGATAACGAAAAACATCTTCAGACATCTGGGATTTCAAATGGTGATTTGTTAGTAACTGCTGCCGCTGGCTTTAAGTATAAACCTATTAGAAATGAGACTATAACAAAAATAATTCACCCTATACTTGATAAATATAGTAAATCTAAAATTTATGTCATAGGTGTTAGTAAATATAGAGACTATTGGTGGTGGGCAACAAAACTCAAATATAGAAGTCGAATCGTACTTCACTCAACTCTTAGTTATGAAGCGTATCTATCCCTAACTAATTCAGCCAAGGGATATATCGATAGTCATCCTTTGCCTGGTGGTTCGGCTTTCGCCGAACAGTTTTTTAAAGGGAAATTTTGCATTGGTTTACATAGTCCAGTTCAGGGTTATACACCGATTGAAGTATTTAAAATGAGAAAATTCACGGGGTTTCATAAATGTGATAATAGAGAATTTAGACGTGTTCTGGATATGGCTATTGAGGTTCATTCAAGCGATAAAGTTAAAGAGCGTTTTCTCTTGGCATTAGATGGTACTATTTGCAATAAAAATCTTTGTCAGAGTTTTATAAAATGGAGTGGAGATGAACATTTTCTAGAAAATAAGCACATTGCTAATATTCCCAACCATTTAACTTTATTTGATGCTCCCTATGGTATATTGCTGAGATTTTCGACTTCGTGGGCAATGGTAAAATTCATTACAGCAAAAATTGTTAATCAAGTAAAGTTCTTAGTAGGTCATTGAGAAAAAATATAAAAGGGTGGTGTTGTCTTTATTGCACTATTGTAAATATATTTACGGTAAATTAAATGATATTAAAACTACTTGTTGTCATATACAATAAAAAGCTAGAAGTTAATGTTGCAGTCAATAGTGTGAAAGAGTCACAGAGAACATTTGAGAATTTTGACGTTATTGTATGGGATAATAGCGATGATGAGAAGATACTAGAACAAAATCAAAGTTATGCGACTAATAACAACATCACCTATCGCACAGAAAAAAAGAACTGTCCGTTAAGCTATGTTTATAATAAGATTATTAATGAAAATAAATTAGATTTTATTATTATATCAGATGATGATACTGTATATAATAGAGTTTACTTCGCTGAGTTGGAGCAAGAACTTCAAAGGGATTATTTAGTTCATATCCCTCAGATATATGTTAATGGGGCACTGAAGAGCCCTGCAAGGATGGGTATTGTTGTTGGTAAGCATCTTAACTCCATAAACCCTGGCTTGCATCCGAAACTATTGGCTATTACTAGTGGAATGGTTATAAATCGAAAGCTTTGTGATATATTCAGTCCATTGTTTGATGAGTCGCTTAATTTATATGGTATTGATACTGATTTTTTTATTAACTTATCCAAGCTAAATATCCCAGTAAATGTGCTTAATACTAAACTTGAGCATGATATGTCAATGTATGATGATGGCATTGTATTAAGTAAAAGAGAAAAGCTTAGTAATTTTAGATATGTTAATAGCAAAAAAGCAACGATTTATATAAACTTTAAACGTTCTATAATCCATGGTTATTTAGCTAAGGTTTATTATTTTTTGTACGAACGTTTAAAAGCTTAGCATTGAGATTGAGAAAATAATATATGCTAGTAATACAAATATTCGATGTGGTTTTCTTTTTAATCATATTAATTACTTTGTTACTGAGTGGTCTCAAGCGAGACACTACCCTGTTTTTTGTTCTGTTAACATGTTTATATGGCTACTATGATTGGATCTATTTATTAGCAAAAGATTATGTTAATCATAGTATTGTTCTTATATCTGGATATGCAAAAGAGATAGCAGTGTATTTATTGTGTATGATTTATATGGGAAGATTATTCTTGAATCATAATAAATATCAACAAGTCCTGCTGACGCTTTCCATTCTGATAGTTATCTCTGTATTAGGCATAATGAATAATGGGTTAAGCAATTATTTTATTGGTTTTAATTCATATGTGCCGATGTTACTTCTTCTCATCGCAATTTGTCAGACGGATGCTTTTGTTAATAAAAAAAACTATATTAATGCTTGTTTTATATTGATTGTTCTGCCAAATGCTATATTCGCATTATATCAATATTATAATTATCATATGATAAAGGATTTTTGGTTCTATGATTCATTCATGAATATGGATTTAGCGTTGAATGAGTGGGACTATTTTCGTGAAGGCTTTGTAAGACCGTTTGGGTTTTTTAGTAATACCCTATCTTTGGCTTTTTTTTGTTTCTTCATTTTCGTTGGTTCTAGCGTTTATTCTAAAAACTCCAAAATACTAGTGATGTTGATTTCCCTTATCCCTGCACTACTATCAGGAACCCGGACCATCTTCCTTGTTGCTGTATTATTCTTCTGTTTGCTTTTTTTATACAAAATCAGAATGCATTATAAATTAAAAACTTATAGTTACATACTGCTCGTTTTGATCGGTTTTATTGGGACATTATTTATCATTGTTAATTTAAGCGGCGACTTATCATCATTAGGTAGAGTAACCCAATGGACAGATGTTTTAACTGATCTTAAAAGTAATCCACTTGGTCATGGAGTTGGCTTTGCCGGGGTTGGTTTAGAAAAATGGCCTGATTCAAATGTTATTGCGTATATATATATGGCTGGCTATATTGGTCTTGTTATTGCACTATATTTTCTCATCAAGATTTCTGCGGTGCTTTCAAAAGATGGAAATCAATCATATATATTTTTGTTACTGATACTGTATGTTGCGCTTTTTCAAAATGTCAGTGCTGTTATCATGTTGCCAATAATAGCAATGTCGGTTAAAAGTAGGGTAGATAATATAGAACGGTGTAAATAATGCGTACATTTTTGAGATCTTTAGCGTATAACGATGAGTCATATAATTTTCGAGTATTATATCGAATTTTAATGATGTTTTCTCGAGCATTCATGAAAACATTTTGCCGCAGAGGTCGCTATTCATATCCTTTATTTTTCCATTCAAGAGTGAAAATTATTGGTGATAGAAGAAAACTATCAATTGGTAAAATGACAAAGATAGAGGAGAATGTCATAATCCAGTGTGACTGTACTAAAGGGATCAATATTGGTGAGAAATGCACTATTGGTTCTGGAACTAGTATTCGTCCTTCCGGCTATTATGGAGGAATGAAGGGAGAAGGGCTTTGGGTTGGTAATCGAAGTGCTATAGGGATTAACTCATTTATTGGTTGCTCTGGGTATATTCATATTGGGGATGATGTTATTATTGGCCCTCATCTAACAATTATCGGTGAAAATCATATTTTCACTGATAAAACCCGTAATATTAAAGAACAAGGAGTTGTAAGAGGTAATGTAACGATTGAAGATAATGTTTGGATCGGCTGCAACGTTACGATTCTAAGTAATGTCACAATTGGTACGGGTTCTGTTGTTGCTGCAGGAGCCGTCGTTCATAAGTCTTTTCCTCCATTTTCTTTAATTGGCGGAGTGCCAGCAAAACTGATTAGAGATCGCTAATGGCTCAATGTATAGAAAATCCTGTTCTTTACTATTTTGTTCACTTGTACAATGACTTCAGTGGTAGCCCTCGAGTATTGAGGGAGATGATCAGCACTGTTTCCTCTGAAAAACACTTGATTACCAGCGATGGCGAAGGTGTGCTATCAGATATTGATGGTGTGGAATATCATCAATTTCGTTATATACCGAACAGCAATAAATTTGTTAAGCTTTACCAGTTTGTAGTTGCAAATATTATCATTTTTCATATGCTTTATCGCCTATTAAAGGCTAATAAAGGTCAGGAACAACATGTGATAGTAAATACAATGCTGCCATTTGGGGCAATGTTTGCTGCGCGAATAATGAAAGTCAGAACAACAGTATATATTCATGAAACATCTATAAAACCGATATTACTTAAAAAGTTCCTTCGTTTTTGTATCAATAAATGTGCTAGCGAAACTATTTTTGTTTCAAACTATCTTTTTGAAACAGAAAAATTAGAAAATATTACTAATCAATATGTGATCTATAATCCACTAAGCAACTCACTTATTACTCCTATAGATGAATTGGATATTGATGCGAAATACCATGGGCGCAATGTATTGTTTTTGTCCTCTCTCGTTCCCTATAAAGGATTAGATGATTTCCTTGCAATTGCAAAAATGGCAATTGTTAAGAGTCAAGATATTAATTTTCATATGGTTTTGAATTGTTCTGTAACACAGTTCAACTCTTTTTTGAAAGAGAGGGAGATACCGCGAAATGTGACTATGTATAATCGACCAAAAAATTTAAGGGGACTATATCAAATGTCGTCTTTTGTATTAAATTTATCTACACCTGAGTGGATAGAAACGTTTGGGTTAACATTGGTAGAGGGGATGGCCAACGGCGCGATCCCAATTGGTCCCGTTACAGGTGGCCCTGCAGAAATTATTAAATCAGCATTTGGTTATACTATATCTCATGATAGACATGACGAAATTCTTAATAAAATAATTACTTTACTTAATGATCGTGAAAATTTTTATGCGTTTTCTCGTAATGCTCGGGATGCGAGTGAAAGGTACTTTTTTGAGCAGTACCGGGAAAATTTACAGTGCATTTTAAAATAAAATAGGAAGAGTACTTTTACTCATGAAGAAAACAGTGTCAGTAGTTGGCGCAGCTGGAATTCCGGCATGTTATGGTGGATTTGAAACATTAGTGGAAAATCTTACTAAACATGCTTCTCCTGAATGCAATTATGTTGTTTACTGTTCTTCGCCATTATACGAAGTTCAAAAGAAAACTTATAATAATGCATCATTAAAATATGTTAACCTGCGCGCAAATGGCTTGCAAAGCATTCCATATGATATTATTTCTTTATTCAAGGCGCGTAAATCAGATGTAATATTAATCTTGGGTGTTTCTGGCTGTACGATTTTACCAATACTGAAATTTTTTACAAAAGCAAAAATTATAACTAACATTGACGGGATGGAGTGGAAACGAAATAAATGGTCAACCAATGTAAAAAGATTCTTGAAGTTATCTGAATGGTTTGCAGTAAAATTTTCAGATGTTGTTATTGCTGATAACATGCAAATTACTAAATATGTTAAACAATGTTATGGCGTTGAGGCAAAAACAATAGCCTATGGGGGAGATCATGTACTTTGTGTAGAAACGACAAATTATAACGATACTCCTTCGACTGATGAATATTACTTATCTTTGTGTCGGATTGAACCAGAAAATAATATTGATATGATACTTGAAGCATTTTCTGGTTCAAATAAGAGACTCAAGTTTATCGGTAACTGGGAAGCTAGTGAATACGGGAAAAATCTTCTGAGCAAGTATTCGTCTTTTAGTAATATTGAAATGATTAAACCAGTATATGAGTTGGATGAACTTTTTAAGCTCAGAAGTAATTGCCGTGCATATATTCATGGTCACTCAGCGGGAGGAACAAACCCTTCGCTGGTAGAGATTATGCATTTTGCCAAGCCAGTTTTTGCATTCGATTGTACCTTCAACCGATATACCACTGACGAACGCGCATTTTATTTCGCTAATTCTGTACAGCTACTTGGCTTGTTGTCAGATGCTGAATCAGGTGTCTTGGATGATGAAAAATGTGCAGTTAATATGAAGCTTATAGCTGATGAGCTGTACTGTTGGGATAAAATAGCTATGAAGTATGAGGATGTATACTTCGCGAGAGATAGCCAGGAAAGATAAAAATCAATCGCTGATTAAAGAGCGCAGAAGCTACTTTCTATGATGTATTTACATGGGTTATTATAACACGACTTTTGAACCGCGCTCTGCCGCGGTGACCACACCTGACAGGAGTATGTAATGTCCAAGCAACAGATCGGCGTCGTCGGTATGGCAGTGATGGGGCGCAACCTGGCGCTCAACATCGAAAGCCGTGGTTATACCGTCTCCATCTTCAACCGCTCCCGCGAGAAAACTGAAGAAGTTGTTGCCGAGAACCCGGGTAAGAAACTGGTACCTTATTACACGGTGAAAGAGTTCGTCGAGTCTCTTGAAACCCCACGTCGTATCCTGTTAATGGTGAAAGCGGGCGCTGGCACCGATGCTGCCATCGATTCCCTGAAGCCGTATCTGGATAAAGGCGACATCATTATTGATGGTGGTAACACCTTCTTCCAGGACACAATCCGTCGTAACCGTGAACTGTCTGCGGAAGGTTTCAACTTCATCGGTACAGGTGTTTCAGGCGGTGAGGAGGGGGCCTTGAAAGGTCCGTCTATTATGCCTGGCGGGCAGAAAGAAGCGTACGAACTGGTTGCGCCGATTCTGACTAAAATCGCCGCTGTTGCTGAAGATGGCGAACCGTGCGTGATCTATATCGGTGCCGATGGCGCAGGTCACTATGTGAAGATGGTGCACAACGGGATTGAATACGGCGATATGCAGCTGATTGCGGAAGCCTATTCTCTGCTGAAAGGCGGTCTGAACCTGTCTAACGAAGAGCTGGCAACTACTTTCACCGAGTGGAATGAAGGCGAGTTGAGCAGTTATCTGATCGACATCACCAAAGATATCTTCACCAAGAAAGACGAAGAGGGTAAATACCTTGTTGATGTGATCCTGGACGAAGCGGCGAACAAAGGCACCGGTAAATGGACCAGCCAGAGCTCTCTGGATCTGGGCGAACCGCTGTCGCTGATCACCGAATCCGTATTCGCTCGCTACATCTCTTCTCTGAAAGACCAGCGCGTTGCGGCATCTAAAGTGCTGTCTGGCCCGCAGGCTAAACTGGCTGGTGATAAAGCAGAGTTTGTTGAGAAGGTCCGTCGCGCGCTGTATTTGGGCAAAATCGTCTCTTATGCTCAGGGCTTCTCTCAACTGCGTGCCGCATCTGACGAATACAACTGGGATCTGAACTACGGCGAAATTGCGAAGATCTTCCGCGCGGGCTGTATCATTCGTGCGCAGTTCCTGCAGAAAATCACCGACGCCTATGCTGAAAACAAAGGCATCGCGAACCTGCTGCTGGCTCCGTATTTCAAAAATATCGCTGATGAATATCAGCAAGCACTGCGTGACGTAGTGGCTTATGCTGTGCAGAACGGTATTCCGGTACCGACCTTCTCTGCAGCGGTAGCCTACTACGACAGCTACCGCTCTGCGGTACTGCCGGCTAACCTGATCCAGGCCCAGCGCGACTACTTTGGTGCACATACGTATAAACGCACCGATAAAGAAGGCGTGTTCCACACTGAATGGCTGGATTAATTTATTAACTAGTTGCAGTTTTAGCTAGTCAGCGTATCCAAGTTTATTCTACTCTTGGATACGTTTTTTTATCGGTCATCAAGTTGATTTTGGCGATAGTGATTATTTATCTAATTCTTAATTTATATAATTAAATGTATGCTCTATTATGAAATTTATAAGAATGATTTTAACGAGTTTTTGAAACTATTCCAACGTTTGTGTATTCTAAAGTCTAATCAACGCCTTGTATTTTTATATCATTGCCAAACAGACATATCATAGAGCATTTAATATAATATTTTGAATTGTTGGTATTGTAATTTGTCAGTTGCCAGGTATAAATGCCGGCAACTGACAAAAAGGTTTAATAATCTTTTCTCTAGATATTAGGGATTATCCTATTCTTGTTCTGGTATATATATTTCAGCCTCTCCCGTTATTACCTTTGATTTTCCGACCTTACAATAAGTATCAAAAAAAACACGTCTTTTACTAATGTCTATGCTTTTAACTTCAATGGTAGCAACTACCGTATCGCCTATATAAACAGGTTTTCTAAATTTAAGGTTTTGTGAAACATATACACAGCCTTCTCCTGGTATTTTAGTTCCAAAAAGCGCAGAGAAGAAACCCGCACTTATCATGCCATGTGCAATTCTTTTTTTGAAACGAGAGGATTCGGCATATTTTTCATCTAAATGTACTGGATTTCTATCTCCTGATATCCCAGCAAAAGCCTTTATATCAGCATCGGTTATTGTTTGTGAATATGATGCAGACATACCAATTGAAATATCTTCTATTTTATACATTTAAAATTCCTCTTTATTCCATGAATCGACGACGTGTTCTGGGTAACCTCTCGTGAAATGTTTACGCCAAGGATATGCTGGTTTTCTAGAGCCATCACGTAATTTTAGCTTACTGGTTGGTCCTATACATTTGGCGGGACTACCAGAATAGATCATATCTTCTTCTGTTTTACCAGATATTGATGAGTGGGCACCTACTAACACACCCTTGGCAATATGTGCCCCAGGTAATATTACAGACATTGTTGCTATAACTGAAAAATCATCTAGCGTAACTCCGAGCATAACATTACTCGGTGGATGTGGGTCATTAGTTAAAACTACATAGGGAAAAATCCATACGAAATTACCTATTTCACTATGTTGTCCAATATGTACATTACTGTGGGTCCTTACATAATCACCAATATTACAATGGCCCTGTATGTCTGAGAGTGTTCCTATTTGAAATCCTTTTCCGGCCCTAGTCTTTTCTCTAACAGTTACCCGGTGACCAGTAATTAATCCATCACCAAATATGGAGCCTTCATAAAAAATGCTGTGAGACCTAATATGCGAGTTTTTACCTATGATTAAGTTGTCACCATTTGAAAGATGGTTTGGAACACCTAATTCAGTGTAGGATTCGATGATGCAATTGTCACCAATAACGACATTGTCATGTATGGTTACAAAATCACCAATTGTAACATTTATTCCTATTTGTGCTTTTTTTGATATGATTGAAAATTGTCCCATTTTATTTCTCCGCTCAATTTTTACTAGGCTTCTATTTTCATCAGGAAAACAACTATTATTTTAGCCACTCTCCGATTCGCTAGCTTGATGTTCAGCACAAAACAGAAAATAGAAGAGGCAGTATAGATATTTTAGCATCAAAAAATATTTTTAACAGTCGTCTTACTATAGCAGTTTTTGCCTACGGATTAGTGAGTCTAAGGCTTAAAATGGTTACGATTATGATCTTAATTATGCTTACAAGAAAAGTGAGATTGTATTCTTTTTAAGCGGTTACCACACTTTGTTGGGTTTGTCGATTTAATTGTGTTCATGATGGACTTTTGAGGAATGTTATGCAGATTTATTATAATAATTTAGGCGTTTTCCCTCTCGTAAATTAGATGTGCTTAATCTACCTCTTGACCTATGGAACCCCTAGGGCTTTTGGGATATTTATATTGATTTATTGATTTATTGATTTATTGATTTATTGATTTATTGATTTATTGATTTATTGATTTATTGATTTATTGATTTATTGATTTTTAATAATCGCTTGATAAGTGAAGTCTATTTTTCAAGGACGAATAAATGCTCTTGAATTTCAATGCTTGTTTTACGTGTTTTTCAACTGCCCATTACTCTGATATCTTTTTTTGTGATAAGTATTATCTGATTTATTCAGCTTTTATTGGCTTTGTTTTTATTTTTGAGTTAGCATTGTTTGCTTTTGTTAGGAAGTGAATGCTATATTATTGATGGTTGATTTTATTCTGAGGCATAAAATGAAAATAGCTGTTTCCGGTACTGGATATGTTGGTTTATCCAATGCTCTGCTCATTGCACAGCATCATCAGGTTGTTGCGTTGGACATTGTGCCATCACGTGTTGATGCTTTAAATAGAAGAATATCACCTATAGTTGATAATGAGATTCAGCAGTTTTTACAATCTGAAAAAATTAACTTCAATGCTACTCTAGATAAATGCAAAGCTTACACTGATGCTGATTATGTAATAATTGCAACACCTACTGATTATGATCCGAAGACAAACTATTTTAATACATCTTCTGTGGAGTCTGTTATTCAAGATGTTATTGAATTAAATAAATCTGCAACAATGGTTATTAAATCGACAGTTCCAGTTGGTTTTACTGAGAAAATGTGTAAAAAATTTAACTCTAATAATATTATTTTCTCGCCAGAATTCCTGCGTGAAGGTCGTGCGCTATACGACAACTTGCATCCGTCCCGTATCGTTATTGGTGAACGTTCCGAACGAGCCGAGCGTTTTGCCGAGTTGCTGCAGGAAGGTGCGGTTAAAAAAGACATTCCGACGCTGTTTACCGACTCTACTGAAGCCGAAGCCATCAAGTTGTTCGCTAACACCTATCTGGCGTTACGTGTTGCCTACTTTAACGAGCTGGATAGCTATGCAGAAAGTCTTGGCTTGAACTCACGGCAGATTATTGAAGGTGTGTGCCTGGATCCGCGTATCGGTAATCACTACAACAATCCGTCATTCGGCTATGGTGGTTACTGCCTGCCGAAAGATACTAAGCAGTTGCTGGCTAACTACGCGTCTGTACCGAATAACATTATTGGCGCGATTGTTGATGCGAACCGTACGCGTAAGGACTTCATTGCAGATTCTATTCTTGCGCGTAAGCCTAAGGTGGTCGGCGTGTACCGTTTGATCATGAAAACTGGTTCCGATAATTTCCGGGCATCATCGATTCAGGGCATCATGAAGCGCATTAAAGCCAAGGGCGTACCAGTTATTATCTATGAACCGGTCATGGAAGAGGATGAATTTTTCCATTCCCGAGTTGTGCGTGATCTTAATGCGTTCAAAAATGAAGCGGATATTATTATTTCTAACCGCATGACGTCAGAATTAGCTGATGTTGCCGATAAAGTTTATACCCGCGATTTGTTTGGTAGTGATTAATCTCGTCTCCATAAAAAAGGCCTTATAAAAGGCCTTTTTATTTTAATCAGGTCAGTAATTAAACTTTGTAGAAATTACGATACCAGTCAACAAAGTTCTTCACCCCATCTTTTACCGTGGTTTCAGGTTTAAAACCAATTACCTCATACAGTGCTTTAGTGTCTGCGCTGGTTTCCAGTACATCACCTGGCTGTAGTGGTAGCATGTTTTTCTTCGCTTCAATACCCAGAGCATCTTCCAAAGCCTGGATATAGTCCATTAGCTCAACCGGTGAATTATTGCCGATATTGTAGACGCGATAGGGCGCAATGCTGGCTGCTGGCGTGCCTGTTTCAACGGTCCATTGTGTGTCTGCGTGTGGAATGACATCCTGCAGGCGAATGATCGCTTCTGCGATATCATCGATATAGGTAAAGTCACGCTTCATTTTGCCGTAGTTATAGACGTCAATACTTTTCCCTTCCAGCATCGCTTTGGTGAACTTGAACAGCGCCATATCCGGTCGACCCCATGGGCCGTACACGGTGAAAAAACGCAACCCGGTGGTGGGCAATCCGTACAGGTGGGAATAAGTATGAGCCATCAGCTCGTTGGCTTTTTTGGTTGCTGCATACAGCGACACGGGATGATCGACGGAATCATCCGTAGAGAAAGGCATTTTGCGATTCAGGCCGTAAACTGAACTGGATGAGGCATAGAGTAAATGCTGAATTTTATTATGGCGACACCCTTCCAGTATGTTCAGAAAGCCTGTGAGATTTGAGTCTGCATAGGCATGCGGGTTTTCGAGTGAATAACGTACGCCAGCCTGGGCGGCGAGATGAATTACGCGTTCAAAATGCTCTGATGCGAAGAGCGAAGCCATGCCTTCCCGGTCGGCTAAATCAATCTTATGAAAATGGAAACCGGGATGTACCAGTAACGCCAGACGAGCCTGCTTAAGGCTGACGTCGTAGTAATCGTTCAGATTATCAATACCGACTACTTGATGGCCAGCCTCAAGGAGGCGTTTGCTAACGTGGAAGCCGATGAAACCAGCGGCACCCGTAACCAGGTATTTCATGTTTATTCCTCTTTTTGGCTAAATAATAGCCAGACACCAACAGGCGCTACTAAAAAGTGGAATGATACCGTTAGATGGTAAAAAAGCTAATTGTTATATTTTTTACGCTTACCATTTTTACTGGTCAGACGGTAAATATTCATGACATGGATTCATTAAAATGAATTGTAAAGGGCAACGATTGGCGGACATGAAATCTGATTGTTGCTGTTTTTTTGCTCATGAAAGTGTTCTTTGAGTAATTACACTTTTGTTTAATCGTATTGATTTTCAGTAGTGATTGAAATACCAATCAAAATCCCTCAAACAATTTGATTTTTTATCATTAATCCTATGGCATTGCTTCAATTTATAGCTAAACTAATCCCAGTTTAAGACTTTCCTTATCTAGGGTTTCTATGTCTGTAAGTGATAATAACATGTCCGGGCGCAGTCATAATCCGGAACAGATTGATCTGATTGATTTACTGGTACAGTTGTGGCGCGGGAAAGTAACAATCGTTATTGCGATTGTTATTGCCATAGTGCTTGCTGTGGGCTACTTGGCAGTTGCTAAGGAGAAATGGACTTCAACAGCCATTATCACTCAACCGGATGTTGGTCAGATAGCCATATATAACAACGCCCTCAATGTGTTGTATGGTGCCAGTGCGCCTAAGGCTACTGAACTTCAGGAAAATGTGATCGGTCGTTTCAGCACCTCTTTATCCGCATTGGCGGAAATGCTGGATAATCAGGAAAAGCCTGAAAAACTATCGATTGAGCAGTCTGTAAAAGGGCAACCATTACCGTTGGCGGTTTCTTATGTGGGTGGTTCACCAGAAGACGCTCAGCGTCAGCTCGCCGAATACATTCAACAAACAGATGAAAAGGTTGCCAAAGAGCTGGAACTTGACCTGGTTGATAACATCAAATTGCAAACAACTACGTTGCAAGACTCTCTGAAAACTCAGGAAGTGGTCGCTCAGGAGCAAAAAGATCTGAGAATCAAGCAAATCCAGGAAGCGCTGCGTTATGCAGAACAGTCCGGGGTGATTAAGCCGCAAATTCAGCAGACGCAGGATGTGACGCAGGACAGTATGTTTTTGTTGGGTAGTGATGCCCTGAAGTCCATGATTGAACACGAATCTACACGCCCTTTGATATTATCTGACAACTACTTTCAGACTAAGCAAAAGCTGTTGGATATCGAAAATCTTAAGCTTGAGGGGGCCGAGTTACACGCCTATCGCTATGTAATGAAACCAACGTTACCGATTCGTCGCGACAGTCCGAAAAAAGCGATTACCCTGGTGCTGGCGGTTCTGCTCGGTGGGATGATTGGGGCTGGCGTGGTGCTGGGGCGAAATGCGTTGCGCAGCTATAAAGGCAAAACAGAGTAAGCGCTCATCTCAATAAAAAAAACCGGGCTTGCCCGGTTTTTTTACATTTGCAACTTACTGATGACGCTTACGTAAATTCTCAATCACCGTCGTCAGGTCAAGGTCCTGATCCTGCAGCAGCACCAGCAGGTGATACATCAGATCAGAGGCTTCGTTTGTCAGCTCAAAGCGGTCGTTCACCGTCGCAGCCAGCGCGGTTTCTACGCCTTCTTCACCCACTTTCTGTGCGATGCGTTTGGTGCCGCTGGCATACAGTTTCGCGGTGTAGGAACTGGCTGGGTCAGCGGTTTTACGTTCGGCCAGCAGTTGCTCAAGCTGATACAAGAACAGCCACTGGTGGCTGGCGTCGCCAAAGCAGCTTGAAGTCCCTTTATGGCAGGTCGGGCCAATCGGGTTAACCAGCACTAGCAGAGTGTCGTTGTCGCAGTCAGGCGCAATGCTCACCACATTCAGGAAGTGACCGGATGTTTCTCCTTTGGTCCACAGGCGCTGCTTAGTCCGCGAGAAAAAGGTCACTTTGCCGCTTTCGAGCGTTTTATCCAGCGCTTCCGGGTTCATATAACCCAGCATCAGCACCTCACCGGAAACCGCATGCTGCACGACGACTGGCATCAGCCCGTCGGTTTTTTCCCAGTCCAGCTCGCGGCATTGTTGCTTCGTTAACATATCCTGATCTCCACGCCCTGTGTTGCCAGGTACGCTTTTAATTCGCCAATATTGATAATTTGTTTGTGGAAGACGGAGGCGGCAAGCGCGCCGTCAACGTCGGCATCCCGGAAGGCTTCGAGAAAGTGTTCCATGGTGCCCGCGCCGCCGGAGGCAATCAGCGGGACGTGGCAAACGTCACGTACTTTTTTCAACTGTTCCAGGTCATAACCGTTACGTACGCCGTCCTGATTCATCATGTTCAGGACGATTTCGCCCGCGCCGCGTTTTTGGACTTCCTGCACCCAGTCCAGTGTTTCCCACTGCGTGACGCGGGTACGGCTTTCATCCCCGGTATACTGATTAACGTGATATTTGCCGGTTTCGACGTCATACCACGTATCAATGCCCACCACGATGCACTGCACGCCAAAGCGATCCGCCAGACGGGTGATAAGTTCCGGTTCGGCCAGCGCCGGGGAGTTGATGGAGATTTTGTCCGCCCCGAAAGAGAGGATACGTGCCGCATCGTCGATGGATTTAATGCCACCGGCAACACAGAACGGAATATCGATCACTTCCGCCACGCGTGATACCCAGCTTTTATCCACTACGCGGCCATCGCTGGAGGCGGTGATATCGTAAAACACCAGTTCATCTGCGCCTTCATCGGCATAGCGTTTTGCCAGTGGGACAATGTCGCCAATAATCTCGTGATTGCGGAACTGAACGCCTTTTACTACCTGCCCATCGCGGACGTCCAGACAAGGAATTATGCGTTTTGCCAGCATTGTATGGCCTCCTCAACGGTGAACTTTCCTTCCAGCAAGGCTCGTCCGACGATAACACCACGAACACCGGTCCCGCGCAGGGCCGCTACGTCCTCGATTCCACCAATACCACCAGATGACTGAAACGCCACCTGCGGATATTTGGCGCACACTTCTTCATAAAGCGCGACGTTTGAGCCTGCCAGCGTGCCGTCGCGGGAGATATCGGTGCACAGCACGTGCTTCAGGCCGACGGGTAAATAGGTCTCAACCAGTTCTTCCAGTGAAACCCCGGAGTCTTCCTGCCAGCCACTAACCGCTACCTGTTTGTTCCCGCGCTCGTCAATACGAACGTCCAGTGCCAGCACCAGCGCGTCGGCACCAAAACGAGCAAACCAGCTTTTGACGACTTCGGGAGATTTTACCGCCGTCGAACCCACCACTACACGCGCAACACCAGCGTTAAGCAGCGCTTCAACATCCGCTTCGGTACGCACGCCGCCGCCAACCTGCACTGGAACGTTGACGCCAGCGACCAGCGTTTTAATCAGCGGGATCTGGCGCTGCGCCGGGTCTTTCGCGCCGGTTAAATCAACCAGGTGCAGTACTTCGGCACCCTGGGCGGCGTAATCCTGCAAACGGGGGAGCGGATCGTTGCCGTAATCACGTTGCGTTGCGTAATCGCCCTGGTGAAGACGCACCACCGTGCCGTCGATTAAATCT
The DNA here is from genome assembly GCF_011064845.1 of Citrobacter freundii ATCC 8090 = MTCC 1658 = NBRC 12681. Classification (NCBI taxonomy): domain Bacteria; kingdom Pseudomonadati; phylum Pseudomonadota; class Gammaproteobacteria; order Enterobacterales; family Enterobacteriaceae; genus Citrobacter; species Citrobacter freundii. Next base: position 3,054,624 of record NZ_CP049015.1, on the reverse strand, counting down.
AATGCCGGAATAATCATTACATCTCCAGAAAGTTTTTCAGCAACTGCGCCCCAGCCGCGCCCGAACGTTCAGGGTGGAACTGCACGCCAAAGAAATTGTCCTTTTGTACTGCCGCGGTAAACGGTTCACCGTAATGACACTGGGCGATGGTCCACGGGTTTACCGGCATAGTATAGCTGTGAACAAAGTAGAAATACGCGCCATCTTCAATGCCCTGGAACAGACGATTTCCCGCCTGCGGATAGACGCGATTCCAGCCCATGTGCGGCAGCGGTAAACCGAAATCGGTCATCTTCGGGACATCCTGCTCAATAATGCCCAGCAGGGATACGCCGTTACTCTCTTCGCTGCGACGGCCCAGCAGTTGCATGCCTAAGCAGATCCCCAGCACTGGTTGCGTACAGGCTTTGATCAGCTCAATCAGTTCGCGCTCGTGCAACTGGTCCATCGCCGCCTGGGCGGTACCGACGCCCGGCAGAAACAGCTTATCGGCGCGCAGCACTACATCCGGGTCGCGGCTGACAACAGGATCGTATCCATGGCGTGCGACGGCGGATTTTACCGAGTGCAGGTTGGCGCAGCCGGTGTCCAGAATCACCACGTCCATTACAGCACTCCTTTTGAAGAGGGCAGCGTGTCGCCTTCTACACGAATTGCCTGACGCAGAGTACGGCCAAAGGCTTTAAACAGGCTCTCCACACGGTGGTGGTCATTTTTGCCTTTGGTTTTCAGGTGCAGGGTGACGCCCATGGTGTAAGAGAGTGAGCGGAAGAAGTGTTCGATCATCTCTGTGCTCAGATCGCCAACGCGCTGGTAGGTAAACTCCGCGCGGTATTCCAGGTGCGGGCGGCCGGAGATATCCAGTGCGCAACGCGCCAGGCACTCGTCCATCGGCAGCACAAAACCAAAACGATTGATGCCGCGTTTATCGCCTAATGCCAGCTTTAAAGCTTCACCCAGCGCCAGACCGGTATCTTCAACGGTGTGGTGATCGTCTATATACAGATCGCCCTTGACGGCTATCTCCATGCGAAAACCGCCATGGGTGGCGATTTGATCCAGCATATGGTCAAAGAATCCCACGCCTGTGTTGATTTTGCTTTGGCCTTCACGGTCCAGCCAGACTTTGACGTCAATCTGCGTTTCTTTAGTATTACGCTCAACGTGTGCGTAGCGGTCACGTTTGGTCAACTGCTCGCCGATCATTGCCCAGTTCAGGGTGTCGCGATGGTAACGTACTCCGCTAATGCCCATGTTTTCAGCGAGCTGAATATCGGTTGCCCGATCGCCAATGACGTAGCTGTTCGCCATATCCATGGCCTGTTCAACCAGATACTGTTCAACCAGCTTCACTTTTGGCTTACGGCAATCGCACTCGTCCGCTGGCAGGTGCGGGCAAATCAGTACCTCATCAAACGTCACGCCCTGAGAGGTGAAAATTTGCATCATCAGGTTATGCGGACCGTCAAAATCAGCCTGTGGGAAACTCTGCGTTCCGAGTCCATCCTGGTTAGTGATCATAACCAGCTTAAAACCTGCTTTTTGCAGTTTCAGCAAAACGGGAACAACTTCCGGCTCGAAGGCGAGTTTGTCAAAGCGATCGACCTGAAAGTCACTCGGCGGTTCGGAAATCAGGGTTCCATCACGGTCAATAAAAAGATACTTCTGGCTCATACTTGCTCCGCACGTAAGGCGTCAATGACGCGCTGGCTCTCTTCACGGGTTCCGACAGTAATTCGCAGGCAGCCGCTTAACGAAGGTTGTTTATTCTGATCTCGTAAGATAATGCCCTGATCCCACAAAGATTTAAATACGCTACTTGATGCGGTGAAGCGCGCCAGAACATAGTTGGTTTCAGAGTCGAAAACCTGTTCTACACAGCGAATCGTTTTCAGGTTATCTACCAGATACTGACGCTCTTCCAGGATCTGCTCTACGCGTTTACGCATGGCGGAAATCCCTTGCGGCGTCAGGGCCTGGGCGGCGATATCTGCTACCGGCGTAGAGAGTGGGTAAGGGGCAATCACCTTTAACAGCAGATTGATAACCTCTTCATTCGCCAGCGTAAACCCGCAGCGTAAACCGGCGAGAGCAAACGCTTTTGACAACGTGCGTAATATCACCAGATGCGGATACTCAGACAGCCAGCCTGCCAGCGTGGCCTGCGGACAAAACTCAATATAGGCCTCATCAGCGACCACAATAGCTTTACCCTGCGTCATTTCGAGCAGTGAACGCAGATCCTGCGGGTTAATCAACTGGCCGGTTGGGTTATTAGGGCTGCAAACGTAGACCACCTTCACGCCAACAATCTTGTCCGCGATGCCTTTCAAATCCAGCTGCCAGTTATCAAGGGTCGGAACGGTGCGGCATTCGACGCCAATCGTTTCGGCGCTGACGCTGTACATGCCGTAAGTCGGCGGGCAGTAGAGAATGGCATCTTTACCGGGTTCGCAAAACGCGCGCACCAGCAGCTCGATCCCTTCATCTGCGCCGCGGCTAACCAGCACCTGCTCCGGTTTGACGCCAGCATACTGCGCGTAATTCTCAATCACCGCTTTCGGCTGACACTCCGGGTAGCGGTTCAGCGTTTGTTGACTGAGCTGGAACTCCACGGCGGTGGGATATTCATTCGCGTTGAGCCAGACATCGCCGTTACCGCCGAGACGACGGGCAGACTGATAGGGCGTTAATTCGCGAACATTCTTACGGGCTAAATCAGTGACGCTGAGAAAGTTGTCAGTGCTCATGCTTGCTCCTTCAGGGCGTTAACGCGCAGGGTAACGGCATTTTGGTGGGCAGTCAGTCGTTCAGCAGCGGCCAGTATTTCAATGGTTGAGGCCAGGCCAGAGAAACCTTGTGGGGTTAATTCCTGTACAGTCATCCGTTTCTGGAAGTCAGCCAGCCCAAGACTTGAGCACGTCGCGGTATAGCCGTAGGTCGGAAGAACGTGGTTGGTGCCAGAAGCATAGTCGCCTGCGGATTCCGGCGACCAGTCGCCGAGGAACACCGAACCGGCGCTGGTGATCTCATCAACCAGTTCACGTGCGTTGCGGGTCTGAATAATCAGGTGTTCCGGACCGTAGGCGTTAGAAATGGCCACGCACTGCGCCAGATCTTTGGCGATAATCAGCCGACTGGCACTGAGCGCCTGGCGGGCGGTCTCAGCGCGGGAAAGCTCAGCGAGCTGGCGCTCTACGGCTTTGGCAACGCCTTCGGCAAGCGTAGCGTCTGGCGTCAGTAGGATTACCTGCGAGTCGGGGCCGTGTTCTGCCTGAGAAAGCAGGTCAGAGGCAACAAAGTCCGGCGTCGCGCCGCTGTCGGCGATAACCAGCACTTCGGACGGACCAGCAGGCATGTCGATGGCCGCGCCGTCAAGACGCTGGCTGACCTGACGTTTGGCTTCGGTCACATACGCATTGCCCGGCCCGAAGATTTTATCGACCTTAGGAATAGATTCGGTGCCCAGCGCCAGCGCGGCAATAGCCTGAGCGCCGCCCACATTAAACACCTCTTTTACACCACACAGTTGCGCGGCGTAGAGAATTTCATCGGCAATCGGCGGCGGTGAGCACAGCACCACTTTTTTGCAGCCGGCGATACGCGCCGGGGTCGCCAGCATTAATACGGTAGAGAACAGCGGCGCTGAACCTCCTGGAATATACAGGCCCACGGAAGCGATAGGGCGGGTAACCTGCTGGCAGCGCACACCTGGCTGAGTTTCAATATCCACCGGTGGCAGGATCTGCGCGGTGTGGAAAGTATCAATATTACGCACCGCTGCCTGCATAGCTTGTTTCAGTTCGTCGCTCAGGCGACTACTGGCTTGCTGGATTTCTTCCTCGGTGACGCGCAGCGCGCCGACCTCGGTTTTATCAAACTTCGCGCTGTATTCACGCAGCGCCCGGTCGCCGTTATTTTTGACGTTCTCAAGGATCTCGGCCACCGTACGGCTGATGCTTTCCGAGGCGGAAATAGCCGGGCGCGTCAGCAGTTCGCGTTGCTGCTCGGGGCTACAGCTATTCCAGTCAATCAGGGTATTGAAGCTCATGGCTATCACTCCATCATCTTCTCAATTGGCAGCACCAGAATTGAGCTGGCACCGAGCGCTTTCAGTTTTTCCATTGTTTCCCAGAACAGGGTTTCGCTGCTGACCATGTGCATGGCAACACGCTGCTGGTCGCCGGCCAGCGGCAGAATGGTCGGACGCTCAGCGCCAGGCAGCAGGGCGATAACTTCGTCCAGACGCTCGCTCGGCGCGTGCATCATGATGTATTTGGATTCGCGTGCCTGAATCACCCCCTGGATACGGGTCAGCAGTTTGTCGATCAGTTGTTGCTTGGCTTCGGCCATTTCGCCGTCGCGCTGAATCAGGCAGGCTTTAGAGCGGTAGATCACTTCCACTTCACGCAGGCCGTTGGCTTCAAGCGTTGCGCCGGTGGACACCAGATCGCAAATCGCATCTGCCAGGCCTGCACGAGGTGCGACTTCTACAGAGCCATTCAACAGACAGGATTTAAACGACACCCCTTTCTGATCGAGATAGCGTTTGAGCAGGTGTGGGTAAGAGGTAGCGATACGCTTACCGTTCAGCGCTGCCGGGCCATCCCAGGCTTCATCAACCGGGGTAGCCAGCGAGAGACGGCAGCCGCCGAAGTCCAGACGGCGCAGGGTAAAATAGCGAGGGTCTTCACCCTGTGCGCGGCGGTTGAGCAGTTCCTCTTCGAGAACGTTTTCCCCGATGATGCCGAGGTCAACAACGCCATCCATCACCAGACCCGGGATATCGTCATCACGTACGCGCAGAATATCGATAGGCATATTCTCTGCCATTGCAATCAGGCGCTGGGTGTGAAGATTAATTTTAATACCGCAACGGGCCAGCAATTCGCGTGAATCATCGCTTAAACGGCCAGATTTCTGCATAGCTATGCGTAAACGGGTGTTGTCTAACATTCTTTATTCCTCGTTATCCTGTCTGAATCAGTTTGGGTCACGCACAAAAAAAAGCCCCCGGAAGAAATCTTCCGGGGGCTTTCTCATACGCTCATGCACCGCTGGAAGATTTAAATGTCTCCCAGCACACATCGCCTGAAAGACTAGTCAGGATGATGGTGATGATGGTGTTTAAATTGAGCGCGTGTCATAAATTTTCTCGATGAATGTTTATTCATTTGATGTCTTTTAACCTAAACCACTTTAGCTACGGAAAGCAAGGGCTTTTTTTGATCATTAATTCATTTCATATTGATACTATGAATTGTCAGCCACCGTGGGCTGGCGTAGCCTTGCGTTATAGGCCAAAAGTCAGGAGAGAAGGCATGAAAAAGGTCGCAATTGTCGGATTAGGTTGGTTAGGCATGCCGTTAGCCATGTCGCTGGCGGCGAGAGGCTGGCAGGTTACCGGCAGCAAAACCACATTGGATGGGGTGGAAGCGGCCCGCATGAGCGGTATCGAGAGTTACTCGCTGCGCCTGGAACCTGAACTGGTCTGTGAGGCTGACGATCTCGACGCACTGATGGACGCCGATGCGTTGGTTATTACGCTGCCTGCACGCCGTAGCGGTCCTGGGGAAGCATTTTACCTGCAGGCAATGCAGGAACTGGTCGACAGCGCGCTGGCGTATCGGATCCCGCGAATTATTTTTACCAGTTCGACGTCAGTCTATGGTGACGTTCAAGGAATAGTGAAAGAGGGGACGCCGCGTAATCCGGTCACGGCAAGTGGCCGTGTTCTGAAAGAACTTGAAGACTGGTTGCACAATTTACCTGGCACGTCGGTGGATATTTTGCGTCTGGCCGGGTTAGTTGGTCCGGGAAGACATCCTGGTCGCTTCTTTGCCGGCAAGACGGCGCCAGACGGACATCATGGCGTCAATCTGGTGCATCTGGACGATGTGGTTTCTGCCATCACGTTACTGCTGCAAGCGCCTAAAGGGGGACACATCTATAATATATGTGCGCCTATGCATCCGGCGCGTAACGTGTTCTATCCGCAGATGGCCCGCCAGTTGGGGATGGAGCCGCCGGAATTTCGCGACGGTACGGATAACGGTAAAGGTAAAGTCATTGATGGCAACCGTATTTGTAATGAGCTTGGGTTTGAGTACCAGTATCCTGATCCGCTGGTGATGCCGATGGAGTGACAAGCCAGCAGAGTGCCGCTGTATACCGCCAGGGGGCGAGTATGAAACCACTGCTGGACGTTCTTATCATCCTCGATGCCTTAGAAAAAGAGGGCAGTTTCGCGGCGGCGTCGGCAAAATTGTTTAAGACGCCGTCTGCGCTTAGCTACACCGTCCATAAGCTGGAAAGCGATCTTAATATTCAGATACTCGATCGCAGCGGGCACCGGGCTAAGTTCACCCGCACCGGACAGATGCTGCTGGAAAAGGGGCGGGAGGTGCTGCATACCGTCCGTGAACTCGAAAAGCAGGCCATTAAACTACACGAAGGCTGGGAGAATGAACTGGTTATTGGCGTAGATGATACCTTTCCCTTTTCATTGCTGGCCCCACTCATCGAGTCTTTCTATCAACACCACAGCGTGACGCGTCTGAAATTTATCAATGGCGTGCTGGGCGGCTCATGGGATGCCCTAATTCAGGGCCGGGCGGATATTATTGTCGGTGCCATGCATGAACCCCCTGCAGCGAGCGAATTTGGCTTTGCACGGCTGGGGGTTCTGGAACAGGTGTTTGTGGTTGCGCCGCATCACCCGCTGGCGCAGGAACAGGAACCGTTAAATCGTCGCACTATTCGCCGTTTTCGCGCCATTGTAGTGGGCGACAATGCGCAGCATGCCAATGTCTCAGGTTCTCAGGTGCTTGACGATCAGGAAGCCATTACCGTTTTTGACTTCAAAACCAAGCTGGAACTACAAATCAGCGGCCTGGGATGTGGCTATATTCCGCGCTATCTGGCGCAGCGATTTCTGGAGAGCGGCGCACTGATTGAGAAAAAAGTGGTCGCGCAAATTGTCCTTGAACCCGTGTGGATAGGCTGGAATGAACAGACCGCCGGGTTGGCCAGTGCCTGGTGGCGAGATGAAATTTTAGCAAATAGTGCTATTGCGGGGGTGTATGTTAAAACGGCTGCTGACAAATCAATCAGTTAAGAAAAAATATTCTTTTGTGGCCACTTCAATCTCTTGTTATTTCTCCCCAATTTAGTGCAAAATATGCCGCTTGCAAAAAATGACATTAACCGACGTTTTAATACGCGTCGGTTATTTTTTTGCATCAAACCAATCATTCATAAAAGAGGCCGGGCTTCGTACCGGATAGATACTTACTTAAAAATCGACAGTTGTTGTCGCTGAGGATTAACAAAAAATGGGGCAATTTTTTGCTTACGCGACGGTTTTCGCCGTAATGGGGGATAACCATGTCGCATAACGCTACTCCAAACACCTCTCGCGTGGAATTACGTAAAACGCTTACGCTGGTTCCGGTTGTCATGATGGGCCTTGCCTATATGCAGCCGATGACGCTGTTCGATACATTCGGTATCGTATCAGGAATGACCGATGGTCACGTCCCGACAGCTTACGCCTTTGCACTGATCGCCATCCTTTTTACCGCACTGAGCTACGGTAAACTGGTACGCCGCTATCCGTCTGCAGGCTCTGCCTACACTTACGCCCAGAAATCCATTAGCCCGACAGTTGGCTTTATGGTGGGTTGGTCATCGCTGCTGGACTACCTGTTCGCCCCGATGATCAACATTCTGTTGGCGAAAATTTATTTTGAAGCGCTGGTGCCTTCGATTCCATCGTGGATGTTCGTGGTGGCGCTGGTGGCCTTTATGACCGCCTTCAACCTGCGCAGCCTCAAATCCGTTGCGAATTTCAACACCGTGATCGTGTTGTTGCAGGTGGTGCTGATTGCGGTGATCCTCGGCATGGTCGTTTATGGCGTGTTCGAAGGGGAAGGTGCCGGTACGCTGGCGAGCAGTCGCCCATTCTGGTCCGGTGATGCGCACGTGATCCCGATGATCACCGGCGCGACCATCCTGTGCTTCTCGTTCACCGGTTTTGACGGTATCAGCAACCTGTCAGAAGAAACCAAAGACGCTGAGCGCGTGATCCCGCGTGCGATTTTCCTGACTGCGCTGATTGGTGGCCTGATCTTTATTGTCTCCACCTATCTGCTGCAGTTGTACTTCCCGGATATTTCGCGCTTTAAGGATCCAGATGCTTCGCAGCCGGAAATCATGCTGTATGTTGCCGGTAAGTTCTTCCAGGTCGGCGCGCTGATTTTCTCTACCATTACCGTACTGGCGTCCGGTATGGCGGCGCATGCAGGCGTTGCGCGTCTGATGTACGTGATGGGTCGTGACGGCGTATTCCCGAAAAGCTTCTTCGGTTATGTACACCCGAAATGGCGTACTCCGTCCATGAACATCATTCTGGTTGGGGCGATTGCTCTGTTGGCAATCAACTTCGACCTGGTGATGGCGACGGCGCTGATTAACTTTGGTGCGCTGGTGGCATTTACCTTCGTTAACCTGTCGGTAATCTCCCAGTTCTGGATCCGTGAGAAGCGTAACAAGACGCTGAAAGATCACTTCCAGTACCTGTTCCTGCCAATGTGTGGTGCGCTGACCGTTGGCGCGCTGTGGGTGAACCTGGAAGAAAGCTCAATGGTTCTGGGCCTGATCTGGGCGGGTATCGGTCTGATCTACCTTGCTTGCGTGACCAAAAGCTTCCGCAACCCGGTCCCACAGTACGACGAAGATATCGCGTAATAACTGCATTTAGCTGAAAAAAAACGGAGACATGTTCTCCGTTTTTTTATACGTGGGATTTATACAATCTCTTCGGCATACTGCCAGAGTGATTTCAGCAGCATCAACTTTTCTTTGTTATCCGCATATTGCTGGCTCAATAGCTGCAATTCATTGGCGTAATTTTGCAAAAACTCCGGTGTGAATACCTGGCGACGATGGTCCAGCCAGCGCTGCTGTTCAGCTTCGTCCAGCGTTCCCGGGAAGTTACGTGCACGGTAATTAAACAACAGTTTTTCAATGCGCTTATCGACAAAGGAGATATCCAGCGCAGGTAAATTGCGTGGTTCAGTTTCCAGAACGATTTTCATCGCCGCACGGTCAGCATCGCTGAAAAAGCCGTTGTACAGTTGGGCATCCACGTTATCTGATGGTGTAAAGGGTTCCGCATCGGCAAAGATCGCGACCACTTTGTCGCGTATCTGCGGGTTTTCGCGCAGAACTTTAAGATTATCCAGACAATGCTGGCGGTTAATGCCAAGACGGTCGGCGTCTTCCGGACGCAGGGTATTCGCCTGTGCCAGTACCGGGCATTTGTTGATGTGCACCAATTTAACCGGTACGGCCGGGTTATCACCCAGATCCGCTTTAGACGTGTAGAGCCGCTCGCGCAGGGCGTCGCTGTCGAGTTCGAGCAGCGGCGAAATATCACCAGCTAAGTCGACCATAATAACTGCGTTACGATTCTCCGGATGCCACGCCAATGGCGCCACCCAACTGGTGTTACCGCGCCATGCGCCGAACATACCAGAGACATGGACCAGCGGTTTCATTTGCGGGACATCAACCAGTGCGGCCAGCTTGTGCTTATTACGATGGCTGTAGAGATAATCAAACAGACGCGGCTGACGTGACTTCACTAATTGCGCCATTGCGATCGTGGCGTATACGTCCGCCATCGCATCGTGAGCATTGGCATGCTCAATACCGTTGGCTTTAGTCAAATGCTCCAGGCGGAAGCTGGGTAAGCCGTCGTCGTTTTCCGGCCAGTTAATGCCTTCAGGGCGCAGGGCATAGCAGGCGCGCATCACATCCAGCAGATCCCAGCGCGAATTATCGTTCTGCCAACTCCAGGCATAGGGATCGTAGAAATTGCGATACAGGATGTTGCGCGTCACCTCATCATCGAAGCGCACGTTGTTATAGCCCAGGATACAGGTTTTCGGCACGGTGAACAGGGCGTGGATGCGCGCAGCAAAAGCGGCTTCATTCTCTCCCTTTTCACGTGCTTCCTGCGGTGTGATACCCGTAATCAACACCGCCTCAGGCTGCGGCAGATAATCGTCCGCGGGTTTGCAATAAAAGACTTCTGGTTCACCGATGATGTTGAAATCATTATCTGTGCGGATAGCCGCAAATTGCGCGGGTCTGTCCAGCGCCGGATGGGTGCCAAATGTCTCGTAATCGTGGAAGAGAAAACCAGGTTGCTGCTTGCCGTCATTCATTGTTCAGTTATGTCCGGGATCAATTTAGCGCTCGTCCAAGAATACCAAAAAATAGTGAGATAATCAGCTATGGTATTATCGAAGCTGGATTGTGTACGCAATAAAGTTGAGATAAACAGGACTTTTATAGAATTAATAAATAAATTCCGCACTGTTAAAATAAATTACGGAAATAAAATATCTTGGAGTTGCGGATTTGTAAACAATCTAATTGATAACCATTATTGTTATTTTCTTCTTCTTTTATTGTGTTCTGGAAACTTTAAAAGTCTTTTATAAACAAAGAGTTTTTATTTGTGTCAATTCGCTGTCATGCATTGTAATGAAATGTGATTGATGTAAAAAATAAATATTCTAAACGCCATATAATCATTGGATATATCTAATAACAGGAGGTTATATGAGCATTAGTCGGCGTAATTTTTTGCGAGGAGTGGGTATAGGCTGTTCAGCCTGTGCGATAGGCAGTTTTCCGCCAGGCGCACTGGCGCGTAATTCTCCAGAGAGCATTAAGGGGAAAACATCCCTGACGCCAAGTTTGTGTGAAATGTGTTCTTATCGTTGCCCGATACAGGCACAGGTAATTAATAATAAAACGGTTTTTATTCAAGGGAACCCTAATGCGCCCCAGCAAGGGACACGTGTCTGCGCTCGTGGCGGCAGCGGCGTTAGCCTGGTCAACGACCCGCACCGTATTGTTAAACCCATGAAACGCACAGGACCTCGCGGGAGCGGAGAATGGCAGGTTATTAGCTGGGAACAAGCGTATAAAGAAATTGCCGAAAAAATGACGGCAATCAAAACGCAGCATGGTCCTCAGGGCGTCGTCTTTTCTTCTAAATCCGGTTCGCTTTCAGGGCATTTATTTCAACTGGCGACGGCTTTCGGATCGCCAAACACCTTTACGCACGCGTCGACATGCCCGGCCGGAAAATCGATTGCCGCCAAAGTGATGATGGGCGGCGATTTGGCCATGGATATCGCCAATACCCGTTATATGGTCTCTTTTGGTCACAACCTTTATGAAGGAATTGAGGTTGCCGAAACGCATGAACTTATGATGGCGCAGGAAAAGGGCGCAAAAATGGTCAGCTTCGACCCTCGTCTGTCCGTCTTCTCCAGCAAGGCGGATGAATGGCATGCGCTCAAACCGGGCGGCGACTTGCCGGTGTTGATGGCCATGTGTCACGTCATGATCAATGAAAAATTGTATGACGCGGACTTCGTTGCGCGCTACACCACAGGGTTTGACCAACTGGCAGAAGCAGTACAAGAGACCACGCCGGAATGGGCGCAAAAGCAAGCTGATGTGCCTGCTGATGTCATTGTTCGGGTCACCCGAGAAATGGCCGCCTGCGCGCCTCATGCTATCGTCAGCCCGGGCCATCGTGCGACGTTCTCGCAAGAAGAAATTGATATGCGGCGCATGATTTTTACCCTCAATGTGCTGCTTGGTAATATTGAGCGTGAAGGCGGTTTATACCAGAAAAAAGCGGCGGCAACTTATAATAAGCTGGCCGGAGAGAAGGTCGCTCCGGTGCTGGCAAAACCCGATGTCAAATTACCCAAGCCAACGGCGCAGCGTATCGATCTGGTAGCCCCGCAGTTTAAGTACATCGCGGCGGGCGGTGGTGTGGTGCAAAGCATCATTGATGCTGTGTTAAACCAGACGCCTTATCCGGTGAAGGGATGGATTATGTCCCGACACAACCCTTTCCAAACCGTTACCTGCCGACCGGATCTGGTCAAAACCGTTGAACAGCTCGACCTTGTGGTCAGTTGTGATGTTTATCTAAGCGAAAGCGCGGCGTATGCCGACTACCTTTTGCCTGAATGTACTTACCTTGAGCGCGATGAAGAAGTTTCAGACATGTCGGGTCTGAATCCAGCCTATGCCCTGCGCCAGCAGGTAGTAGAACCTATTGGTGATGCGCGTCCAAGCTGGCAAATCTGGAAAGAGCTGGCCGTGCAGTTAGGCCTTGGGCAATTCTACCCATGGCAGGATATGCAAACGCGTCAGTTATACCAGCTTAATGGCGATCATGCGCTGTCTGCTGAACTGCGTGAGAAAGGGTATCGGGAGTGGGGTGTTCCGTTACTGCTGCGTGAACCTGAAGCGGTGCGTCAGTTTGTGGAACGCTATCCGGGCGCGGTGGCGGTTGACAGCGACGGTACCTATGGCGAGCAACTGCGCTTTAAATCCCCTTCAGGAAAAATAGAGCTTTATTCTGAAGAGCTGGAGACGCTCCTGCCTGGCTACGGTATTCCGCGCGCGCGCAATTTTGCGCTCAAAGGCGATAGTGAGCTCTATTTTATCCAGGGAAAAGTGGCGGTTCATACCAACGGTGCGACGCAATACGTGCCACTGCTTAGCGAGTTGATGTGGGACAACGCGGTGTGGATCCACCCGCAAACGGCCCGTGAAAAAGGCATCAAAAGCGGCGATGACATCTGGCTGGAAAACGCGACCGGCAAGGAAAAAGGCAAAGCGCTGGTCACCGCCGGAATTCGGCCCGATACGCTGTTTGTTTATATGGGGTTTGGCGCCAAGGCGGGAGCCAAAACCGCAGCGACAACGCACGGTATCCATTGCGGTAATTTGCTTCCGCATGTTACCAGTCCGGTTTCCGGTACAGTGGTGCACACCGCTGGCGTTACGCTTCGTCGGGCATGAGAAAGGAGAACATCATGAATCAAGCAACAAACCCTTATGTCATGCTGCATGACGAGAAACGCTGTATCGGCTGTCAGGCATGTACGGTTGCCTGCAAAGTTTTGAATGACGTGCCAGAGGGATTTAGCCGTCTACAGGTGCAGATCCGTTCACCCGAACATGAACCCGAGGTGCTATCCCACTTCCAGTTTGTTCGCGTTTCCTGTCAGCATTGTGAAGATGCGCCGTGTGTCAGCGTTTGTCCGACCGGTGCGTCATTTCGCGACGAAAATGGCATTGTGCAAGTGGATAAGTCTCGCTGTATTGGCTGTGACTATTGTGTTGCCGCTTGTCCGTTCCACGTCCGTTATCTCAATCCGCAAACGGGAATTGCCGACAAATGTAACTTCTGTGCAGATACCCGACTGGAGACTGGACAATCGCCCGCCTGCGTTTCCGTTTGCCCGACGGATGCGCTGAAATTTGGTCGTCGTGACGACCCGGAAATTCAGCACTGGATAAATCAAAAAGAGGTTTATCGCCAGCAGGATACGCGTAGCGGCCCGGTGAGTGTTTATCGGCGTAAAGAGATCCATCAGGAGGGTAAAGCATGAATTCTATCTGGGGAGCAGAGCTTAACTATGCGCCGGACTACTGGCCGCTGTGGCTCATTTATGCAGGCGTTGTTATTGTGCTGATGATTGCGGGCCTGGTTATACACGCGCTGTTACGTCGGATGCTGTCACCCAAAACAGCTACTGGAGAAGAACATCGGGATTACCTCTATTCGCTGGCAGTTCGCCGCTGGCACTGGGGTAATGCGCTGCTTTTTATCCTGCTTCTGCTGAGTGGCCTGTTTGGGCACTTCTCTGTCGGACCGGTGGCATTGATGGTGCAGGTACATACCTGGTGCGGTTTCGCCCTGTTGGCCTTCTGGGTTGGTTTTGTGCTAATCAACGCAACCAGCGGCAACGGTTGTCATTATCGGGTGAAGTTTAACGGGTTGATATCACGCTGCTTGTTGCAAACGCGCTTTTATCTGTATGGCATCATGAAAGGTGAGCCGCACCCGTTTGCAGCAACGGCAGAGAGTAAATTTAACCCGCTACAACAGTTGGCTTATCTGGCCATCATGTATGCGCTGGTTCCGCTGTTGATCATTACCGGGTTGTTATGTCTCTACCCGCAGGTAATAGGGGCAGGGCCTGTGATGCTGGTGCTGCATATGGTGTTGGCGATTGTCGGCTTACTGTTCATCTGTGCACATATTTACCTGTGCACGCTGGGTGACACACCGGGGCAAATTTTCCGCAGCATGATAGATGGCTATCATCGTCATCGCAGCCATCACGCAGAGACAGCACCGCGCAAAGGCTAATGCCCGCCGCGGTTGATATCTGAAAACCTTTCCTTACAGCAAGAAAATGTGCCTTATGTCACATTTTCTTGCAATTTATCCATGTTTGTTCGCCAGAACTTCCGTAAAAAGAACGGCTATTTTTCCATTTCCTGAGGACATGCTGTTGAAACGCCGTTTGTTTATTGCCGCTTCACTCTTTGCGATGAGTTTTTCGCCCGCGTACGCGACCGAGGTCGTAAGCTTTTCCCCACAGCCACCTGCGATTAATGCCGGAGCGTGGGTATTAATGGATTACACCACGGGCCAAATCCTGACAGCCGGAAATGAACACCAGCAGCGCAACCCTGCCAGCCTGACAAAGCTGATGACTGGTTATGTTGTCGATCGCGCAATCGACAGCAAGCGTATTAGTCCGACAGATATTGTCACCGTTGGGCGCGACGCCTGGGCGAAAGATAATCCGGTATTCGTCGGTTCATCTTTAATGTTCCTGAAAGAAGGGGATCGCGTTTCCGTGCGCGACTTGAGTCGCGGGCTAATTGTTGATTCCGGTAATGATGCCTGCGTGGCGCTGGCGGATTACATCGCCGGAGGGCAGTCGCAGTTTGTCGCGATGATGAACAACTATGTGCAAAAGCTGAACCTGCGGGACACGCATTTTGAAACGGTACATGGTCTGGATGCGCCAGGTCAGCATAGCTCAGCTTACGATCTGGCCGTGCTGTCGCGAGCTATCATCCATGGAGAGCCGGATTTCTACCATATGTACAGTGAAAAAAGCCTTACCTGGAACGGAATCACGCAGCAAAACCGTAACGGTTTGTTGTGGGATAAAACCATGAACGTCGACGGTCTGAAGACTGGGCATACCTCCGGCGCTGGATTCAACCTGATTGCTTCTGCTGTTGATGGGCAGCGCCGCCTGATTGCGGTTGTGATGGGGGCGGAGAGTGCGAAAGGACGTGAAGACCAGGCGAGAAAACTGCTGCAATGGGGACAACAGAACTTCGATACCGTGCAGGTTTTACGTAGCGGTAAGCAGGTCGGTATTGAACGGATCTGGTATGGCGATAAAGAAAAAATTAGCCTTGGCACAGAGCAGGATTTCTGGATGGCCCTGCCTAAAGCCGAAGTCGCGAATATCAAGGCAAAATATGTTCTTGATAAGAAAGAACTGGTCGCCCCGATTGCAGCCCATCAACGTGTGGGGGAAATTGAACTCTACGATCGGGATAAACTGGTGGCGCACTGGCCTCTGGTTACGCTGGAGTCTGTCAACGAAGGTGGCGTCTTCTCGCGTTTGAGCGATTACTTCCGCCATAAGGCGTAGTTTTCCTGATGTGCCTGACTGGCAAGAGTGCGAATCTGCTCACATAATAATCACTGATTTCTTGTGGCCGTCATACCTAAAAATTACACTGTATATAAATACAGTGTAATAACGGAGGTTATATGGAGTACGAGATAAAGCAGGTCGAGAAACGCATAATTGCCGGTTTCCATATGGTTGGACCGTGGGAACAAACGGTAAAGCAAGGTTTCGAACAGTTAATGATGTGGGTCGACGGTAAGCAGATCGTACCGCTGGAATGGATAGCCGTTTATTACGACAATCCTGACGTTGTTCCGGCGGAAAAACTGCGTTGTGATACCGTGGTGTCTGTGCCTGAAGGTTTTGAGATCCCGGAAAACAGCGAAGGCGTGATCCAGACCGAGCTGGCAGGTGGCGACTATGCTATAGCCGTTGCGCGCGTTGAAAATCATGACTTCGCGACGCCGTGGTATCAGTTTTTTGAGCGCCTGATGCAGGATTCGACGTATGCGATAGCCGCTAAACCCTGTTTTGAAGTTTATCTGAACAACGGCATGGAGGACGGTTACTGGGACATTGAAATGTACGTGCCGGTACAGTTGAAGTAACTGTTTTTGGTGTAAATCAGGATGAATGTCCTGGTCATCAGGATGATGTTTTCACCGTAAAAACAGGTACAATTCGCTTCTTTGCTATTCCCTGACGGAGTGCATGAGTGCGTGCAGATAAGTCGCTGAGTCCTTTTGAAATTCGTTTGTATCGTCATTATCGTGTGGTGCATGGCATTCGCATTGCGCTGGCGTTTCTTCTTACTTTTCTGTTGGTACGCCTGTTAAACATTCCCGAAGGTACATGGCCTCTGATCACGCTGGTGGTGATTATGGGGCCAATTTCTTTTTGGGGTAACGTTGTTCCCAGAGCGTTTGAGCGTATAGGCGGAACGATCCTGGGCTCGGTGCTTGGATTGATTGCCCTGCGTCTGGAACTCTTTTCGCTTCCGCTAATGCTGATCTGGTGCGCGGTGGCGATGTTTCTCTGTGGGTGGTTGGCGTTGGGTAAAAGGCCGTATCAGGCGCTGCTGATTGGCATTACGCTTGCCGTGGTCGTGGGGGCGCCTGCCGGAGATATGAATACCGCGTTATGGCGCGGTGGCGATGTTATTTTGGGTTCGTTACTGGCGATGCTGTTTACCGGCATCTGGCCGCAGCGGGCATTTATACACTGGCGTATCCAATTGGCACATTGTGTGACGGGATATAATCGGGTGTATCAGGCCGCGCTATCCCCTAATTTGCTTGAGCAACCGCGGCTTGAGAAGCATTTACAGCAGCTCTTAAGCGACGTTGTCAAAATGCGCGGACTCATCGTTCCCGCCAGTAAAGAAACCCGTATTCAAAAATCCATTTTTGAGGCTATTCAAACGGTTAACCGCAATCTGGTCTGCATGCTTGAGCTGCAAATTAATGCGCTTTGGGCCAGCCGCACCAGCCACTTTGTCATGCTGAATGCACAAACTTTGCGTGAAACTCAGCTCAGGACGCAGCAGGCGCTACTGACCATAACCCACGCCTTGTACGAAGGAAATCCGCAGCCGGTGCTTGCCAATACGGAAAAGCTCAATGACACCGTGGCGGAGTTGCGTCAGCTCATTGCTGAGCATAAAGGCGATTATGTCGCAGAAACGCCCATTCACGGCTACGTTTGGTTGAACATGGAAATGGCGCGACAGCTGGAGTTGCTCTCACATTTAATCTGTCGCGCGCTGCGCAAATAAAGAGCAGATGAGGCGATAGGTTCTACTGCTGCTTCGATTCAGCAAAGATTAGAGGTATGATACTGAAAAAGGCTAAAACCATTGGTAACTGCAATGGCTTTACCCTCGATAATTCAGGTTTCAACCATGCATTGTCGATGCAGATGCAACTTGAAGTATGGCGGGCATGAAAGTAATGTTGACCCACTTTAGCCGTTGTTTTAACGAATCCGAATCTCACATTATCAGGGGTGTAAAAATGGAAACTACCAAGCCTTCTTTCCAGGACGTGCTGGAATTTGTTCGTCTGTTCCGTCGTAAAAACAAACTGCAACGTGAAATTCAGGACGTTGAGAAAAAGATCCGTGACAACCAGAAACGCGTTCTGCTGTTGGACAACCTGAGCGACTACATCAAGCCTGGAATGAGCGTGGAAGCGATTCAGGGCATTATCGCCAGCATGAAAAGCGATTATGAAGATCGTGTTGATGATTACATCATCAAAAA
Organism: Citrobacter freundii ATCC 8090 = MTCC 1658 = NBRC 12681; assembly: GCF_011064845.1. NCBI lineage: Bacteria > Pseudomonadati > Pseudomonadota > Gammaproteobacteria > Enterobacterales > Enterobacteriaceae > Citrobacter > Citrobacter freundii. Next base: position 3,036,807 of record NZ_CP049015.1, on the reverse strand, counting down.
CGCTGAGATCTCTAAAGAGCGCCGCGACATCTCTAAAAAGCTGAAAGCGATGGGCGAAGTGAAAAACGCCGATGCGAAAGCTGAGTAACGATTTTATGCTCGTTTGGGTCGCTGCTTAGCGGCGGCCCTTATTGCAGTTCGACCCCGCCAGTTACCATCCGCAACAAATGTTGTTCCGGCCAGTGCACTGTCAATTTTTTCTGCGTCAGCATCCATTTAATGTAGTCCACATCATGACGCCTTCTGTCGAGCATCAGACCGACGACGCTGCCGCTGTGCGCGACGTTGACGCCGTATAAATCACATTCTTCTACCAGTGCTAATAGTGAATCAAAATCTGGTTTAGGTAACAGCAACTGGCTGGCGATCGCGCTCAGCGTGGCGGCTTCGCCCATCCGATAAGGGTTTTGACTGATACAGGCTTCCTGTACCTTTTCCCATGCGCGTTTCAGAGCTGGGGCGCCCGCCAGTAGCCCTGACTGACGTGGAGTACGGTGATAATCAGCAGTAAGCAAGGTTTCCGGACTTTCGAGAACCAGCAGATCGAGTTGTGGCTGGGATTCACAGGCAATTTGCGTGGAGGCGTCGTTATGATCGAACAGCGTAAGCTGGCGGAAAACGGTGCTGTCGGTAGGTTCCAGCGAAACGCAAAGCTGCGCCAGAGTGGATTCGTCTAGCTGATGCCCCAGATACTGTGCCGTGGCGATTGCCGTGGCGGCGATATCCGCTGTGCTGCTGGCCATCCCTTTAGCGACAGGAATGGTTGACTGGACATCTATTCGGATATCCTGACTCATGTGTGCCGGGTATTGCCAGTGCAGCAATAACCTCTCAACCATTGCTCGCGAAAGTGGACGTTCATCTGTCAGCGGTGAACCTGAAGTGACCTCAACGGTGCTATACCATTCAACCGGGCAGGAGACCAATTTCTCACTGCCCAGAATCCAGCCCTGGATAAGTTCTCCGCACGATGCGGGACATTGCGCAACAGCCACGTCTTCACCTATGTGATCAGCAATCCTCGGCGCATAGTGTCATGGCGATCGCGCTATTACCATGATTTGCCGCAATTTGCGGTGCGGCAGTATTATGCAGGAATGCCCAATGTCACAGTTTCAGATATCGCTAAACGCATAACGTCTTGCGCAATCATTAGCTCTTCATTGGTATTAATCACTGCTACTTTGACCATCGCATTTTCCGTTTGAATGAAGGTGGCATTACGCTGATTTTTTTCCTCATCAACGGCCAGACCCAGGAAATTCAGGTTACGGCAAATCGCAGCGCGCGCCCGTGCGGAGTTTTCGCCAATACCACCGGTAAACACCAGGGCATCCAGACCGCCCATCTGCATAATATAGCTACCAATGGTGGCACGAATGCGCTCAGCAAAAAGCGTCAACGCCAGCGCAGCCTGGTGATTGCCCGTATCTGCGGCATGTTCAACGTCGCGGTAGTCAGGTGAGATGCCAGAAACACCGAGCAATCCGGACTCATTGTTGAGCAATTGATTGAGCTGCTGCGGTGTTTTGCCTTCTCGCAGGGCTATCCAGGGCAAAATGGATGGATCAATATCGCCACTTCGCGTGCCCATCATCACGCCAGACTGTGGTGTAAAGCCCATTGACGTATTCACCGATTGTCCGCCTTTGATGGCGCAGATGCTGCTGCCGTTGCCCAGATGACAACAAACAACGCGCAGGGCGCTGAGTGGCACACCCAGTTTTTCAGCAAGCTGTGAGCTAACGTATTTGTGGCTGGTACCATGAAAACCGTAACGACGAATACCCAACTCGACATAGTAACGCCAGGGCAGGGGATAGATGAAAGAAGGCTCATCAAGCGTTTGATGAAACGCGGTGTCGAACACCGCAACGGCTGGCGTTTTGGGCAATAGCTGGCGGAATACCGCGATCCCCAACGCATTTACCGGGTTATGCAGAGGGGCCAGTTCCGCGAGGCGCTCGATTTCTGCCAGCGTTTCATCAGTTACCAGCGCGGAGTCTTTAAAGGATTCCCCTCCGTGTGCGACGCGGTGGCCCACGCCGTCGATCTCTTCCAGACTGCTGATAATGTGGTGGTTGAGCAGTTTTTCCAGAAGCAACGTTACGGCTTCACGGTGATCGGCTACGGGCAAAGTCTCCTGCCATTTCTGCGCTGGCGTTTTTAGGGTGACCAGTGCATCAGACAAACCGATACGTTCTATCAACCCCTGGCAGATCATTTCACCCTGCGGCATCGCCAGTAGTTGAAACTTAAGCGAGGAACTACCTGCGTTAATGGCCATTATTTTGTGAGACATGAAGGTTCCTTTGCATTCAGAAAAATGAACATCTCATCGACCCCGGTATTCTCCAGCGCGCTGGTGACAAATACTTTTTGCGCACCAGCCTGAGCTAACCAACTCTCCACAAGAGAAATACGCTGCGGGTTGGCTAAATCGGCTTTGGTAACGAGGCCAATAACGGGTCGGTTCATTGGTCCGGTAAAACCGGGAGAAAATGGTGACCACGGCGCGTCAGCATTGAGTACCAGCGCAATAATGTCCGCTTCACAGGCGCTGGCCAGCAGCGCACTGTACAGGCAGCGGTTCTCAAGATATTCACCCGGTGTGTCTATTGTCGTAGGTGACCAGACTATGGCCTGGGTCTTCTGATAGTGGAGCACCTCTCCGCGCATGCACTGTGTGAGCGACGTTTTACCGCACTGGCTGGGGCCAATTAGCATGATACGTTTCATGAGATTACGTCCGGGTGATGGGACACGCGGTAAAACGCATCATTTCGCCCAGCGTTCGGGTTACCTGTTTCAGCGCGTACTCAACGGCTGAAACATCGCCCGTCAGTACCACCGCGCCGGTAAACCGGTCGAGAAAACCAATCTCTACCGCCCCTGATTTCGTGGCGATATCACAGGCGATGATTGAGGCTTCGCTAGGGGTAATGGTCAGAATACCGATCGCAGAAACCGAATCAGGTAATCCCAGTTTCTTGAACAAATCCTTACCGGGATTGGCGATAAGGTGCGCCAACGTGACCTGTTTGCCAGGAACATATTCCTGAATCATACGATCCGTGGTGGGTTGTCTTTCCATTATCCTTCCACCATTTGTCGCCACATGCTTTCGTGTGGACGGGGGATGACCGAGCGGTAAACCAGCAGGCCTTTTTCACCCGCACTTTCACTGGCAACCGTCACCGCGTTATTCACATCGGATACATCGCCAGCTACGACCATGTAACACTTGCCGCCAATACCAAATGCCATATGGACGCGGACCAGCGTGACGTTGGAGGCTTTAACCGCCCGGTCGGCGGCGCAGATGCAGGCAGCAACGCTCCATGTTTCGACAATACCAACTGCCTGACGCTTATCTACGCTGTTTAGTCCGCTGATTGCGGGTAGTACGCTGGCATGAATGTTGGGGAGTACCAGACTATCAACGAGCATATCGCCAGCAAGAGATGTTCCAGTGGCAATCGCCTGTTGTACGGCACCTACGTCACCACCGAGCATGAGTAGAAATTTTCCCGGGCAGATGGTCTTGCTGACCAGTAAATTCACATTCGCGCTTTTTAACATGGCATCGCCAGCTTCCATTCCTTTGGCAATGCTGGTGAGTTCTAAAATCCCTATAGCCTGAGACATGATTAACCTCTTATTACCGTGATGGATTGCTCAGTGATTTCGCTGACAATACCGTCAATACTGGCGTGAACAGGCGCGCCTAATGCACCGGACGGCACATCGGCAACGCATTGACCGCGAACAACGCGTTCGCCTTGTTCTACACATGGGATAGCGCTGGCACCTATATGCTGGCGTAACAACAGCGTCGTTTTGTCTGTGGAGTAGTCAGTCTCAGCCAGTGGCGCATCGTGATACCAGTCGCTAAGGCCCAGTTTGGTAATAAGGCGCTTAACCGGGATCAGCCGGTACTTCGCCATTTCATCCTCAGGATTTAGCGGCCCTTCATAACGATGGTTGAGCGCCCGCAGTTCGCGTTTAAGCATGCGGTTGATTCGCATCGGCGAAATCCCAACTGGACAGGCAACGCTTTCACACACATTGCATTCTGAGCAGGTCAGGGCCGTGAGCAGCAATTGCGGCGTGGCTGCCTGCTGATAATTAACCGCACGAACCAGCAGATGCGGGGATAATTCATGACCGATCAAATGCCTTGGGCACAAATCCGTACACAAACGGCACTGCTCGCAAACGGTTTTTGCAACGGAAAGCACGGTACGTTCATCCTGCATCCGCCGCTGAATCAACGCATGAGATTTAGGCAAAACCAGCAGGCCCCCGGTGGTCTTGCTGACTGGGGTATCCAGTGAAGTAATCAGGCCGCCCATCATCGGACCACCGTTAATAAAGCCGGGATCGTCAACGGTTGCACCCCCGGCCAGCGCCAGAACGTCACGTAAAGACATTCCGATAGGGACTGTGAGTGTGATGGGACTGGCGACTGCGCCGTTAACGGTCAAGGTACGACGCGTAACCGGGTACTGCTGCTCAACTGCTCTCGCGATGTTGAGCACGGTCTGGACGTTATTGACCACTACGCCGACGCTGACAGGCAGCGCGGCAGGCGGAACTCTCCGGCCTGTTGCCATCCAGATGGTCAGAACCTCGTCACCTGCCGGGTAGACATCGGGCAAAATATGTAAGCGGATCCCGGCAGGCAGAAGGGGCGTTAATGCATTGATAGCCTGTTGGTATTTCTCTTTGAGCGCAATAATTCCGGAACTGGCTCCGGTAGCCGTCATGGCATATTGAACGCCGTGGATAAGTCGCTCAGCCTGGACGGCCATCAACTGCTGGTCAACTTTCAGCATTGGCTCACATTCAGCCGCATTGACCAGAAAGGTATCGACCTGCGCCTGTAATTTTACGTGAGCAGGAAAGCCTGCGCCTCCGGCTCCGACAACACCCGCTGCGCGAACGCGTTCGCGAATTGTCTGCGCATCATAGAGCGTGGACTCTGCCGTCATGGCTGTCTTCATAATAATTCCTCAAGCAGTTCCTGCATGGCACTGGCGTCGGCAACACGAGGATTGGTTTGCAGCGTGACGTCAGCCAGCGCGGCCTGAACCATCGACGGGATACGTTGCGACCAGGCTTGCTTTCCGTCTTTAAGCGCGTCAACTAAAGAAGGCAACGCACACTGTTTTTTGAGTAGCTCGATATGATGAATGAGCGCATTCAATGCCGCTGTATCGTTCGCGTTATCCGGGCATAAATGGCAGGCTTTAGCGAAACGGGCATAGCGCTTCGCAGCCCGCGGATCGCGAGCATTAAAATGAATGACATGGGTCAGCAGCAGCGCATTGGCAAGTCCGTGTGGCAGATGAAACTGACCGCCCAACTGATGGGCAATCGCATGATTGATCCCCAGTCCAGCCTGACTAAATGCCATTCCCGCGAGCGTTGACGCATTGTGCATTTTCCCTCTGGTTGCCAGGCATTCGCCTTTGCTGACGGCGACAGGCAGATACTGGAAGACGATTTGAGCCGCTTTTTCAGCTAGTGCATCGGTGAAGTCGCTGGCCTTCGTGGACACGTATGCCTCCAACGCATGCGTTAACACGTCCATGCCGGTATTCGCGGTTATGGCTGGCGGTACGCTGACGACCAGCGTTGGGTCAAGGATGGCCATGTCTGGATAAAGCGCATTATTAAACAATGGATATTTAATGCCTTTATCCGGATCGCTAATCACGCAGGCGCTGGTTACCTCGGAGCCCGTACCGCTGGTAGTGGGAATTGCGACACAGGTTTCAATTTCAATACCGAACTGGCGGCTGAACCAGACGATGGCTTTTGCGGCGTCCAGTGCTGAGCCGCCACCAAAACCCATCACGATGTCCGGCCGCAGGGACTGCATTTGTGCAATCCCTTGAACTACAGTGCTGATGGTGGGATCGGGGGTGATATCGCTGAAAATGCTGATGCGGTTATCCGCTGGCAGAGCGTTGCGCAGCTTTTCAATCAGGGGAGAACGCGCGAGAAAACCATCGCAAATAATCCAGATATGCTTATTCGTGAAGCGCTTGAGCACATCCAGACTTCCCTGGCCGCTGTACAATCGAGTTTGCAGTGAAAAGCTATTCATAACGGCCCCATTAACGAATAGAAAAACCGTTTGTCAGCACGCAACGACGAGAGCGTGCGAAAGTGCGCGCAGATGTTGTTCCTTCACCGGTTGGCGTCGCAATAGTGAAGGTTGTAAAGCCTTCACCACCAACGCCGATCCCGGCGTAAGAGGGGCCATTTTTCACAAAGATGGAGGTCTGAAGCGTGCGCGCGGCAAGGTTCAAACGTGACACATTTTGCGAATGCATAATGGCCGTGTGATGCAATCCCTCTTCAACCTTCAGGGCCAACGTTAATGCACTATCAAAATCGCTCACCGTTACGACGGGGAGCATTGGCATCAGTTGCTCGCTGGTAACCCACGGGTCGTCCGCCTGGACGATGCCTATCAGTAATCGAGGTGCTTTTGCCGGAACTGGTATTCCTGCTGCTTCCAGTAAGGTTGCCGGGCTTTTACCTACCAGTTTTTTATTGGCTATGCCTTCTGGTAGACAGACGGCTCGCAGTTTGTCTACCTCTTCTCTATTGAGAAGCATCGCACCAAAAGACTGCATCTGTTGAACCAGTCGTTCGGCAACGGCATCAACAACAATCAGGCTCTTCTCAGCAATGCAGGGGAGGTTGTAATCAAAGGATGCGCCATTGATGATATCTTCCGCCGCCTTAACCAGGTCGGCCGTTTCATCAACAATGCAGGGGGGATTTCCTGCGCCTGCGCCGATGACTTTTTTCCCGCTTTTCATGCCCATAGCAACAATGCCTGGGCCACCGGTAATCGCCAGAACTGCGATTTTAGGGTGCGCCATCATCTGCTGGGTAGCCTCAAAAGTGGGTTCTGTGACCGTGACGACAAGATTACGAATTCCGCAGCAACGGAAAGCGATATCTTCAATCATGGCAATCAGCTTGAGTGAAACCTTTTTAGCACCCGGATGCGGACTGAAATAAACGCTATTCCCTGCCGCCAGCATGCTGATGCTGTTGTTAATAATGGTCTCTGTCGGATTAGTACTGGGGGCGACAGAACCAATCACGCCAAACGGTGAATACTCGAATAACACCATGCCGCCATCGCCGGTTAGCGCCGTGGTGGTGAGATCTTCGATACCCGGAGTGTTGTCCAGCGCGGCTTTATTTTTAAGGAACTTATCCTCTTTGTTGCCCATACCCGTTTCGGCAGCGCTCTCAGCGGCCAGTGAAGCAAGATGAGGCGTCAGTTCTTCGCGTAGGGCGTTTATGATGGCGCTGCGGGTTTTCAATGGACATTGCTGGTAACGCAGAAAAGCCTGATGAGCGGTATCGATCGCTTCGCCAACGGACGGAAAAATACCGTTACCCTTAACTTCTGCTTTTGCCGGGGCGAGTTGCTCACTCAAAATGTTACGAATAAGGGTTTCAAGTTCTGAAGTATTCATTGATGTGTTCTCACGTTAATCGCCGCAATGGCCGTTTCTGCAATGTCCATATCCTGTTCAACGCTTCCTCCGCTGATGCCAAGACCCCCGAGGAGTAAACCCTCACGCCATAATGCGTACCCGCCACCGAAGGTGACGACTTTTCCCTGCATATGGCTTTCCAGACCGTAAAGCGCTGCGCCTGGTTGTACTACTGATGTCAGCTCATGAGTGGCGGTTTTCATCGCCACGGCAGTCCAGGCTTTTTTCGGTGCCAGTTCGCTACTCACGAGTAATGCGTCAGGCATGCGCCAGGCCACCGTTTGGGTCCCGTTCGCATCAACAATGCTAATGACGACCGGAACCTGAAGTTCTTCTGCTCTCGTCACCGCAGCGCGAGTGAGTTGGTGGAGCTCCTGAAAAGACAGAGACATAGTCGGCTCCTTTGTGGCTGGTGGTTGAACGGCAGCGAGATAGCGCTCAGCCACTTTCTCAATGATTTCGTTTTGATGGGCGTCATGATCTTCTGCTCGTGCAAGCGCATATAAGCAGTCGGACAGGCGGTTGATATAACGCATCAGCACGTGTCTGACGGAGATCTCGGTGGACAGCTCGACCAGTCGTCTCTCTGCGCGGCGTGCCAGAGTTCGGGCAAAGTGCAGTCGGCTGGCGGCTTCGCTGCGGCCTGGTAAAATAAAGCTGCGCAGGGGCGGTACTCTTCCCATTGCGATATCGATGGCACCTTCCAGTGCCGCAATTTCTTCTGAGCTGATGTAGCGCTGCTCTGGCGTCGGTTCTTCGCTTTCGCTTGCCAGTTCGGCGCTGAACCAAAAAAGCTGCAGCTGGATATTTTCAAGTAACTGCCGGTGCTGAGGGTTTTTCGCCACGCAAACGCACAGGCTAAGCGCCGCATTCAGTTCGTCCAGCGTACCGTAGGCTTCCACGCGCGGATGCGTTTTGCTCACGCGCTGTCCGGTAAATAGGGCTGTTGTTCCGGCATCACCTGTGCGGGTATAAATCGCCATAGTTCCTCCTAACGAGAAAGCGTGTCGACAATGCCGACGATAGCCAGATCAATGGCCTCATTCGGGCCGGAAAAAACGTGTCTGGCGCTGGACCCGCTGCTGAGTAATACCAGTTCGCCGGTCCCCGCGCCGACAGAATCAACAGCGACTTCATCTCCACTCACTGGAGACGCAGGAAGCTCTCCGTCAGCACTTACCCGACGTACCAGCAACAGTTTTTTTCCCACCAGTGATGGAGATTTTTGCGTGGAAACCACAACGCCTGTAACCCGTGCCAGATGCATAGCTCACTCCTGCTTAATTAGTTGGACATTTCGCAGACTGACAGCTTCCTGAGCCAGAGCCGTCACGACACATCGACGGCGTAGCACCAGTACCCCATCCCTCAATTGGGCGACGTCGGCATAGCTGAGAAGCTTCTCAGGATGCAAAAAGATGATTCGCCCCAGTTCGTCACTGAACTCCAGCGGCAGACGCGCGAGTTTTTTCACGGGGATTGCGGGTAACAATCGGTGTTGTAGTGAAATCTTCACGCGGACTCCGCATGCCAGCGCGTCGTGAATCATTACCACCGACATGTTGACTGGGCAGCCTTCGGCAATTTGCTCCAGAAATGGCAGGTCCACTTGCTGGAGATGGAGCGACGAGTACTGGCAGCATACTGTCCGTGAATCGATTTCCCGTAACTGCGCGACGCTAAGAGTGAGCGTGCTTTCCGCGCGTTTTTTTAATCGGGAAACAACCTCCTCGATAATGCGTTGCAGCAGTTCGTTGTTCATCGTGAGGTCACCAGTGTGGCGAATGCCTGGGGATTATCAGCGCCTGCAGCATTGGCTTCGTCTGTATCGATATGCATTTCGAGGCGCATATCCGGCGAAACGCGTACGGCGACGTTATCGAAAATCAGTCGACGTTCATCGCCATTAATGGCGACCGAGACTTTATCACCATGGGAAACTCGCAGAATCAGAGCATCGAGCGGCGACATATGGATATGCCGTTGGGCAACGATCACCCCGGATGCTAAGTCCAGTTCAGCAAATGGGCTGACAAGACGAACACCGGGTGTGCCCTGAATATTGCCCGACATCCGCAGCGGAGCAGCAATTCCCAACGTGCGGGCGTCAGTACGGGAAATTTCGACCTGGCTGGTATTGCGCAGCGGACCGAGTAAACGCACATTTTTTAACTGACCTTTTGGCCCCACCAGCGTGACAGTCTGCTCTGCTGCATATTGCCCTGGCTGCAGCAGCTCTTTTTTCTCACTAATTGGGTGATTGGGAAACAAGCGACCGTAATCTTCAGCGCACAGATGAATATGCCGATTAGAGATCCCCAGCGGAATCGGGCGCTCGCGCATTTCATCCAGAACCTTAGCGACAGTGGTTTCCAGTTGCTGTTTATCCATCACGCTTCACCTCGTTTGCCGGAGTGAAGACAAAGTGTGCGCGGCTCACCTTTTTGGCGAGGGCAGGCAGGATCAAGACACAAATTGCAGCTAATCAATTCTGCATCTTGCGGTGCTTCGGGTGCCGCATGGTCTACAAATATCTCTTCATGCGGTATGGCTGGTATGGGGTCGGGCGTTGGTTCAGGCTCCAGGACAACGCTATGCGACAGGATCCCGTCCCCGGGTCTGGAAATGACTTTGTGAGCCACCAGTCCATCTCGCTGGTCAGCGAAACTGACACCAGTGGAAATGGCCGCCTGGACGGAGGCCACATCCCCGATTATCTTGATCACCGTCCAGCCTGAGCCGTTGGTTTTTTCGAGGCCCACCAGCGTGATGGAGGCGGCTTTCGCCATGACGTCCGCGCAACTGATGGCTAATGCCAGACCACTAACTTCAAGTAATCCCAGTGATTGCTTCACGCTGTGCTCCTTGGTTGCAACGACTTATGCGGATTTAGGTAAAATGGCTTCAACGTCGCTGTGCGGACGCGGGATAACGTGGCAGGATTTCACCTCACCAACGGCGCTTGCGGCTGCGCTTCCAGCATCTACGGCTGCTTTCACCGCGCCGACATCACCGCGAACCATAACGGTGATCAGGCCAGAGCCGATTTTTTCGTAACCAACCAACTGCACGTTTGCGGATTTCACCATGGCATCAGCGGCTTCAATAGCGCCGACAAGCCCTTTTGTTTCAACCAGTCCCAGTGCGTTATTCATACTGCTTTTCTCCTGTGGGTTATGAGTGGCATTCCCGGAACGGAATGCCTTTAACCAGCCGCGCAGCGTTGTTACCAATGCTGCGGCGATCGTGGCTATTTTGTTGATACGTCAGCGTAAAAAGCGGTGCTGATGAGGGTAAGTTTTTGTAGTGCACGACCAGTTTTTCACGGCTACAGCCAATACCAACCAGCAATGGTGATTGGCAGGCGGCCAACCATGCTTTGTGGATAACGTCAGTTGAGTCATTCTCCTGAATCACAAAGGGGATCCCTTCTTCTTCAATACCCAGCAGTACGTCATTCCAGACGTCAGCGCAGTCAGCACTGGTGAAGATAACGATGGCTGGCGTGGTGAGATTACTTTCCATGAGCGAATGCCTTATGCCAGGAGAGAATCAGCCCTGTCGCAACCGCATTGCGCGGACCTTCGGTACCACGAATATTGCCGCGCCCGGCAACCAGTCGATAATGCGCCAGAGCATCGGTGACCAGCTGCGGAACTTCAAAATCCAGGGATGAGCCGCCAACCAGTACCACAAAGGGAATATCCCGAATGTTCCCGGTCGGACTCACCTGACGTAGCGCTCTGAGTGCGTTAGTAACGAAAACGCGTTCCTTAGCACTTCGACGAATGGCCCGTACTTTCTCCAGCGCCAGTTCACCCGGCAGTGGCACCAGTTCATCGGGCTTCACTACGCACACGCGCGCAAAAACCGTTGGCGGGAGAGGCGTAGGGAAGAATTGAACGCTGCCGTCTTCGTGGCGAAGATGGAACAAGCTCTCAACTTTCGCCAACGGATACTTTTTAATCTCTTCCGCGAGATAACGGTCATCCAGACCCAGTTCACGGGCAATGATCATCGTGACCATATCGCCTGCACCCGCCAGGTGCGTGGCAATAATTTCGCCCTTAGGATTGATGATAGAAGCGTCGGTTGAACCCGCGCCGAGGTCCAGAATAGCCAGTGGTCGCGTGGTGCCCGGAGTAGTTAAGGCCCCCAGAATGGCAGCTTCGGCTTCGGCCCCGCCAACCTGGACGTCAATGTTGAGCTTTTGCGTGATCTCCTGGGCAATCATCGCCATTTGCAGGCGGTCTGATTTCACCATGGAGGCTATGCCGACAGCCTGTTCCAGCGAGAACTCACCGGCAAGTCCACCCGTCACGCTGACAGGAACCGAGGTATCGACCGCCAGCAGATCCTGAATAAAAATTTCATGACTGGGTTTATTGGTTAATTCAGCCATCGTCTGGCGCACATGCTCCAGCATGCCGCCAATATTGGTGCCAGCTTCTCCAGTAACGTTATCCAGTTTCGGGCATTCACCAACCGCTTTCATAATCGCTTCGGCGCCCGCTGCAACGTCGACCCGTACTGTACGACCCTGAGACTGTAGCTCCAGATTTCCGGCAGGAATCGCTCGCGCTTTCACATCACCTGACGGCGTTTTCACCACCACGGCTGAACGGTTGCCGATCAGCGCCCGTGCCATCGGAACAATGTTTTTAGTCTCATCGGCATTGAGGCCAAAGACAGTTGCAATACCGTAGGGGTTAGAAAGCGTTTCAATAACCTTTCCTGGTACGGCGACCTCAATGGCAGCCAGCATCCCCAACGGGATACGATCAATATGAAGGACTTCATCGACTATGGGCAGGGGATGAGTCAGACGATTACTGACCAACACACCATCGTCCTGCTGCAAAATAACACCAGTCAACTGGTATCCGGCACGGACGGAGGCATTAATCATCGTAGCAACATCGGCGAAATCAAATGCCGATGACACCACCAGAATATAGGGCGTATCCGCCGGGCGACTGAGAAGGTCTTCCGGCGTAATAGTGACGCCCACGCCTAACCCGACACCGCCCGGTGTTTTAGGGTTATGGCCGATCATGGTGGATTCAGTGATGATGGTTTCGGTTATTGTTTCCATCGCCACGTCGCCAATGACCGGGGTGGCTTCGTTAATACGGATGAGCGAAATATCGCTGACATTGATACCGGCGTTTTTTGCCGCCAGCGTAAGGGCCTCCTGAATGCCAAACACATTACGTAATGTGCCCTTAATTCCGGTGGTTTCTGCCAGCGCGCTGCCGGTGATGCTCAGCACGCCAGACTCATCCAGAGTAGCCAGAGCGACTTCCGTTGATGAGTTGCCTATGTCAATGCCAGCTATATATCGCATGATCCTGTCCCTGAGTTAGTCGTCGCCTTTGAGTTTTTTACGCTCAACGTACAGCGCTGCCGCTTCACGAACGAAAGCTGCACAGATTTTTGCCTGATAACGATTTTCGAGATCGTCGGCGATAGCCATCAGCTCATCTTTTGTTGAGCGGTACGGGCGCAGCGCGTTGTAGATCTCAAGAATGCGATTGTCAGGAACAGCGGTTAGCTCGGCAGCGCGCTCAAAGTTCATCGCCAGCCTGTCACGTCCGGCATCTTTGGCGATTTCCGCCTGGAGGCGCAGTGTTTCAGGAGTGATGCGCATGTCCTGCGCGGTCACTTTGTTGCTCAGAACATTTTCAAGCGTGAAGTCGTCCAGCGTTTTGTTGGTCGCAGTTTTTACCCACTCAGGATGTTTATTCGCGAGAGGGTAATCCGTGACTTTCGCGGTATGTGCTGATGAACTCGCCGCGGGCGGAGTCGCGGACTCGCCTTGCAGGCTGTTCATCCGGCTCAACACATCCCGAACCATCGATTCAATTGCGTCGGTATTCATGGAGGTATCCTTTATCAAAGCGCCACGCGCAGTTCCTGCGGGTTTTTGCCTGTCACAACGTATTTGGTCTCTTTAATGTGCAGAATGGCTGATTTCGCCTGGTACTTAGGACGAGCCATCTGGTCATTCAGCGTAGGGACCGGTTGCGGAGATTCACGCTTGGCATAACGCGCGGCGTTTTTACCGATCTGACGATAGGTTTCCAGCGTCAGAAGCGGTGCCTGAGGGAACAGCTCCAGATTTGAAAGCGGCGGTAACCCCTGCTGGTGGATAACCGTCGTGCCTTTTGACTGGATACCGATAGAGATCCCGGAACCGCTCAGACGGTTACCCTCAACGGCAACAAACGCCACATCGGAGGATTTAAAGCAGCGGATAACGCGCGCTTTAATGCCTTCTTCTTCAATACCGGCAATCACTTCGCGCAAGATATTCTTATGCGGGATCCCAACAATATTGACGGTTTGTGACAGGCCAAACGCCGGCCCTACGGCAATAATCACTTCGTCCTGTTGCTGGCCTTGTTTGGCTTCACCAATCTCGGTCAGAAAGCTGTCGCCCTGTGCCGCAGCAGCCTGAGTTGCGCTTGCCGCTGTAGATGCGCGGAAAGAGACGGGTTTGTCGCTGGTCTGCATTTCAGACAACACATCTTCAATTATCTGGCGCAGCAGTTTTTCATTAATTTCCATTTTTCACCCCTTAGCCAAGCTCGTTGGGATCAAGTGCGCCAGGGATGTTTTTGATCTCTTCCCAGCGTTCGCCTTGCAGGCGATAACCTGTTGCCGGACCGGCATAGTCGTTAACATCATTGACAGCGGATAGCACCTGTCCGTCGCCAACGATAATGGCGGAGGTATGCAGGTAATCCCCGGTTAACTTGGCTTTCTGGATGTTGAGCATGTCCTGAGCGACATCGGTAAATCCGCCCTGAGCAAGGGCTTTCACCACTTCCAGACCGTTACGGTTTTTGTTGATGATCTCTTGTGCAAACTTGATATCTTCAACGATGTTACGTTCCGGCATATCTTTCGAACCGTGGGCGTAGGTCGCCGCTTCCACTTCTTCATCAGTGATTGGCGGTAATCCCATCCCGGCAAAGACGGCCTGCAGCGCACGCGCCGCTTTGTTACGAATGGCGATAACGTCTTCTTCACGAACCGGGCGCAGACCACCGTCTACTTTCAGGTCACGCTGGAGAACGTTGTAGTCGTCAAAATCTTCAGCATCCTCGTTCGAACCCGCAAACATGTTGTCGTAGTTCGGCACTGCGGAATAACCAGAAGAAATGAAGTCAGTACCCGGCAGGAACTGCATCAGCAGACGCGCAGTACGACGCATATCCGAGTGGGTAAAGGTTTGGTCGTTGCTGGAGGCGCATTCCAGATCCAGAGAGGAGCAGATCAGGTTTTCAGCCAGCACTGCACGAATTCCTGACGGCACGGCGGAAGGGACTCCGATGCAGCTTACGGAACCGTTTTGCAGACCCTGTACGCCAGCAGCTTTGGTGATGTAAATACAGCGGGCTTCCAGATAAAGCATCGATTTGCCTTCGGCGTAACCCATCTGAACTTCTGAACCAGAGCCGGAGGTAAAGCGCATTTTCAGACCACGGGATGCGTAGGACGAGGCGAGGAAGCCTTTAGACCATGGCGTGTCATCGCCGTCGGTAAAGACGGGTTCAGTACCATAGACGGAGATAGTTTCAGCGTAGCAAGTGTGGCCTAGCATCCCGAGTTTGAGTTCGGTTGCTTCTTCCAGAGAACACTGAGTTAACACGCCCGGGCGTCCAACCTGTGAGCCGACTAACAGCGCAATGGCGTTAAATGGCGCATAACGCGCAACGGCAACGGTCGTTTCCTGTTCGTCAAACCCGCGCCATGCGCCTTCAGCGGCATCAGCGGCAATTTGCACGGGGTTATCTTTGACATTAGTGACGTGCGCTTGTTGAGATGGTGTACGACGAGCACGCATTTTCTGCATGGCCATCATCATCTCAACGACGTTCATATGGGACACGACTTCGACAATTTTTGCCGGCGTCATTGCGGTGGTCAGCGGCACAATGTCTTTGCGCTTCACGTTAGGATCGCAAAGCATATTGGCCAGTTTGACCGAATCCATCGCCATGACTTCTTCAGCGCGCGCCAGGTTAATGCCATAGCGGGCAATAAAATGGTCGATTAAGTCAAATTCACTAGCGGATTTACCGTCCAGTTCAGTGACTGTACCGTTGACGATTTTAATCGACGGTTTGGGGTCGTTCGGGCTTTCCATCGCAATGAAGCCTTCTTCGATCCACTCCTTAACGAAGCCATCCTGATTCACAGGGCGCTTCGCCAGTGCTTCAAATCTTTTCGATCTCATGAATCAGCCTCACTGATATCAGATGTAGGACGGACGATCGTTTTTCGGCTCTGAGCCGAGGGTCCCGAGTACGGTTTTACCGATTTCACGGGCAGAGATAACAGCCTGACGAACAGCGCCAGAGTCACCCGAAATAACCAGAATGGCTTCGTTACTGAAGCTGGTGCCATGAGCAGGGGAGCTGTAAGCCACAACTTCCACGTTGGCGGATTTCAGGGCAGTATCAGCCATCAGGACACCAACGGATGCTGGTGCGCCGACGATGACGCCACAGGCACGACCAATCGGTGCGCCAAAGGCTTTTTCAAGTGCGTAGCTGGCGCGTGCGGTGTATTGCATTTCGATGTGACCGGCTTCGTTGGCATAAACGTCGCCAAAGGTGCGATCCAGCTCTTTCAGTGCGACTTCAATGCCGCGTTTCACGTCGGAAACATCGTTGCCGCCAAGAATAATCAGCGAGCCATGACCTGCGCCGCCTTTGGTATCACGTGGTAACTCAATACTGACGACTTCAGTATTGGTGGCTTTCACCGCTTCATCAGCGGCCATGATGTGTGGACCCGCACCAGTACGGGCGCCAAGGATGCCAATGGAGCGATAGCGTTTTTCAAGTTTCATTGCGTCCAGTAGGGCACTGTCTACGTTGGCGATTACCAGACCGACGGTGTCGCCAATCGCGGTACCGACAAACTCCGTTAAACTGCAGCTTTTCTCTGCCATAGCCGTTTCTCGTGTTGGGTGATTATTTTCTGGGATAGCCTGCTGTTCCGGCGTTGCCACGCGAGCAATCACCTGCGCCATGATCTGTTCAACCAGTTCATTGCTGCTCATTAGCTAATTCCCTTCGGTAAGATTTTTTCTACATCGGTATGCGGGCGTGGGATAACGTGTACGGCTTTCACTTCTCCCACATTACGGGCTGCGGCGGCACCGGCATCTGTTGCTGCTTTGACTGCGCCGACATCGCCGCGGACAATAACTGTTACCAGCCCCGAACCAATTTTTTCGTAGCCGACCAGCATTACATTGGCTGACTTCACCATTGCATCTGCGGCCTCTATGGCTGCAGTTAAGCCTTTGGTTTCTACCATTCCTAACGCTTCTTGTTGCATAAAGACCTCGCCTGGGTTGTCCCGATTTTCATGACTATAAAAAGAAGCGAGGAAAAAGAATGGCTGAGTTGAAAGTAAGAGTGAAAAAATAGTGGGGTTACAGTGAGATAAAATTGCTGTGAGTTATTGTAATATCCTGTTTTTGTTAGTTATTTTAATCTTTATCGATATGACTATTTGGTCATGTTAATTCCATATTTACACTTTTCTGAGTGACAGTTTAAATATCATTTGCTATGCGAGAAAAATGAAATTGTGATGATCGTTTGAAAATGGAATTCTGCTTTTCGCAATATTTTATTATTTTGAAAATGTACTTTTAATAGGGTGAATCCTCGTTTTGTCACCTGTTTTAATAAAGGTGATAGCAAAATTTTGCTATCACAACACGATTTTTAAGGGTATGTCGCTTGCAGATTGCCAACAATTTGCCGATACAGATTTTTATAGTAAGTCTTGAAGTAATCTTCCTGCCAGCAAGGAGTCCGCTGGTAAAGACACGAACTCTGCTTAGAAGGTGTCACAATGAACGATTCACTAAGAGCGCAATGTATTGCTGAGTTTTTGGGTACCGGGCTATTTTTGTTTTTTGGTATTGGGTGCCTGAGCGCCCTTAAAGTCGCGGGTGCCAGTTTGGGATTGTGGGAGATCTGCATCATATGGGGCTTGGGGATCTCGCTTGCAGTTTACCTGACAGCCGGGATTTCTGGGGCCCATCTCAATCCCGCTATTACCATCGCACTTTGGTTGTTTGCCTGTTTTCCTGGCCGTAAAGTACTGCCTTATTCTGTCGCTCAGATAGCGGGTGCCTTTGGTGGCGCTATGCTGGCCTATTTGTTGTACGGCAGTTTATTTATTGAGTATGAATCAGCCCACCAAATGGTACGCGGCAGTCTGGAAAGCCTGCAACTTGCCAGTATTTTTAGCACGTATCCTGCCGCCGCACTGAGTGTCTGGCAGGCCGCACTGGTCGAAGTGGTGATTACCTCCATTCTGATGGGGATGATTATGGCGCTAACGGACGACGGTAACGGCGTTCCCAAAGGCCCTCTGGCACCACTGTTGATTGGTATTCTGGTTGCTGTTATCGGCGCATCAACCGGCCCACTTACCGGCTTTGCGATGAACCCGGCACGTGATTTTGGTCCTAAATTGTTTGCCTGGATGGCCGGGTGGGGTGATGTTGCGATGACCGGCGGGCGCGATATCCCTTATTTCTTCGTGCCGATTGTGGCTCCCATCATCGGCGCCTGTGCGGGCGCAGCAATTTATCGTTATTTTATTGGCAAAAATTTACCGTGTAATTCGTGTAAGTTGGAGGAAAACGAGAGCTAGCTTCATGAAAGATGTTTATTATTGAAAGGTAAAAACTGTTTTCGTGATCCGGTTTCCTGAACGGCTTAAAAAGTCTCCCAAGAATGGGAGACTTTTGTTATGTTCAATGCTGACTTTCATCAGAGCGCTGGATCGCGAGATGAAAATGAATGTGTGAATAATATGTTTTATTTATAACAATAAATTAACTGAGAGGTTTTATCATGATTTCTGCGAGTGCCCTGAACTCAGAACTCATTAATAAAATCGCACAGGATTTTGCACAGGCCACCAGTCTGGCTGTTGTGGTTGTCAATATTCACGGTGATGAAATTTCTGAGCTTTTTAATTTCACTCCTTTTTGCCAGTTGATGCGCCAGCATCCTCAGCATAGTACGCGTTGTCGTATGAGCGACCGCTGTGGAGGGTTGGAAGCCTCTAAGTCCGATCAACCCTGCATTTATCGCTGCCATGCCGGGCTTACCGATTTCTCAATTCCGCTGGTCATCGCGGGACACCTGGTAGGGTTTGTGCTTTGTGGACAAGTACGCTTAAGTAACGATGTAGGCCTCGTTGATATTCTCAACGTCGATGACCGCTGGCAAGCCGATCCAGAGCTGGTCAACGAGTTCCGTAATGTTCCTGAGATGGACTATTCTCGAGTCATTGCCTCAGCGGATTTACTCAAGCTCATCGTCGAAAATTGCCTTAAGAAACAACTCAATTTTGTTGTTATCAAAGATAACCCGCAGCAGTCAGAGCCGGTACGCGCTAACCGCAGTACCAACCCCCATGACAGTAAAATGAAAAAAGCCCTGCGCTACATTGATGCACATTTATCAGACGAGTTGCGTCTGGAAGATGTTGCCTCTCATGTTTTCCTTAGCCCGTACTATTTCAGTAAATTGTTCAAAAAATATCAGGGTATCGGTTTTAACGCATGGGTAAACCAACAGAGAATGGCAAGTGCCAAAGAGTTGCTTTGCCACAGTGACTGGAGCATAGCCAGCATTGCGCGTAATTTAGGCTTTTCGCAAACCAGCTATTTTTGCAAAGTGTTCCGTCAAACGTATCAGGTTACGCCGCAGGCATTTCGCCAGCAAATTAATGTCATTTCACGCGGAGAGTCCGCTTAAATAGCAATATTTTGCTATTGCCGATTTTTGATATGTGGTGCTATGCCCGTCATTATAAAATGAAAAATAATGACAGCTGCCAATAAATTGTCATAGCGCAACAAAATAATGGTATTAGAGGGATAAACTGCACCAGTTTTTATTTTTGTGATGAGATACAGTGTCTGTGTGAATGACTTTCTTTATTCTTAGCTGATACTTTCATTCAAAAAGTGAACGTATGAATATGTGGGAAAAGGCCAGGAAATTGGCTGAATGAATTCGGAAAGATATTAAACTGAATTATTGTCATGAGGTCGTGAATTTACCTCATAACAGAGAGCTTAATTAACCAGGCTCTTGAACTGACAGGTTTGCCACATTTGTGGTAGGGAAGGGGGTGAGAATCCCCCGCAGCCCCCGCTGCTGTGATGCTGACGACCCCGTATGGACCACTGATCGCAAGATTGGGAAGGACGGGTGAGGATGACGCTAAGCCAGAAGACCTGCCTGTCAGTGACTACCAACAACTTCGGTGGGAAGTGGGTGGTTCAGATGCATACAGTCGAGAGACTGGGTATCTCTACACCCCTACCACCCTGAACAGGATCAGGGTATGGCGGCCAATTTTCACGCATTTGTTCTTGCAGGTACCGGAAGCGGCTGTGGTAAAACCACGGTGACGCTGGGCTTGTTGAGCTTGTTGAAAAAACGCGGTTTGCGCGTCCAGCCTTGCAAAGTGGGTCCTGATTACCTTGATACCGGCTGGCATACAGCGGTATGCGGTACCGCTTCCCGCAATCTTGATAGCTTTATGCTTCCCGTCCCCACGCTGAACGCTCTATTCAACGAGCAGATGCGACATGCAGATATCGCCGTTATTGAAGGTGTGATGGGGTTGTATGACGGCTATGGTACCGACCCAAACTACTGCAGCACCGCCGCGATGGCTAAACAGTTAGGCTGTCCGGTCATCTTACTGGTTGATGGCAAAGCCGTTTCCACCTCAATCGCCGCAACAGTAATGGGTTTTCAGCATTTTGATCCCACTCTGAACATCGCCGGCGTTATTGTTAATCGAGTTAACAGCGAAACGCATTACCAGTTACTGAAAGTCGCAATCGAACGTTACTGCGATGTACCCGTCTTAGGTTACGTACCCCGTATGGATGGTGTTGCCCTTCCCGAACGACATTTGGGTTTAGTCACCGCACGTGAGTCGGTTATCAATCAGCAACCGTGGCAGGAGTTTGCCGCGACGCTGGAGCAAACCCTTGATATTGACGCACTGCTGACATTAAGCCAGTCAACCAATCTTCCTGCTGCCGAATGGCCCGCGCTGCCTGCCGCAGATGCCGGAGCAGGGCTAACGCTTGCAATTGCCGATGACGAAGCCTTCAACTTCTACTACCCGGACAACATTACGCTGCTGGAACGTACGGGGCTTAATATTGTTCGTTTTAGCCCGTTGCACGACACCTGCTTACCCGACTGTCAGATGATCTGGTTAGGTGGTGGATATCCTGAGCTACATGCTGCGGCGCTGGCTCGCAATGTCTCGATGCTGAAGCAACTGCGAGCGGCACATCAACGTGGCGTCGCGATTTACGCAGAGTGTGGGGGGCTGATGTATCTCGGCAGTTCGCTTGAGGACAGTAACGGCGATACCTGGCTGATGGCGGATATCATTCCCGGCCACAGCAAAATGGGAAAACGTCTGACCCGATTTGGCTACTGCGAAGCGCAGGCCGCGCAGCAAACATTGTTAGCAGCAGAAGGGGAAGTGCTGCGCGGGCATGAATTCCACTATTCCGATTTTACCCCTGAAACGCCAGCGGTGATGAACTGTCGCAAAGTGCGCGATGGTAAAACGCTGCAAGCCTGGTCCGGCGGCTGGCAGGTTGGAAACACCTTTGCCAGCTATTTACACGTTCATTTTGCTCAACGTCCGCAGATGCTTAGCCACTGGCTGACAGCCGCGAGGAGCGCGCTATGACGATCCTTGCGTGGTGTGTTGCCTGGCTGCTTGATTTTATCATCGGTGATCCGCAGAACTGGCCGCATCCGGTGCGCTGGATTGGCAATCTGATTTCTGCCGTGCAGCGAATTATTCGGCGTTATTGTCATAGCGACCGAGCGCTGCGCATTGGTGGCGCGGTGATGTGGATTGTGGTGGTTGGTCTGACCTGGGCTGCGTCCTGGGGCGTGCTGGTACTGGCAAAATCTGTTCACCCCTGGTTGGGTTGGGTGGTAGAGGTATGGATGATCTTTACCGTGCTGGCCGGGCGATGCCTGGCGAATGCCGCACAGGATGTCGAACGTCCTCTACGGGCCGGTGACCTTGCTGCGAGTCGGGAAAAACTGTCGTGGATAGTGGGGCGTGATACCTCGCAACTGCAACCGCAACAGATCAATCGTGCGGTGGTGGAAACCGTGGCTGAAAACACCGTAGACGGCATTATCGCGCCGCTGTTTTTTCTCCTTCTCGGCGGTGCGCCCCTGGCGATGGCCTACAAAGCGGTAAACACCCTTGACTCCATGGTGGGCTACAAACATGAAAAATACCGCGCTATCGGTATGGTCAGCGCGCGTCTGGACGATGTCGCGAACTTTATTCCTGCAAGACTGAGCTGGCTGCTGCTGGGCGTGGCGGCATTTTTATGCCGTAAAGACGGCTCGCGAGCTTTACAGATTGGCTGGCGCGATCGCTACAACCACAGCAGCCCAAACTGTGCGTGGTCAGAGGCATCCGTAGCCGGGGCATTAGGCATTCGTCTGGGTGGTCCTAATGACTACTTTGGCGAGCGCGTTGAGAAACCGTGGATCGGTGATGCGCAACGCGACATTTCGGTAGACGACATTTCCCATACGATTCGACTGATGTGGGTGGCATCGACGCTGGCACTGGCGCTGTTTATTGCGCTGCGGTGGCTGTGGGCCGGTGTAGCCTGAGGACAACATAATGCAATATATCCAGCAACCCCAGGCGATTGAAGCCAAAAGTTTCGACATTATTGGCGAGATCATCCGTGAAACCCGTCCGGACTATCAGTTTGCCAGTCCGTTACATGAAGCCATTATCAAGCGGGTCATTCACACGACGGCAGATTTCGACTGGCTGGACATTCTGTGGTTTTCCAGTGATGTGCTGGAGCAGTTTTGTGCGGCGCTTAGCCGTTCGAGCGTGATTTATACCGACACCACGATGGCGCTTTCCGGGATCAATAAAACGCTGCTGGCAAAATTCGGCGGTGAATGCCGCTGTTACATCAGTGACCCGAGAGTTGTGCGTACGGCAAAAGAGCAGGGGATTACCCGGTCCATGGCTGCTGTCGACATTGCGGTGAAGGAAGAGGGGGAAAAGCTGTTTGTCTTTGGCAACGCGCCAACAGCGCTGTTTCGCCTGCTTGAGCATGATGTCGCTGTCAGCGGTGTGGTTGGCGTACCGGTCGGATTCGTTGGTGCAGAAGAGTCGAAAGATGCATTGACCCAAAGCAAGTTGCCCGCCATTGCCGCGTTAGGCCGTAAAGGGGGGAGTAATGTCGCTGCCGCTATCGTCAACGCCATGCTTTATCACATGCAGGGGGCGCGATGAGCGAGGCCTTCGATACGCCGGTGTGGCACAACGGTAAAGCGCTGCGTAAAGGATATACCACGGGATCGTGCGCCACGGCGGCGGCAAAAGTGGCAGCGTTGATGGTATTGCGCCAACACCTCATCCATCAGGTTTCCATCGTCACGCCTTCCGGGGTGACGTTGTGCCTGAACGTTGAGTCGCCACATATCGAAGGGCAGCAGGCAATAGCCGCCATCCGCAAAGACGGTGGTGATGATGTGGACGCCACACATGGGATGCTGATTTTTGCGCGCGTGACGTTAGACGATAGTGGCGTGATTGCCTTACAGGGCGGTGAAGGGGTCGGTACGGTAACCCGCAAAGGGATTGGCCTACCGGTCGGCAGTTCGGCGATTAACCGTACACCTCGCCAGACCATCGAATCTGCCGTCCGCGAAGCGATTGGCCCAAATCGTGGGGCGCAGATTGAAATCTTCGCGCCAGAAGGCGAAGAACGGGCGCAAAAAACCTACAACTCCCGCCTTGGCATTCTGGGCGGCATTTCGATTATCGGCACCACGGGTATTGTCACGCCGATGTCGGAAGAGAGCTGGAAACGTTCGCTGTCGCTGGAGCTGGAAATTAAGCGGGCGGCTGGGCTGGAGCGTGTCGTACTGGTGCCGGGAAACCACGGCGAGCGTTTTGTGCGCGAGCAGATGGGTATCGACACCCAGGTTGTAGTCACCATGAGCAACTTTGTCGGCTACATGATTGAAGAAGCCGTACGTCTTGGATTCCGGCAAATTGTGCTGGTGGGACATCCCGGTAAGCTCGTCAAAATCGCGGCGGGGATCTTCCATACCCATAGCCATATTGCCGATGCCCGCATGGAAACGCTGGTGGCCCACCTCGCATTACTTGGCGCACCGCTGGAGCTGCTGACGCTGGTCAGCGAGTGCGATACCACCGAAGCGGCGATGGAACATATCGACGCATACGGTTTCCAGCACATTTATGACCATCTGGCTCAGCGCATTTGTATGCGTGTTCTGCAAACATTGCGCTTTACCAAAAATCCGCCGACCTGCGATGCCATCATGTTTTCCTTTGATAATCAGGTTCTTGGCAGTAATCGCCCGGTCGCAGAGATTGCTGAGGAGATGCAATGTTAACCGTTGTAGGGATGGGCCCCGCCGGTTTGCATTTGATGACGCCTGCGGCACGTGAAGCGGTCGCGGTGGCGGATGTTCTGGTCGGTGGAAAGCGGCATTTGCAGCAATTCCCGGATTTTGCCGGTGAACAGTTTGCTCTTGGCGCCAATATCCCGGAACTCCTGAGTTGGATTAGCGCGCACCAGGAGAAGCATGTTGTGGTTCTGGCATCTGGCGATCCGCTGTTTTACGGCATCGGGACGCGCATGGTGGCGCATTTTGGTATTGAGAATGTGCGGATTATTCCCGGCATTAGTGCGGTGCAGTACCTGTGTGCGCAGTCCGGTATTGATATGAACGATATGTGGCTGACCAGTAGCCATGGCCGCAGCGTCTGTTTTGATGAGCTGGCGCGACATAACAAGGTAGCGATGGTGACTGATGCGCTGTGTGGCCCGCGTGAAATCGCGCAGCAGCTCATTGCCCGAGGCATGGGGCATCGCTGGATGGTGATTGGCGAAAACCTGGCGATGGAAAACGAAAAGATCCATTTCCTGCCTGTGCGTGAAGTTAACGCCGACTATGACATGAATGCAGTGGTGATCCTCGATGAAAGATGAGCTGTTTCTGCGTGGAGAGAAAGTGCCGATGACCAAAGAAGCGGTACGCGCACTTGCCCTCTCAAAACTTGAATTACACCGCGCCAGTCACCTGATTGATATAGGCGCCGGAACCGGCAGCGTATCGATAGAGGCGGCGTTGCAATATCCCGGATTACGTGTAACGGCCATCGAACGTAACCCGGCGGCGCTCAGGTTGTTGGATGAAAACCGCCAGCATTTTGCCTGCGCAAATATCGATATTTTTCCCGGCGTTGCTCCCATGACCATCGCGGAAAAAGCCGATGCCATTTTTATGGGCGGCAGCGGTGGTCATCTGACCGACCTGATTGACTGGTCGATGCGTCAATTGCATCCCGCAGGGCGTTTGGTGATGACATTTATCCTCCAGGAAAACCTCAACACCGCGCTAACACATCTGGACCATCTTGGCGTACAGGGAGTGGATTGCCTGCAGCTACAGGTTTCCTCGCTTACCGCGCTTGGCAGTGGTCACTATTTTAAACCGAATAACCCCGTATTTGTTATCGCCTGTCAGAAGGAAGGAAACCATGTCTGAGATTTTTGATCCCCGTAGCGTGTGGTTTGTTGGCGCAGGTCCTGGCGATCGCGAGCTGATTACCCTCAAAGGTTACCGGTTGCTGCAGCAGGCGCAGGTTGTTATCTACGCCGGATCGCTGATTAACACCGAACTGCTGGAGTATTGCCCTGCCGGTGCTGAATGTCACGACAGTGCCGAACTGCATCTGGAGCAGATCCTTGATCTGATGGAAGCCGGAGTGAAAGCGGGTAAGACCGTCGTGCGTCTGCAAACCGGCGATGTCTCGTTGTATGGTTCCGTGCGCGAGCAGGGCGAGGAGCTGACCAAACGCGGGATTGACTGGCAGGTGGTGCCCGGCGTCAGCGCGTTCCTCGGCGCGGCGGCGGAGCTGGGCGTTGAGTATACCGTGCCCGAAGTGTCACAGAGCCTGATCATTACGCGCCTGGAAGGCCGCACCCCGGTACCAGAGCGTGAACAGCTGGAGTCTTTTGCCAGCCACCAGACATCAATGGCGATATATCTTTCCGTCCAGCGTATTCATCGGGTGGCTGAGCGTCTGATTGAAGGTGGCTATCCGGCGACCACGCCCGTGGCGGTGATCTATAAAGCAACCTGGCCAGAAAGCCAGACCGTACGCGGGACCCTGGCGGATATTGGCGACAAGGTTCGCGATGCTGGCATCCGTAAAACGGCCCTTATTCTGGTCGGTAATTTCCTGGGCTCGGAGTATCACTACTCCAAACTCTATGCGGCGGACTTTAGCCATGAATACCGTAAAGCCTGAGTCAATTGCGCTTTTTTGCCTGACTCCTGGCGGCGTTGTGCTGGCGAAACGTCTGGCAGCTATGCTGCCGGTAACCTGTTTTACCAGTGAAAAGCTGCTGGAGGAGGGGTTTATTCCCTTCGAAAACGGCTTTGCGAATACCGCTCGCGAAGCGTTTACGAATTATTCGGCGCTGATTTTTATCGGGGCGACCGGCATTGCGGTGCGCGTACTGGCCCCGCTGGTCAACGACAAGTTTTGCGATCCGGCGGTGGTGGTCATTGATGAACGTGCCCAGCATGTCATCAGCCTGCTCTCCGGTCATGCGGGCGGTGCTAATGCGTTGGCTCGTTATCTGGCGGGCATGTTGGGTGCCGACCCGGTTATCACCACCGCGACGGATGTGAACGATATGGCGGCACTGGATACGCTGGCATTTCAACTGAATGCCCGAATGAGTGATTTCCGTTCGGCGGTGAAGATCGTCAATCAGATGTTGGTCAGCAATAAGCGGGTTGGGCTGTGGTGGGATGACGAACTGACGCAGGATGTCAGCCATTGCGACCGGCGCGGATTTATTACGGTCACCGATCTCAACCAACTCCCTGAACTGGATGCTTTGGTGTGCATCACCTTACGCACCAATTTACCTGAGCTGCCTGTTCCGCACTGGAAGCTGGTGCCGCAGCGGGTTGTGGCCGGAATTGGTTGTCGCCGTGATACGCCGTTCCCGCTGCTGGCTGCGCTGCTTGCCCGCCAACTCGAAGCCCAACAGCTCGATCCGCTGGCGCTAAAAGCGATTGGCAGCATCACGCTGAAAAAAGATGAACAGGGACTTATCCAACTGGCTTCATGCTGCCGCGTTCCTTTCGAAACCTTTACTGCTGACGCGCTGCGTGAGCATGAGCACCGTTTTCCGGCCTCATCGTTTGTTCGCAAAACGGTGGGTACAGGAAGCGTTTCTGGTCCTGCAGCCTGGCTGTTGAGCCACGGACAACTGTTAGGCGAGACCCTGCGAGAACAGGGCGTCACTATCACTTTGGGAGTTTCACACTGATGTTAAGCGTAATTGGAATTGGCCCTGGCTCGCAGGCAATGATGACCATGGAAGCCGTTGAAGCACTGCAGGCAGCGGAAATCATCGTGGGCTATAAAACCTACACCCATCTGGTAAAAGCGTTCACTGGCGACAAGCAGGTGATCAAAACCGGGATGTGCAAAGAGATTGAACGCTGTCAGGCGGCGATCGAACTGGCGCAGGCGGGGCACAACGTGGCGCTGATCAGCAGCGGTGACGCGGGGATTTACGGTATGGCCGGGCTGGTGCTCGAACTGGTCAGCAAGCAAAAGCTGGACGTTGAGGTCAGGTTAATACCAGGGATGACCGCCAGCATTGCCGCCGCCTCTTTGCTGGGGGCACCGTTGATGCACGATTTCTGCCACATCAGCTTAAGCGATCTGTTAACGCCGTGGCCGGTTATCGAAAAACGCATCGTTGCCGCCGGTGAAGCCGATTTTGTTATCTGTTTCTACAACCCGCGCAGTCGGGGGCGTGAAGGTCATCTGGCGCGCGCATTTGAGCTGTTATCTGCCAGCAAGAGCGCACAAACGCCGGTCGGTATTGTGAAGTCAGCCGGACGTAAAAAGCAGGAAAAATGGCTGACCACGCTGGGTGAAATGGATTTTGAGCCGGTTGATATGACCAGTCTTGTGATCGTGGGCAATAAAACAACCTATGTTCAGGACGGCCTGATGATCACACCACGAGGTTATGTGCTGTGAATTATGGTGATGTGCTGGTCATGGGCGGCACCAGCGACGCGCGCATGCTGTGCCAGCAACTGGATGCGGCAAACGTGGCCTACACCCTGTCAGTTGCGACCCCAACAGGGAAACAGCTGGCGGGAGACATCAAAGGCCAGGTGCGTTGCGGGCGTCTGGAACGCGAGCAAATGATTGCCTGGCTGCAGGAAAATCAGACGCGCTGGGTGATCGATGCCTCGCAT
Organism: Citrobacter freundii ATCC 8090 = MTCC 1658 = NBRC 12681; assembly: GCF_011064845.1. Taxonomy (NCBI): domain Bacteria; kingdom Pseudomonadati; phylum Pseudomonadota; class Gammaproteobacteria; order Enterobacterales; family Enterobacteriaceae; genus Citrobacter; species Citrobacter freundii. Next base: position 3,008,852 of record NZ_CP049015.1, on the reverse strand, counting down.
CCGTACGCCGAGGTGGTGAGTCGCAACATCATGAATGCCTGCGCAGCGGCGGGCGTACTGCTGAGCCGCTACCAGCGCCCTGAGCAGTTGAGCGGATTAACTCACCCGCAGCTGTATACCGTACAAAGTATTCCGCAAGCCTGTGAGGTGGCGCGACGCTTCGGCGATCGCGTGCTGTTGACGACTGGCAGTAAAGATCTGGCCATCTGGCGCGAAGGGTTGCCTGAAAAAACGCTGCTGGCGCGCGTTCTGCCTGTACCTGAGGTCATTCAGCAATGCGCGGATCTGGGATTTGGCGTCGGTGAAATCTTCGCACTGTGTGGGCCGTTTAGCGCCGAGTTCAACGCCGCGTTTTATCGCCAGTGTCAGGCTGATGTGGTGATCACTAAGGCTTCAGGCGCTGAAGGTGGTTATCAGGAAAAAGTTCAACCCTGTCTGGATGCCGGTATCCCCTGCATCGTGATTACACGTCCGGCACCGTTGGTGACGGGAGACGAGTTACTGGAAAGTCAGGCCGCCTTTGCGGCGCGTTTAACGCGCTGGCTGGCCGCGGCTTAAGGAGTTAGAGATGAAAAAGGCGCTTCTGGTGGTCAGCTTTGGCACCAGCTATCACGACACCTGTGAAAAAAATATTGTGGCCTGTGAGCGCGATCTCGCAGCCAGTTGCCCTGACCGCGACCTGTTCCGGGCGTTTACCTCCGGGATGATTATCCGCAAGCTCAAGCAGCGTGACGGCATTGAAATCGACACACCGCTGCAGGCGCTGCAAAAACTGGCGGAGCAGGGGTATCAGGATGTGGCTATTCAGTCGCTGCACATTATCAATGGCGACGAATACGAAAAAATTGTCCGCGAAGTGCAAAGTATGCGTCCGCTGTTTTCACGCCTGACGCTGGGTGTACCGCTACTGAGCAGCCATGAAGATTACGCCCAGCTGATGCTGGCGCTGCAACAGCAAATGCCGACGCTTAGAGAAAATGAAAAAGTGGTGTTTATGGGACACGGCGCCAGCCATCATGCCTTTGCCGCCTATGCCTGTCTCGACCATATGATGACGGCGCAGCGCTTTCCGGCGCGGGTTGGGGCGGTGGAAAGCTATCCGGAAGTGGATGTGCTGATTGAAAGTTTATCCCAGGAAGGGGTGACGGCGGTGCATCTGATGCCGCTGATGTTAGTTGCTGGTGACCATGCCATCAATGATATGGCCTCTGACGAAGATGATTCGTGGAAAACATTGTTCAATGCGGCCGGGATAACGGCTACGCCATGGCTCAGTGGACTGGGTGAGAATCCGGCGGTTCGCGCCATGTTCGTGGCACATTTACAGCAGGCGCTTAATGTGGCGCTGGAGGAAGCTGCATGAGCGGGAAACTGTACGCATTAAGCACCGGACCTGGCGCTTCCGATCTGATCACCGTACGTGCTGCACGTACGCTGGGCATGCTGGATATTCTCTATGCGCCTGCCGGGCGTAAAGGCGGCGATAGCCTGGCGCTGTCGATTGTACGGGAGTATATCGGCGAGCAGACCGAGGTCCGCTGCTGCCATTTTCCCATGAGTGCCGACAGCGCGGAAAAAGAGGCCGTCTGGGATGAGGTTGCAACCGCGCTGGTTCAGGAAGTCGAAGCTGGAAAAAAAGTAGGCTTTATTACGCTCGGCGACGCCATGCTGTTCAGTACCTGGGTCTTTTTACTGCAGCGCATTGGTTCGCCTGACTGGTTAGAAATCGTCCCGGGCGTGACTTCTTTCGCTGCGATTGCCGCGCGTTCGAAAACCCCGCTCGCCATGGAGCAACAATCGCTGGCAGTGGTCTCCTGTACCGCGCCGGAAGCTGAAATTCAGCAGGCGTTAAAGCAGCATGACAGTCTGGTGTTGATGAAAGTGTACGGTCGTTTTGCGCGTATCAAAGCGCTGCTGCAACAAGAAGGTTTGTTGGGCTGCGCATTAATGATGTCTGAAGCCACGCTGCCAGGTGAACAGTGCTGGCGTCATCTCGATGAGGTGAGCGACGATCAGCCGCTGCCTTATTTCTCGACCATTCTGGTCAACAAACAGTGGGAGTATGCACAATGAAGCTTGAACAACAGCTAAAACAGCTGTCTTTCAGCGGGTTGGCTGCGGCGCTATTACTGATGATTGTTCCTGAGCAAGCGTTCGCCATGCACATTATGGAAGGCTTCTTGCCGCCGATGTGGGCGCTGGCATGGTGGCTGCTGTTTTTACCCTGCCTGTGGTACGGGCTGGTGCGCTTGCGCCAAATCGTGCAGGAAGATAACCACCAGAAAGTCTTACTGGCACTGTGCGGCGCCTTTATCTTTGTGCTGTCGGCGCTGAAAATTCCTTCCGTTACCGGAAGTTGTTCACACCCTACCGGCGTAGGCCTGGCAGTTATCCTGTTTGGACCTGGCGTAGTAGCCATCCTCGGGGCGATCGTTCTGCTGTTCCAGGCACTGCTGCTGGCACACGGTGGTTTAACGACGCTTGGCGCGAACGGCATGTCGATGGCGGTAATTGGCCCGGTAGTGGGTTACATGGTGTGGAAAATGGCCTGCCGTGCAGGGCTGCGTCGTGATGTTTGCGTCTTCTTGTGCGCGATGCTGGCGGATCTCGTCACCTATTTTGTGACGTCGGTACAGCTGGGCGTGGCGTTCCCGGATCCCTCTGCTGGCGCTACCGGTTCAATCATTAAGTTCATGGGGATTTTCTGTCTGACGCAGATCCCAATCGCGATTGCGGAAGGGTTACTCACCGTGCTGATTTACGATCAGCTGACCAAACGCCAGTTAATAACCGCACAAGGACATTAACGATGAAAAAGACGCTGATTATATTGGGCATGGTTGTGGCGCTGGTGATCCTGCCGTTCTTTATCAACCACGGTGGAGAGTACGGCGGTTCAGACGGTGAGGCTGAGAGTCAGATTCAGGCTATTGCCCCGCATTATGAACCCTGGTTCCAGCCGCTGTATGAACCGGCAAGCGGTGAAATTGAAAGTCTGCTGTTTACACTTCAGGGATCGCTGGGCGCAGCCGTGATTTTCTATATCCTGGGTTATACCAAGGGCAGGCAACGCCGTGATGACCGGGCTTGACAGGCTTAGCTATCAAAGCCGTTGGGTTCATGTCTCGCCAGTGCGGAAATTTCTGCTCTGGCTGGTGATGATGATTCTGGCGTTTACTCTGCCCCCGTTGGGGCAGGGTATTGAGCTGTTATTGATTGCCGCGCTGAGCTGCTGGCTGCTGCGTATTTCATTCTGGCGCTGGTGCCGTTGGATGGCATTACCGTTTGGTTTTCTGGCGGTTGGCGTAGTGACCATCCTGTTTAGCATCAGCCGCGATCCACAGACGCTGTTGGCCAGCATACCTGTGGGAAGTTACTGGTTGGGAATCAGCGCACCAGGTCTGGTGACAGCGAATGAAACGTTCTGGCGCAGCCTTGCAGCGCTGGCGGCAACCTTCTGGCTGGTACTGAATCTGCCGTTTCCGCAATTAATTATCCTACTCAAACGCGCGCACGTTCCTCGCCTGTTAACTGAGCAGATCCTGCTGACCTGGCGGTTTATTTTTATTCTCTTAGACGAGGCGCTGGCTATTCACCGCGCACAAACGCTGCGTTTTGGTTATCGTAGCTTGCCGTTGGGCTACCGCTCTCTGGCAATGCTGGTGGGATTGCTGTTCACCCGCGTGTTGATCCGCTACCAGCAAATGACCACCACACTGGATATCAAACTTTATCAGGGTGATTTTCACCTGTAAGGAAAAGTATGCTTGCCACCTCAGCGCTTTGGTTTCGCTATCAGGATGACCCGATCCTCAAAGGGCTAACGCTGGATTTTTCTACGCATGCCGTCACCGGGTTGGTAGGCGCTAATGGTTGCGGGAAATCCACGCTGTTTATGAACCTGAGTGGCTTATTGCGCCCACAGCAAGGCGCGGTGATGTGGCAGGGCAAACCGCTGGATTACAGCAAACGCGGCCTGCTGGCGCTGCGTCAACAGGTGGCAACGGTATTTCAGGACCCCGATCAGCAAATCTTTTATACCGATATCGACAGCGATATCGCCTTTAGCCTGCGCAATCTCGGGGTGGATGAGGCTGAAATCGCCCGACGCGTGGAAGATGCGCTTACGCTGGTCGACGCCCAGCATTTTCGCCATCAGCCCATTCAGTGTTTAAGCCATGGGCAAAAAAAACGCGTAGCGATAGCCGGGGCGTTGGTGTTGCAGGCGCAGTATCTGCTGCTGGATGAACCTACTGCGGGCCTCGACCCGTCAGGCCGCACGCAGATGATTGAGATTATCAAACGCATCGTAGCGCAAGGAAACCATGTCGTAATTTCAAGCCATGATATCGATCTTATCTATGAAGTCAGCGATGCGGTGTACGTTTTACGCCGGGGCGAAGTACTCACGCACGGCACGCCAGGCGACGTTTTCGCCCGTACGGATCTTATTGAACAAGCGGGATTAACTCAGCCCTGGCTGGTGAAGCTGCATACCGAGTTGGGCTTCCCGCTGTGTAAAACAGAGGCTGAATTTTTTAGCTGTATGCGAGAGAACGCACTGAAGGAGGCGTCATGACGCAGGCAATAATGTTGCAGGGAACGGCATCTGATGTGGGTAAAAGCGTATTGGTCGCCGGGCTGTGTCGTATTTTTTATCAGGATGGACTGCATACCGCACCGTTCAAATCGCAGAACATGGCGCTGAACTCTGGCATTACGCCAGAGGGAAAAGAAATGGGCCGCGCGCAAATTTTTCAGGCTGAAGCCGCAGGTATTACGCCAGATGTGCGTATGAACCCGGTTCTGCTTAAACCGACCAGCGATCGCAAAGCGCAGGTAGTGCTGATGGGCAAAGTAGCGACTGATATGGACGCGGTGAGTTACCACGAGTACAAACCACGTCTGCGGGAACAGATCCTGTCAGTTTATAACAGCCTGGCGCAAGAGTTCGATGTGCTGGTGCTGGAAGGTGCGGGGAGCCCGGCAGAGATTAACCTGCGCGATCGCGATATCGTCAATATGGGCATGGCAGAAATGGCGCAGTGCCCTGTCGTTTTGGTGGCGGATATCGATCGTGGTGGGGTGTTCGCCTCCATTTACGGCACGCTGGCGCTGTTGCACGATCACGAACGCGCACGCGTAAAAGGGGTGATCATCAATAAGTTTCGCGGTGATGTGACGCTGCTGCACTCCGGTATCGAGCAAATTGAAGCGCTGACCGGTGTTCCGGTGCTGGGTGTGATGCCATGGCTGGATGTTGATCTGGAAGATGAAGATGGCGTTGCGCTGCAAAAGGGCAAGTATTTGCGCACTGACAAACGCGACATCGACATCGCCGTTGTGCAAATACCGCACATTTCTAACTTTACGGATTTCAATGCGCTTGCTGCGCAGCCGGATGTGCGTGTGCGCTATGTTCGCCAGCCTGAAGAGCTGGCGGGGGCCGATCTGGTGATTTTGCCCGGCAGCAAAAATACCCTTGGCGATCTGGTGTGGCTACGTGAAAGCGGGATGGCGCATGGCGTCGTGCAATTGCATCGTAATAACGTACCGGTGGTGGGGATTTGCGGCGGTTATCAAATGCTCGGCGATACCATCATTGATGAAGTGGAGTCAGGACTCGGTACGCTGCCGGGGCTGGGCTTGCTCAATACCGTCACCCATTTTGCTCAGCACAAAACCACGACCCTGGTTAAGGGGCAAATGTCCTCATCGCTGCCTGACTGGCTGGCGGGCACGGCGGGGTTATCCGTTCGCGGTTATGAAATTCATATGGGCGAAACAGCATTAACCGATGAATGTCAGTCGGTGATGACGTTGCACAAAGACGGCTGCAACGTTGTTGACGGCGCGGTCACTGCGGATGGTCTGGCGTTCGGCACCTATCTTCACGGTCTTTTCGACAGCGATGATTTCACCCGTGCGTTGGTCAATGGCCTGCGAGAACGTAAAGGGTTAGCTCCGCTGGATTCCACCTTCCATTACGCGCAATATAAATCGCAGCAGTTTGATCTGCTGGCGGATGCGATGCGGCAACACATCGATATTGAGAAAATTTATACCATCATGCAGCAACACCGGGAGCCAGTATGATGATTCTGGTTACTGGCGGCGCGCGAAGCGGTAAGAGTCGGCATGCGGAAGCGCTGATCGCTGATTCCCCAAACGTTTTGTATATTGCGACTTCGCAGATTTTTGATGAGGAGATGGCTGCGCGAATTCAGCATCATCGCGATGGACGTCCTGCGCACTGGCGTACAGCCGAACGTTGGCAACATCTTGATGAACTGATCACGGCAGCGAACGATCCTCAGGAAGCCATTCTGCTTGAATGCATCACTACGATGGTGACCAACCTGCTGTTTGCTCTGGGCGGTGACAGCGATCCGGATAGCTGGGATTACGCGGCGATGGAGCAGTCTATCGAAGGTGAAATCCTTTCGCTGATTGCAGCCTGTCAGCGCTGCCCGGCAAAGATCGTGTTGGTCACTAACGAAGTGGGAATGGGGATTGTGCCGGAGAACCGTCTGGCGCGGCATTTTCGTGATATTGCAGGACGCGTGAACCAGCGACTGGCGGCGGCAGCTGATGAGGTCTGGCTGGTGGTATCAGGAATTGGAGTCAAAATTAAATGAGTAAGTTGTTCTGGGCAATGCTCTCTTTTATCAGTCGCTTGCCCGTTCCTGCTCGCTGGTCGCAAGGACTGGATTTCGAGCACTATTCCCGCGGTATTGTGATGTTTCCCCTGATTGGCGTCGTGTTGGGAGGGTTGACGGGGCTGGTCTTTATGGCGCTGCAGGCCTGGTGCGGTATCCCACTGGCGGCGCTGTTTGCAGTGTTAACCCTGGCGTTATTGACCGGAGGATTTCATCTGGATGGTCTGGCGGATACCTGTGACGGCATTTTTTCGGCGCGCCGACGCGAGCGGATGCTGGAAATCATGCGCGACAGTCGTCTGGGAACCCACGGTGGACTGGCGCTAATTTTCGTTTTACTGGCGAAGGTGCTGGTGGTGAGCGAACTGGCTTTGCGTGGCACGCCGATGCTGGCTGCGCTGGCGGCGGCATGTGTCGCCGGGCGAGGAACGGCGGTGTTGCTGATGTATCGGCATCGCTATGCCCGCGAAGAAGGGCTGGGTAACGTTTTTATTGGTAAAGTCACCGGGCGTCAAACCTGCGTTACGTTGGGATTGGCGGCGATCCTTGCCGCCGTGCTGCTTCCCGGCATGCGCGGCGTGGCAGCGCTGGTTGTCACAATGGTGGCGATTTTTATTCTTGGGCAGTTATTAAAACGCACGTTGGGTGGGCAAACCGGCGATACGCTGGGCGCTGCCATTGAACTTGGCGAGTTGATTTTCTTGCTGGCTCTGCTCTGAGTCAGCCCACATACTGGAACCCTTATGCAGACTTTAACCTCTTTACTCCGCGCGATCCCATTACCTGACAGTGCCGCGATGCTGCGCGCGCAGCAGCATATCGACGGCTTGCTTAAGCCGCCGGGAAGCTTGGGGCGACTCGAATCTCTCGCCGTACAATTGGCCGGGATGCCTGGCCTGAAGGGTGTGCCGCATGTGAATGGCAAAGCGATGCTGGTGATGTGCGCCGATCACGGCGTGTGGGATGAAGGGGTTGCCGTTTCACCTAAAGTTGTCACGGCTATACAGGCTGCCAATATGACGCGTGGAACGACCGGCGTCTGCGTCCTCGCCGCTCAGGCGGGGGCGAAGGTCCATGTGATAGATGTGGGGATTGATGCTGAGCCTATTCCCGGCGTGGTGAATATGCGTGTGGCACGCGGCTGCGGCAATATAGCCGAAGGCCCGGCAATGAGCCGTTCGCAGGCCGAGGAGCTGTTGCTGGAAGTCATTCGCTATACCCATGAACTGGCCAAAGACGGCGTAACGCTGTTTGGTGTCGGTGAGCTTGGTATGGCAAATACTACACCTGCGGCGGCCATTGTTAGCGTGCTTACCGGCAGTGATGCTGAGGAAGTCGTGGGTATTGGCGCTAACCTTCCTCTTTCTCGGGTGGGGAATAAGGTAGACGTTGTGCGTCGGGCAATTGCCGTCAATCAGCCGGATCGCCATGACGGTGTCGATGTGCTGGCTAAAGTTGGTGGGTTCGATCTTGTCGGCATGGCAGGGGTAATGTTGGGGGCGGCCTCCTGCGGCCTGCCGGTCGTGCTGGATGGTTTTCTTTCTTATTCTGCTGCGCTGGCGGCCTGCCAGATTGCACCACAAATTAAACCCTACCTAATCCCGTCACATTTCTCCGCTGAGAAGGGCGCCCGTACCGCGCTGGCGCATCTTGAATTGGATCCGTATCTGAATATGGGGATGCGTTTGGGCGAAGGCAGTGGGGCCGCGTTGGCGATGCCAATTGTTGAGGCTGCTTGTGCGATGTACAACAATATGGGGCAGTTAGCCGCCAGTAACATCGTGCTTCCGGATGGTAAGGAAGCGTAGTTACCGCTCAACCTGAACCTCGCCTGTTGGCGAGGTTTTTTTATGCGCAAATATGTCGTAACCCACTAAAACAGATAATAAAAGCTATAATTAACGGATATCTGCTGCGACGAAGGAAAGGAAAAAGATGCGTCGTGTAAAACTGCTTTGTTCACTCATTATGTTGCTTGCGAGTCAGGGCGCGCAGGCGGTGAGTTATCCACTGCCGCCAGAGGGCAGTCGCCTGGTGGGTAGCCCTTTGACTATTACGGTTCCACCAGGTAATACCAAGCCGCTGGAGGCATTTGCCGCTCAGTACGGGCAGGGGTTGAGCAATATGCTTGAAGCCAATCCGGGCGTCGATGTTTTTCTGCCTAAATCGGGTTCAACGCTGGTTGTGCCGCAGCAACTGATATTACCGGATACCGTACGCGAGGGGATTGTCATCAACGTCGCCGAGATGCGGCTTTACTATTATCCTGCTGGCAGCAATACGGTTGAGGTTTTACCCATTGGCATTGGTCAGGCGGGTAGAGAAACGCCGCGCAACTGGGTGACGGCGGTAGAGCGTAAGCAGGAAGCACCAAGCTGGACACCGACGCCAAATACCCGACGCGAATACGCCGCTCGCGGGGAAAGCTTGCCAGCATTTGTTCCTGCCGGGCCAGAAAATCCGATGGGCCTGTATGCAATTTATATCGGCAGGCTTTATGCCATTCACGGGACAAATGCCAATTTCGGTATTGGTCTGCGGGTAAGCCAGGGGTGTATCCGTTTGCGGAATGACGATATCAAGTACCTGTTTGATACGGTGCCTGTAGGGACCCGTGTACAATTAATTGACCGACCGGTGAAATACAGCGAAGAGCCGGACGGTAGTCGTTGGGTGGAAGTGCATGAGCCGCTGTCGCGAAATCGTTCGGAATACGAGTCTGACAGAAAGGTACCTTTGCCAGTCACTCCCGCTCTGCGTACCTTTATCAGCGGGAATGACGTGGATGTGAGCCGTGGGAACCAGGCACTGGAAAGACGTTCCGGTATGCCGGTGAACATCAGCCTGGTACAGAAACATTATTAATTTTCAGGGCGACTCTGGTGACCTTCAGGTCGGATGGGTCGCTTTTTTTATTTGATACTGCCCCATTTTTACCACGCCAATATGGTCTGCCATTAGTTGAGCTTCGTGTTCACTGTGGGTAACCAACAGCGCCGTTTGCCCTGCGGCGCGCAAAATATCCCGTACCTCGTTGCCAAGACGTTCACGCGTGCGCTTATCAAGGCTGGAGAAGGGTTCATCGAGCAACAGGATTTCCGGATGTGGCGCCAACGCGCGCGCAAGGGCGATACGCTGTTGTTGCCCGCCGGAAAGCTCATGCGGATAGCGGTTGGCATGGCTGTGTAACTCCACCATTTTCAGCAGCTCAGTCACTCTGGCCTGTTGTTCCTCACGCGGCATGCGACGCAATCCAAACGCCACATTTTGCTGCGCGGTCAGATGGGGGAATAACGCATATTCCTGGAAGACCATGCCGACATGACGTTTTTCCGGTGGCAGATGAATGCCGGGACCGGCAACACGGCGCTGTGACACATAGATCTCTCCGTTTTGCAGGCGTTCAAATCCGGCAACTGCGCGTAGCACCGTGGTTTTCCCGCAGCCTGAAGCGCCCAGCAGACAGGCGATTTCACCTTTATGTACCGACATTGAAAATCCGCTCAGTACCGATTGCTGGCTGTTGCCATAAGTAACGTGTACATCCTGGAGTCGTAATGCAATTTCTGACATTGTTGCTCTCTTAACCACGGCGAGTCATTTGGTGACGCACCAACAAAATAACCGGTAGCGTGCCAGCTAAAACAATCATTAGCGCGGCGATAGCACCTTCTTCATAGGTTCCACGGGCGGCTTCCGCATACAACAATGTTGCCAGCGTTTCGAAATTGACCGGGCGCAAAAGCAACGTTGTTGGCAGTTCTTTCATGGCATCGGCAAAAACCAGCAGGGCACTGCTGACTAACGCTGGGCGCAGCAGGGGAAAATGGACCCGTGCAAACGTCCCCGCGCCATTCTCACCCAACAGACGAGACGCCTGTTCCAGTGAGGGGGGGATACGGCCCAGACCAGAATCCAGTGCGCCAATGGCAATCGCCTGGAATCGCATGGCACAACAAATTACCAGCAGGATTCCGGAGGACATCAGCGGCAGACCACGAACATCCAGTAAATCGGCCAGCCAGCGGTCGACCGCCATGGCGGGTGTCAAAAAACCAATTGCCAGAATCGTGCCGGGGACCGCATAGCCTAAAGAAGCCAGACGCATCACGCCGCGACGAAATCCTGGCATGGCGTTGTCTGCGGCGCTATGACGCGCGCTCCAGGCCACTAACATACTGACGCAAACCACCACCAGCGTGGTTCCCGCCGCCAGCGATAGCGTATTTTGTAATGCTGACAGTAACGAAGAGGAAAGCGGATTCTCATCACCTATGCGTTTGGCGCTTTCCCACATTAAAAACAGAACCGGAGCCAGAAAACCCAGCAGGACAGGCAGTGAAATAACGCCACCGAGCAGCCAGCCACGCCAGCCCTGCACGCGCGTAGGTTGAATTTCCCGTAGGCTGCGACTGCTGAATCCTTGTTTTCTGCGACCATAAAATTCCAGCGTCAGAATAAGGAATATAAACATCAGCATCATGCAGGCAATTTGCGCCGCGGCAGATAAATCAGAACGCGAGATCCATGTGGTGTACACGGTAACGGTTAACGTCTGTACCCCGAGAAACTCCGATGCGCCGATATCGTTGAGCGTTTCCAGTAGTGCCAGGCTGATCCCAACGGCCAGTGCCGGACGGGCCATGGGCAATGCAACACGAAAGAAGGTTCCGGTTGCGCTGCATCCCAGCGTGCGTGCGGCTTCCAGTAAATGGGCCGGTTGGCTAATAAACATGGCGCGGGTTGTCAGATACACGTATGGGTAAAGCACCAATCCGAGTAGGATGATTGCGCCGGAAAGTGAGCGCAAATCTGGCAGACGGAACTGTCTTGGGCTGTCAAAACCCAGTAAAAAACGGATAAAGGTTTGCAGGGGGCCAATCGGATGCAGCAGATCGAGCCACGCAAAGGCCACAATGTAGGTCGGCATCGCCAGCGGCAACAGTAACGCCCAGCTAAGTATTTTACGTCCAGGGAAATCCCATGCCGTTACCGCCCATGCGCTGCCTACGCCAATCACGCCGACCATCACCGCGACACCGGCTAATAACAGCACGGTATTTTTTAGTGCGGCAGGTAGTACATACGTCAGGAGATTACCCCAGTGAGATAAATCGGCCTGGGTAGCCTGCCAAATCAGCGCTATGATCGGTGTCAGAACGCCAAGCGCCACGCACAGTGCGCCAAGATGTAGCGGCGTTAATAATGACTGCGGCCCGGAAACCAGGCCGCGTAACGTCGGAAACTGCAGAGGTTTATTGATCGAATCCAACTTTATCTACCAGCAGACTAGCTTGTTTACGATATTTAACGATTTCGGTTAATGGTGTTTTATCGACGTCGATTTCGCCAATAGTTGCGTTGATAACCGGGTCAAGCGTCACGCCTTTCAGTACCGGGTATTCGAAGTTCGCTTTCGCATATTGCTGCTGGGCAGGTGCGGAAACCAGATATTCCATCAGCTTAACGGCATCGGCTTTATTTGGCGCATAGCGGGCTACAGCTGCACCACTGATGTTGACGTGTGTACCGCCATTTTCAAAGGTAGGTTTAACGACTTTAATCGCATCGCCCCATTGACGCGCATCGCTGCCTTCTTTGGCATTTTTCATATGGCCGACGTAATAGGAGTTGGCGAGACCAATATCGCAAATGCCGCCGAGGATATCGCGAGCAACATCGCGATCGCCACCAGTAGCTTTACGCGCCAGGTTAGCTTTCACACCGCGCAGCCATTCTTCGGTCTTTGCTTCGCCGTGATGAGCAATCATTGCGGCGATCAGCGCCGTGTTATACGGGTGCTGTCCGGAACGAATACAGACTTTACCTTTGTACTCAGGGCTGGCGAGTTGTTCGTAATGCCAGTTATCGATTGGCAGTGACTTCTCGGCATACAGCACGCGGGCACGCATCGATAGCGCAAACCACTGATTATCTGCACCGCGCAGATTAGCCGGAATAGCGGTTTTCAGTGCTTCTGACTCTACTGGCTGAGTTACACCCGCTTCCACTAAATCAATGAGATTACCGGCATCGACGGTCATCAGCAGGTCGGCAGGTGAATTTTTACCTTCAGCTTTAACGCGCTCAAGCATACCGTCCTTGATATAGACCGTACTGACTTTGATGCCGCTGGTTTTGGTCCAGCTATCAAGCAAAGGCTGGATTAGACCCGGTTCACGGGTTGTATAGAGCGTTAACGTTTCCTGAGCGAAAGCCGGTAGGCTAACTGAGAAGACCAGGGAAGAGGCAAGAGTGATACGGCGCAGTCCGGCGCGAGGCAGAGAATTCATCGTTTATATCCCAGAGTAATTGGAACGTACAGTGAACCGAGCGAGGGCTCGTTCCTTTGGCTCGCGTACAATAAATGATAATCACTAGCACTTACAATAATTGCAAAGTTTAAACGATTTACATTTACATAACTTTAATCAACGTTGTGATGCGGCATGTAACGGGGTGCGGAGCAGGCAGGGTGCTTATCAGAGGGAATTTTATAGCGACCGAAAAGCAAAAAGCCTGCTTAGTTTCCTAAGCAGGCTTCTTAAATATGGCTCCTCTGACTGGACTCGAACCAGTGACATACGGATTAACAGTCCGCCGTTCTACCGACTGAACTACAGAGGAATCGTGTGAACGAGGCGCATATTACTGACCTCACCATGAGGTGTCAACAGTAAAATTAGCGCGTCATTTCAATTGCTTAATTAATCTTCAAATTCATCGTTAATGCACATTTGGTGAGCGATAATGACCATCTTAGCGGGTATCGCGTAACCGCTCCATGGGGTTCTGGCGGTAAAACTGAATAAAACGCTGCCATAAGGCCGGAAAACGTGGCGCAAATAATTCAGGAGCACTGAAGAAATACTCCGAAAGAACGGCAAAGCATTCGGCCGGGTCGGTTGCTGCGTAAGCATCTATACTGCACGCGGTTTCACCGACCAGATCAATTTCATCCTGAATGTTATTCATTGCGGCATACAGGTCGTGCTCCCAACCGGCAATATCTCGCAGAGGGATCGCCGGAATACCGCTGGCGCGGTCGCCATTACGCATATCAAGCTTATGTGCCACTTCATGGATGATCAGATTAAAGCCGGAGGCATCAAAAGAATCCTGAATGTCGAGCCAGTTAAGGATTATCGGACCTTGCTGCCAGCTCTGCCCGGACTGTACAACCCGTTGATTATGCACCAGCCCAATATCGTCTTCCCATTCATCGTCAACGACAAACGGGGCAGGGTAGATGAGAACTTCATGAAACCCGTCGAGCCACTCGATCCCTAATTCCAGGACAGGCAAACAGAAAAGCAGCGCAATGCGCGCACTTTTCAGTGGGTCAAGTTCAAACCCCTGAAGCGCTACCAATCTTTTTTGCTGTAAAAAGCGCTCGGCCAGGGCGATAAGTCTGGCTTGTTCTTGCTCGGTGAGATTCACCAGAAGAGGAATAGCCTGGGCGTCGTCCCACGGCCAGTCGTCACTCCGGGTTGTTTCTTGCTCTTTCCAGGGCCACTTAATCATCGTTTTGCTCGCAAACTCGTCACTTGAACGAAATTGACGGAACGGGGTCTGTTAAAATGCCAAATTACCTGGCATCATGGCAACCGCCAAAACGGAGAGATGCCAGAGCGGCTGAATGGACCGGTCTCGAAAACCGGAGTAGGGGCAACTCTACCGGGGGTTCAAATCCCCCTCTCTCCGCCACTATTCAAACACTTAGCTCAATTCCTTTCAACGACTCATGTCACACTTGGTATAGTGTTGATATATTCGCTTAGTATAAAGCTCGCCATCATCATGTTCTGATTTGCCCAATACTGGAAGATCCAGTGTGGGGGAAATTTTCACTTTTCTGTCATAAACCGCAACCTGGCGTTCAGTTTTGTGATCTGAGAATAGTTGTTTGTCCTTTCTCGTTTCTATCAAGTTTTTTTCCTGCGGCTCAAAGTTAAACCAGGGGCAGGGTAGCTAAAGTTATTTTGGTTTTTATCCTAGAAGAAGATAGCCCAAGAAACCAGGCCGTTAGAGAAATTAGCAACAAGCCTCGAGAATAAATCTGGCAGTTATCTTTGAGCGATGAGCGGACGCACAAGACGGTGACAAGATTGCAATATTTGTTGGGGTTATGCCCACGACTTGTTTTGGATAAACTCACTTAACCCTTTGTGATACGATAATTATCTTAGATTGTCACATGGGGCCAGATTTTGAATTCATACATTTTCCTTGCCGGGGCCATTGTAGCTGAAGTAATAGGTACAACCCTGATGAAGTTCTCTGACGGGTTTACACGTCTATGGCCATCTGTCGCAACCATTGTGTGCTACTGCACTGCTTTTTATCTTCTCGCTCAGACGCTGTCGACGATTCCAACGGGTATTGCATACGCAATTTGGTCAGGTGCTGGAATCGTATTAATCAGCCTTTTGGGCTGGTTGGTAAGTGGGCAAAAGCTGGATTTCCCGGCGATCGCAGGCATGTTCCTGATTTGCGCTGGGGTTCTGGTTATCAATATTTTTTCAAAATCTTCCCCGCATTAATTCTAAAAGAGTGTCGGATATCTGGCGCTGTTAGCAGAGCTTATCCCTGTGCGGTGAAAAAGCCCGCTTGGTATGAAGCGGGCTTGCGTATTTTTGTCGTAATTAGAACTGGTAGACTAAACCAACGGCAACGATGTCGTCAGTTGCGATACCATTGCTTTCATAGAAGCTGTCGTCTTCGTCCAGCAGGTTGATTTTATAATCAACGTAGGTGGACATGTTTTTGTTGAAGTAGTAAGTCATACCCACTTCAACATATTTGACCAGATCTTTGTCGGTGTAGCGTGGGGTGCCATTGCTATGGTGATCCCAGCCACCTAAGTCGACACCTTTAGATTGCAGGAATGCAACGGACGGGCGCAAACCAAAGTCAAACTGGTATTGTGCAACAACTTCGAAGTTCTGCGTTTTGTTGGCGATACCGCCTTTGTCATCACCATAAGCGGTCATATTGCGGGTTTCGGCATACATTGCAGCCAGGTATACGTTGTTAGCGTCATATTTCGCGCCAACAGTCCATGCATCTGCTGTTTCACCACCAGCATATTTACTGGTGTAGCTACGATCATTGCGACCTTCAGCGACTTGGTTGTTAGTACGATCAGAACTGGAGTATGCCGCGCCGAGGCTTAAACCGAAGTCGAAGTCATAGGAGGTGGACATACCGAAACCGTCGCCGTTTTCTTTCGCCAGTTTGCGGTTTTCACTATTACCAGAACCTTCCTGACCTACGCTGCTACCTTCATTATTCCCCTGATATTGCAGGGCAAAGTTCAGGCCATCAACCTGACCAAAGAAGCCTTTATTACGATAGGTAGCAACGCCGTTGGTACGGCCCAGCATGTAAACATCGGTCTGAGTGTAGGTATCACCACCGAATTCTGGCAGCATATCGGTCCAGGCTTCAACGTCGTACACGACGCCGTAGTTACGACCGTAGTCGAAAGTACCGTTTTGACCAAAACCTAAACCGGCAAAGGCCAGACGAGTCCATGAATCGCCTTTGTCACCTTCGGTACCGTTGGCCTGAATGTTATATTCCCACTGACCATAGCCAGTCAGCATATCGTTGATCTGCGTTTCGCCCTTAAAGCCCAGACGCGCATAGGTCATGTCGCCGTCGCTGCCTGCATCATCAGAGAAATAACGCAGACCATCGACTTTTCCGTACAGATCCAGTTTATTGCCGTTTTTATTATAGATTTCAGCCGCATTTGCTGCGCCTGCAGCTAATAAAGCAGGGAGAAGCAGTGCCAATACTTTTCTTTTCATTATGTATTCCCTTTGCATGATAATTAAAATGAATATGTAGTACTATCCAAGCAACTACATTTGGATACTATCTATGAAGTTCATTTAATTTAAAATATAACATGTAACAAATGTATTTAAAATATTTCTAAATATTTCGTTGATGTGTTTTTATAACTATAAATATATGTGAGTTAAATTGTTATTTGTCACATAAATCATTTTTAATCAATATGTTATGTGTATCTAGTTATTTATTTGAAACTTGAATTTTATTTGTGGGAGTTATTTGTTTTTGTTATTCATATAATATAGTTGTTGATATTGAGATTATGGTTTCTATAAATTCATGTGGATTTTGTTTTTGGTGCGATAATAAAAGTTAATTATGTAATGGGGCAGGCAGTGGTTTGCAATGAAAATTGTTGCTAAGGTGATTTTCTTTCTACAAAGGGAGATAGCATGAAACTGCACGACTGGCAGTCGCAATTTGAAGCTTGGTTAGCTGATAACCATTCCGGACAAGATGCAGCGCATGACATCTTTCACTTTCGTCGTGTGTGGATGACGGCGCAAAAGCTGAGTACAGATGCTACTGTAGACTGGCTAGTGGTGTTGACCGCGTGCTACTTCCATGATCTCGTCAGCCTGCCAAAGAACCATCCTGAGCGTCATCGTTCGTCGGTACTGGCAGCTCTGGAAACGCGTCGCATTTTGATGCGCGATTTTCCGGATTTTCCACAACAAAGAATACCTGCCGTGTGCCATGCCATCGAGGCGCACAGTTTTAGCGCCAAAATTGCACCAGAAACCCTTGAAGCGAAAATCGTGCAGGATGCGGACCGGCTTGAGGCGTTGGGGGCTATCGGTCTAGCGCGCGTATTTGCTGTGTCTGGTGCGTTAGGCGTGGCGCTATTTGATGCGGAAGATCCGTTTGCCCGCCAGCGTGGCCTTGACGACAAACAGTACGCGCTCGATCACTTCCAGACCAAGTTATTGACGTTGCCGTCGACGATGCAAACTGAACAAGGACGACATTTAGCGCAGCATAATGCTGACTTCTTACTGACGTATATGGCGAAGCTGAGTGCGGAGTTAAAAGGAGAGTATGAAATGCTGGATCTTGACGCGATTCAACCCTTTAAAGCACGTTAGTCGGCAGTACAGCCTCAACGTCAACCGCACTATTTTATGTTAATCTGTCGGTTATCCATTTCGGCCGGTTAAATGTATGCAGGATAATTTTTCAGTAGCAGGCTCCATGAACCCGATGACAGATGATAACAAGGCCGCCGCGCAGGTGATTTTGGCTAAGTTGCTTGAAATATATGACGTGAAAACCCTGGTTGCTTATCTGAACGGTGTTGGCGAGAACCGCTGGAGTCCGGCCATCTTTAAGCGAGCGGTGGCGAACGAAGCATGGCATCGCCTCAGCGACAATGAGTTTACTTATCTGAATTCCTTACTGCCGACGCCTCCTGCGCATCATCCGCATTATGCCTTTCGATTTATCGATCTGTTTGCCGGCATTGGCGGGATTCGTCGCGGCTTTGAGGCAATTGGTGGGCAGTGCGTGTTTACCAGCGAGTGGAACAAGCATGCGGTGCGCACCTACAAAGCGAACAACTATTGCGATCCCTTCCAGCATCACTTTAATGAAGATATTCGTGATGTCACGCTGAGCCATCAGGATGGGGTGAGCGACCAGCAGGCGGCAGAACATATTCGCCAGCACATTCCAGAACACGATGTACTGCTGGCGGGATTTCCTTGTCAGCCCTTCTCCCTGGCCGGGGTGTCAAAGAAAAATGCGTTAGGGCGGGCCCACGGTTTTGCCTGTGATACACAAGGCACACTCTTTTTTGACGTGGTGCGCATTATCGACGCTCGTCGACCAGCAATATTTGTGCTCGAAAACGTCAAAAACCTGAAGAGTCACGATCAGGGCAAAACGTTTCGCATCATTATGCAGACGCTGGACGAGCTGGGGTATGACGTGGCAGATGCGGCAGATAACGGTCCGGATGATCCGAAAATTATCGATGGGCAACATTTTTTGCCTCAACATCGCGAACGTATCGTGCTTGTCGGCTTCCGACGCGATCTGAATTTGAAATCAGACTTCACGCTGCGGGATATTGTCACGCGTTATCCGCAGCGGCGTACTACGCTGGCGGAACTGCTTGAGCCGACCGTCGATGCGAAATATGTGCTGACGCCGGTGCTGTGGAAATACCTCTATCGCTATGCGAAAAAGCATCAGGCGCGGGGAAATGGATTTGGCTATGGCATGGTGTATCCCGGTAACCCTGATAGCGTAACGCGCACATTATCTGCGCGTTATTATAAGGATGGGGCGGAGATCCTGATTGACCGTGGCTGGGATATGGCGCTGGGTGAAAAAGATTTTGACGATCCGCAGAATCAGCGACACCGCCCACGCAGACTTACGCCCAGAGAGTGCGCGCGCCTGATGGGGTTTGAATCTCCGCAAGGCTATCAGTTCAGGATCCCCGTGTCAGATACTCAGGCTTATCGCCAGTTTGGTAATTCGGTGATCGTTCCGGCATTTGCGGCGGTGGCCAGGCTGCTGGAGCCAAAAATCAGGCAGGCAGTTGCTATTCGCGAGAAAGAGAACCTGCATGGCAGACGTTCACGATAAAGCAACACGCAGTAAAAATATGCGGGCGATAGCCACCCGCGATACCGCAATTGAAAAACGCCTTGCCAGCGTGCTGACAGAGCAGGGGGTAACGTTTCGCGTGCAGGATGCGACGTTACCCGGTCGCCCCGATTTTGTGGTGGATGATTATCATTGTGTGATTTTTACTCACGGTTGTTTCTGGCACCACCACGATTGCTATTTGTTTAAAGTCCCCGCGACACGAACGGAATTCTGGCTGGAAAAAATAGGCAAAAATGTCCAACGCGATGCGCGGGATTGTGAAAAATTGCAGGCTCTTGGCTGGCGCGTACTGATTGTCTGGGAGTGCGCCCTGCGTGGTCGCGAAAAGCTGGATGATGAAGCGTTATCTGAACGTGTCATCGAGTGGATCTGCGGCGGTGGCGACACCGCGCAGATCGACACTCTCGGTATTCATTTACTGTAATGTTTTTTCCGACGAACTCGCGACGGCATCCGCTTTAACAGGGAACAGGTATTTCCCCAACGTTACCAGCACCACAGCAAACACGATCACGCCGAGCGCCAGCCATTCGATAGGGGCTAGTCTTTCTCCCCCCAGACCGGTACCTAACAGCACCGCAACAACCGGATTGACGTAGGCATAGCTGGTGGCTAGCGCCGGGCTGACATTGCGGATCAAGAACATATACGCATTAATGGCAATAATGGAGCCAAACAGGGCCAGGTAAGCCACCGCCATAAAGCCTGAAAATGTTGGCATGGTGGTCAGTTTTTCCCCGGAGAGTAACGATGCGCACATCAGCACAATACCGGCTGCTAACATTTCAATGGCTCCGGCCATCATGCCAACGGGTAGCGTAATGCGTGAACCGTACACCGAGCCAAACGCCCAGCTTATCGAACCGATCAGGATTAAAATAGCGCCCCACGGATTGCCACTTAAATTGCCTCCGCTGTTCAGCATGATGATCCCTGCGAGCCCAATCGCTATCCCCAACCATTCCAGTTTGCGCGTTTTGATGCCAAAAAAGTGGCTAAAACACAGCGTAAATAGCGGGACGGTGGCGACCACCACGGCGGCAATACCGGAAGGGACATTTTGATGTTCTGCGACGGTGACCAGTCCATTACCCACAGCCAGCAGCAGGATACCAATTAACGCGGCGTTCAGGATTAAGCGTAAGGGGGGGAGCTTATGCCCGCGAATAAGTAAAAAACTTGTTAATAAAATTCCCGCAGAGAGAAAACGTACGGCTGCCATCATTAACGGCGGCCAGCTTTCAACACCAATGCGAATAACGAAGTACGTGGAACCCCAAATGATGTACAGCGCGAATAGCGCACTGAAAAGCGGTAACAATTGCCTGAAACGCATAATCCCTCACGGTAGAAATAAAAAGGTGCAACATAGTAAACGTCAAAACTATCTTACTGGCGAGATTTATAATTACGTGTCGATGTTAAAAACTTGTTGACCAGAAAGGTCAGTTTCAGCATGGCGTGTTTTACTTCATACTTATGACTGCAAAAAAATAATATTGAGGGTCAAAATTTTGGCAGGAAGTAGCTTACTAACCTTACTCGATGATATCGCCACGCTGCTGGATGATATATCAGTGATGGGAAAATTGGCCGCGAAAAAAACCGCGGGCGTGCTGGGAGATGATCTGTCGCTTAATGCGCAGCAGGTGTCGGGCGTGCGGGCGAACCGTGAACTCCCGGTGGTCTGGAGCGTGGCGAAGGGGTCGTTTGTAAACAAAGTTATCCTTGTACCGTTGGCGCTATTGATAAGCGCATTTATTCCCTGGGCGATCACCCCATTATTAATGGTAGGTGGGGCGTTTCTCTGTTTTGAAGGGGTAGAAAAGGTTCTGCATACCCTGGAGGCGCGTAAGCACAAAGAAAGCCCGGAAGAGCGTCAGCAGCGTCTGGCTGCTCTGGCCGCACAGGATCCACTCACCTTTGAGAAAGATAAAATCAAAGGGGCAATACGTACTGACTTCATTTTGTCTGCCGAGATTGTTGCGATTACGCTGGGTATTGTAGCGGATGCACCTTTGCTGAATCAGGTGTTGGTGTTATCGGGTATCGCGTTAGTGGTGACCGTGGGCGTGTATGGCCTGGTCGGGATTATCGTTAAGCTTGACGACATCGGGTACTGGCTGGCAGAAAAACGTAGCCAACTTGCCCAGTCGCTGGGGAAAGGATTGCTGGTGGTTGCCCCCTGGCTGATGAAAACACTTTCTGTGGTCGGTACATTGGCGATGTTTTTGGTGGGGGGCGGTATTGTGGTACACGGAATATCACCGCTGCATCATGCGATTGAACATTTTGCTCAACAGCAAAGTACATTGATTTCGCTAATGCTTCCGACCCTGCTTAACCTAGTGCTCGGCTTTATCATCGGTGGGATTGTCGTTCTGCTGGTGAAAGCTGTCGCCAGACTGCGCGGAGTTTCGCACTAATTGTTACAGGACTGATTATGCAAAACGCCTCTTTGTCATCTAAGGTGTAAAGGTTTCTCTTGATACAGGAGGCAGGTATGGTCTTTTCTGTCAGTGAGGAAGTCACCTCCAAAGAGGGTGGCCCACGTATGATCGTTACCGGGTATGCCAGCGGAATGGTGGAGTGTCGCTGGTACGACGGCTTTGGCGTTAAACGGGAAGCATTCCGTGAAGATGAACTGGTGGTGCCGGGCGAGCGAAGACAGCTCTGTCAGGATGCCTGAACATTTGACTCGACCGTAACCTGGTGATCTCTCACCCATTAGTTATATTTATCATTTTGGTGAGAATTATTTACTTGTCAGGCAAAAAAATTGCAGATAAGGTTTGGTTCACATCAGATTTTCTGGTGTAACGAATTTACAAGTGCTTCTTGCATAAGCAAGCTTGATCCCGACCCTATAAGGGCCGGGATTTTTTTCGCCCTCAGTCAGCGATTGATCTCCGATACGCTAAAGTCATGGATATCAAGCTCGAACGCGTCGGCCAGTTCATGCCATGTATGGTAATCTCGGCCGTCGACGCTAACGCGCTCCGGGTCATCCTGGCTGCGATGAATTTCACTCTCGCAGATTTCGTTGATTGCCTTTAGCAGCGCGTCGACATCGACGCTGACTTCACGTTTGGCCGTATCGCTGTACTCTTTCGCGGTTTTCATCCTCATACCTCTCAACCGTTAAGGATACCGGGGGAGCGTACCCAAACATCAGATACGCACAACTTAAGTATAGACCGTCGATAAAACCCGCAATCGCGCGTGCAGAGCGCTGCCAGAAAAAGGAATTTGTTCTACACTGGCACAAAGCCACAGGAGGAAAACTATGAAGGTGAATGATCGGGTCACAGTCAAAACGGACGGCGGTCCTCGTCGACTGGGCGTGGTACTGGCAATCGAAGAGTTTAGTGAAGGCACCATGTACCTGGTTTCGCTGGAAGACTACCCGCTCGGTATCTGGTTCTTTAATGAATCAGGTCATCAGGATGGTATCTTTGTGGAAAAAGTGGAGTGAGATGAGTTCCGCTGTTTGAATCTGACTGGTGGAGTCGCCACCAGTCAGAACGTCTTAGCGCATATTCACAAAGATACCATTGGTGACGTTATCCGTAAGTCTCACCACGTGATAGATAACTTGCTTATTATGCGTCTTAATCTTTCGTTTTATATTCCCCTTATGGGATGACACCGTCTTGGCTTTGATATTCATTTGATCTGATATCTGTATTGTTCCCTGACCCTCCATCCACATACGCAGCATGCTGGATTCGGTTCGACTTAATGATAATGTCGGCAGATTCACATCAATAGCAATATCTACTTCTTTTTTCAGAATATCGCCAAGTAGTTTATCCAGTGAGTCAGGTTTAATCGATTTAGAACTAATCAATAAGTTTTTTCTGACGAGTAGATATTCATCAAAATGCACGTTGGCAATTGCCATAAACACAATAAATAATGTGCTGGGATGCTGATTAATGATTTGCTTTATTTGCTGGCTATTAGCAGGATCGTGGATAAAGCAGTCCTCATTAATAAACACCACAGCGGGTTGTTGAGAGACACAGGCGAGACTGAGTTCATCAACGTTGGAAATGTTGTTGATTTCCCTTTTTTTCACTCCCCGACTTACCAGATACCCGGTTAACCCTAGTCGGGTGTAACTGCATAAATCCATAATAATCGTTGACATGGCATACCCTCACTCAATGCGTAACGATAATTCCCCTTACCTGATTATTTCATCACAACTAAACGGAATAATAACGACCCAAGATGACGCTTTCGCTGTTTTTCAGGCGAATTTACTATCCCGTAAAGTTGCGTATAATTTGCCAGGAAACATCTTAAAGTAAAGTGAATGTTGCGTTATGTGAGTGAGGCAAAAACAAATAAGCCGCGACAGAGATATCCTGGTGGATGTTGTCACTTTTTAAAATTAGGACAATCCTTAGTAAAACAGGATAAAAATTAAGGGTTATTATTTTCCAGGCATTTCGCTGACGATATCGGCCAGTAAATTAAAAATTTCACTGAATAATCGTTCGCAGAATGGCGCAATTAATGGCATTAGCGCCGCCATCAGTGAAATACCTACGGTCAGAGTGAGAGGAAAGCCGATGACGAAAACCGACAGCTGTGGCGCCATGCGATTTAACAAACCAAGTGCGAGGTTCAGCGTGAGTAGCAGCGTCATTACTGGCAGGGCCAGCATTAGCCCGTTGAGGAAAATCAGGCTACCCGCCCGTGCCAGCGCGAGAAACGCATTGCTGTTCACCGGATTGCCACCGATGGGCAGAGTATGAAAAGTATCTACCAGCAGCGAAATCAGCCATAAATGACCGTTAAAGGTCAGGAACAGCAGCATGGCGAGCATGTCGATCAGTCGTGCCAGAACCGGCATATTCAGACGGCTACCGGGATCGAAGAACGTCGCGAAGGAAAGGCCCATTTGCAGGCCAATTAATTCCCCGGCGGTACGTACCGCGGCAAACGCAAACTGCATGGTGAAGCCTAAAGCGATACCGATCAGGATTTGTTGCATTGCCTGCCATAGTGCGCCGATCGAAAAGATGGGGACGTCAACGGCGGGAATTGACGGGGCGATAACGACGGTTATCATCAACCCCAGCCCCAGCTTTACCCGTTTGGGGATGGCTCGTTCACTGAGGATGGGGGCCGTTGAGATGAGCGCCAGTATGCGCAGCAAAGGCCAGAAGTATAAATTCAGCCAGTGGAGCCACTCAACGCTGGTCACCTGCAACATAACGTTGTCTACCCGATGATATAGGGGATATTGCTGAACAGCGTACGCACGTAGTCGAGCAGCAGGTTAAGCATCCACGGGCCAGCAACAATGATGGCAATAAACACCGCGACAATTTTGGGAATGAAGGACAGCGTCATTTCGTTAATCTGGGTCGCCGCCTGCAGAATACTGATGATAAGACCTGTGACGAGAGCGACCAACAGCAAAGGCGCAGCAAGGGCCAGGGCGACTTTCATCGCCTCTGTGCCCATCATCATGACCGATTCAGGAGTCATTTCGCGCCTCTAACTGTAAAAGCTTTGTGCCAGCGAGCCGACAAGTAGCTGCCAACCGTCTACCAACACAAACAGCATCAGCTTAAACGGCAACGCGATTGTGGCTGGCGGTACCATCATCATCCCGAGCGCCATCAGTACGCTGGCGATCACCAGGTCGATAATCAGAAACGGAATAAAAATGGTAAAACCTATCTGGAATGCTGTTTTCAACTCACTGGTGACATAAGCGGGTAGCAAAATTCGCATCGGCACGGCTTCTGGTCCCTGTAATGGACCGCTGTTTGCTAAGCGCGCGAAGAGGGCCAGATCGGCTTCACGGGTCTGGCGCAACATAAACTCACGCAGCGGCTGGGCACCTTTCTCCATAGCTTCCTGCATGGAGATCTTCTCTTCGCTGAACGGTTGATATGCGTCGACGTAGATTTTATCGATCACTGGCGACATGATGAAAAAGGTCAAAAAGAGCGCCAGGCCCAGTAGCACCTGGTTAGGTGGTGCAGAGGGGGTACCCAGTGCATTTCGCAGGAGACCGAAAACAATGATGATGCGGGTGAAGCTGGTCATCATCAGCAAAATTGCAGGCAGGAACGTCAGCGAGGTGATGAACACCAGTGTCTGCACGGGCAAAGACCAGCTTTGTCCGCCGCCCGGCAACGGCTGACTAACCAGACCCGGGAGTTGGGCGAGGGCAACGGGACTGAAAAGCCACAAGCCTGCCAGCGTGAGGGATAACAAACGGCGCATCAGGATCTCCCAGGACGCTTAAGCAAACTCTTCATCATGGCCTGGAAATCCGCAGGGGAGGCCGTTTTTTCTTCTGCATCGGCAGGTGCCGGGGGCAGGGTGTGCAGGACGTTAATCTGCGAGGCTGTGACACCCAGTACCAGACGGGCATCTTCGACCTCGACAATCACCACGCGCTCACGTGGACCCAATGAGGTGCTGGCTGCGACTTTCAGCCCGCGAGTACCGGCACTTTTGGGGGCAAATCCCAGACGTTTAATGACCCAGGCCACCGCCAGGATCAAGACGATGATCCCGAGCAGCGCGCCGCTTACCTGCACCAGCGGTGAACCGGGAACGGCGGCGGGTTGAGAAACGGTAGCCTGGGTATTCATGATTAACGGCTCAGACGGCGCATACGTTCAGATGGGGTGATAATGTCAGTGATACGCACACCGTATTTATCCGCGACCACGACGACTTCGCCCTGGGCAATCAGATAACCGTTGATCAGGATATCCAGCGGTTCGCCTGCCAGACCATCCAGTGCGACAACCGACCCCTGCGTCAGGCGCAGCAGCTCTTTGATGGTCATGCGGGTACGGCCCAGTTCGACGGTCAGTTTGACCGGAATGTCCATGATTAGGTCGATGTCCTGCAAAGCTCCGCTGACGTCGCCGCCACCTAACTGCTGGAATACCGCATCGGCCGCACTTTTGGTGGGCGTGGTTTTTTGCTCGTTTAACGCGTCAGCCCACAGATCGTCCAATGCGCCAGTGTTCTCATCGGACGGATTATTCATATCACTCATTTGGGCTGTTCCTCATTCAGCGAATTCAAAATCGGGTTTATCAGATGTTCTACGCGTAACGCATACTGACCGTTTACGGTGCCATACTGGCTGGTCAGCACAGGCACGCCGTCCACATGAGCAATAATGCGGTCGGGTTTTTCAATCGGCAGTACATCGCCGGGTTTCAGTTTTAAAATCTGGGATAGCCGCAGCGGAATGTCGGCAAAGTTTGCCACCAGCTCCAGCTCAGAATGCTGAACCTGACGCACCAGATTATTGCGCCAGTTCTGATCTTCATTACGCGAGTTTTCCAGCGGCGGATTCACCAGCAGCTCACGCAACGGCTCAATCATGCTGAATGGCAGACAGATGTTAAATTCACCGGTCAGGTTGCCAATTTCAACGTGGAACGGGGTGTTCACCACAATGTCGTTCGGGGAGGTGGTGATATTGGTAAATTTCACCTGCATCTCAGAACGGACGTATTCCACTTCCAGTGGGTTGATGGCCTTCCACGCGTCGCTGTAGCTTTCCAGCGCCAGTTTCAGCATGCGGTTGATAACGCGCTGTTCTGTGTGCGTAAATTCGCGGCCTTCCACTTTCGTCGGGAAACGACCGTCACCACCGAACAGGTTGTCTACGGCGATAAATACCAGACTTGGTGAGAACACCACCAGACCCGTACCGCGCAGCGGCTTCAGGTGGATTAAGTTCAGGTTGGTCGGAACCGGCAAGTTGCGCGCAAATTCGTGGTAAGGCTGGATACGGATCGCACCCACGGTAATATCCGGGCTACGGCGCAACAGGTTAAATAACCCCATACGGAACTGGCGCGCGAAGCGTTCGTTAATGATCTCCAACGCCTGTAAACGCTCACGTACCACGCGACGCTGAGTGTTGGGATCATAAGGACGAATATCGCTTTCTTTTGCGATACCTGAAATGGGTTCGTCTTTGGTTTCGCTATCGCCGTTCAGCAATGCGTCGATTTCTGCCTGAGAAAGAATACTGTCGCCCATGTCTTTACCGCAGAATAAAAGCTGTATAAAGAACGTCGGTGACAACCTGTTTCGGTTGTCCAACAACAAGCGGAGTCGCCAGCGTCTCTTTGATGGCGGTAATCAGCTGTTGCTTACCTTCCTCGGTGGCGAGTGTGGCCGCATTCTGACGAGAAAATAGCAGCAGCAAGCGGCTGCGCACTTCCGGCAGATATTCGTTAAGACGTGAACGTGTCGCCTCATCTTTCATGCGCAGTGTGATACCGATATACAGCACACGGTCTGCATCACCCAGATTGACGGTAAAGGTATCCAGCGCAAAGAACACCGGGGCTGGCGGTGGAGCCGGTTCCGCTTTGACGCTGGCGGAAGGCTGCTGCTGCATGCGCCAGTAGCTATAACCTGCAGTTGCGCAGGCGGCGAGGGTAATTAATACCAGCAGAGGGATCCAAATAGCGCGTTTACTTTTTTTGTTAATCGCGGAGTCAGTCATCAGATACGGGCTTCCTGTTTCGGTACAGCTTATGGGCTGATTATCCCGTGTCCTGTCCACGACAAAGCGTGGAAAAGACGCGGATAATCATGCTACCTCTGGCGTTAGGCGAAGATGTCTACTGCGCCATCGCCGCGGGCAGTGGCTTGCAGCGAGGCTGGGGTTGCCAGTATTGCGTCATCTTCAGCGGCAAAAATGTCTTGTCCTTGAGCGCGACCAGACTGCTGTTGCTGTCCGGAAGACTGCTGATGGCCAGCGAAGCTTTCACTGCTGATGTTGCTTTGCCCCAGTTGGATCCCGCTTTCAGCCAACTGTGTACGCAGCATCGGTAATGCGGCTTCCAGTGCGGCGCGCACGTGACTGTGCGGTGAAACCATTTGTAACTGTGCGAGGTTATCGTCCAGCTTGAGCGAAATATGTACCTGACCCAGGTCCTGCGGATGCAGACGCAGCTCTGCGCTTTGCTGGCCCTGGCGCGTGAACAAGGTGACGTGCTGGCTCAGCGATTGCTGCCATTCATGGCTACCTAACGGAGCGCTTAACACCGGCGCGGCCGTCGGTAACGGTTGTGCGTGTGTTTGTGGACCACTTAGCGGGGCCGCAGTCATGCCAATGCTGGTCGGTGACGGGGTGCTGTCGATTTCAGCTCTGGCGTTCACTGCTGCCGTCAGCGGGGTTAATGTTGGATTGTTTGCCTGATTAGCACCACCGCCAGCAATCGTGACATCCGCTTTGCCTTTTTTGGCATCGCCCGGCAGTAATTCGTCTGCATTATCAGTCGCCGCGCCGTGTACCGCGCCTCGTGACAATGCGGAAAGCGCCGCATCAACAGGGGCTGGTGCGCTGTCGACGGCAGGCGTAGCCAGTGGTTGTCCTGGCAGCATGGCGAACAACGCGCTCAGGTTGGCGAGATCGTCATCACTCAGCGTAGTGTTTTTTTCGTCCTGCTGAGCGACTTTGCCCAGTGTCGTCAGGGCATTCGCTTTCAGTGAAGGCGTGAGAGCGGACAACAGTTGCTGAGCGTCAGTCATGTCGGCAAGAGAAGTCTCGGTTTGCAGCTCCTGTTGCGCCAGCAGATCGGTTAATTTGACCGACGGTGTGGCATCGCCATTTTTTTGCAGCAACCCTTTTTGCAGCTTGCTGCCAGCCGCTTTTAAATCGGCAAGCGACAGCGGGACATCTTTACCTTGTGCGTCGCCCGCACCTAATGCGCCAGCCAGCAGCGCTAAAAAATCCTCGGGTGAATCTACCGCTTTGCCTGACTGAAGACCTGCGGCTACATCGGTGTCGGTGGTAATCAGTTGGGGTAAAGTAATCATTCGGGTTTCCTCATAGCTGCGCGCTGAGCAAATTCATCCATTTTTTTCTGATCCAGACGGTTTTCGGCCAGTAACGCCGCCGAGGTTTGTCTGTCCTGCAACGTCTGCCACGCCTGTAATCGTTGTTTTTTGTCGCGCCAACTGTTCAATGCCTGGTCTACTTTCTGTGTCCATTGATTGAGCTGTTGGCGATGTTGCTCAATCGCTTTTTCCAGCGTCTGAATAAATTGTTGGTAATTGATCCAGCGATTGCTGGTAATACCCTGGCCCATATCGGTATTCAGATTGTTGCGATACTCATGCTGATAATCGATCAGCATTTTTAACTGTTCTTCCGCCTGCTGACAGCCACGACGCATCTCTCCCAATAAGACAGCAGCGTCATCTACTTCTTTTTCAGCCAGGTCTTTCAATGTTGCTAATGCACCATGTTGTGCCATGACCTATGCTCTCCTGCTTAATCACACACCAGGGAAAATCAGTTCCAAAGCTTGTAGAGAATCTTCCCAGTCAGCCCGTTCAAAAATACCTTGCTGTAAGAATGCTTCCAGCTGCGGCCATAAGGCGATGGCTTTATCCAACATCGGATCGCTGCCTTTGGCATACGCCCCCACGCTGACCAGATCGCGGTTACGCTGGAAACTGGACAGCAACTGTTTAAAGTTACGCACCCGTGCATAGTGTTTTTCACTAATGAGCGCGGTCATGGCACGGCTGATCGAGGCTTCAATATCGATGGCCGGATAGTGACCCGCCTCGGCCAGATGACGAGACAGCACAATGTGACCGTCCAGAATCGCGCGCGCGGAATCGGCAATCGGGTCCTGTTGGTCGTCACCCTCGGTCAGTACCGTATAAAACGCGGTGACTGAACCGCCTCCGTGGATACCGTTACCGGCCCGTTCGACCAGCGCCGGTAACTTAGCGAATACTGAGGGTGGATAACCTTTGGTTGCCGGTGGCTCGCCGATCGCCAGGGCTATCTCACGTTGTGCCATCGCGTAGCGGGTGAGGGAGTCCATAATCAGCAATACATGCTGTCCGCGATCGCGAAAATCTTCGGCGATGCGCGTGGCGTAAGCCGCGCCTTGCATACGTAACAGCGGCGAGACGTCCGCCGGAGCGGCAATCACTACCGAGCGTGCGCGACCGTCAGCGCCGAGAATATTTTCAATAAAATCTTTAACTTCGCGACCACGCTCGCCAATCAGACCCACGACGATAACATCGGCCTGGGTATAGCGCGCCATCATGCCGAGCAGGACGCTTTTACCGACGCCGGAACCGGCGAAAAGCCCCATACGCTGGCCGCGGCCAACGGTTAACAACGCGTTGATGGGGCGTACGCCGGTATCCAGGACGTGTTCAATTGCGGTCCGTTGCAGCGGGTTAAACGGCGGTGTAATCAGCGCGCCGGTTTCGGTGGTATCCGGGGCGGGCAGTCCGTCGAGCGGTTTGCCGCTACCGTCCAGCACACGACCCAGCAGAGCAGGGCCAAGCGGTAATTGCTTCCCGCTTTGCAGACCTTCTCCGGCAATGTTCTTCGCGTATACGCGTGCGCCGGGCAGAACGCCTTCGACCTCTTCGAGCGGCATCAGAAACAGACGTTGACCGTTAAAGCCCACGACTTCGCTTTCGACCTCCTGGGTTTCGTTGCCGTCCTGACGTTCAATGACGCAGGTGGCACCGAGCGGCAGCTGTAACCCCGTGGCTTCCAGCACCAGCCCGGTTGCGCGGGTCAGGCGACCATAACGACGCACCGCAGGCAGCAGTGACATTTTCTCTTCGAAGTTGTCCAGCGTATTGAGCCAGCGAGTCAGGCGAGTGGTCATTACACGACTCCCGGCGCTGCCAGACGGCAGAGTTCTTGCCAGCGCGTGGCGACGCTGGCATCCAGATCGCCTTCATCAGCTGAGACTTTACAACCGCCGTGATGCAGCGTGGGATCGCCGCGTAGCCGCCAGCCGTGCAGGCTGAGAGTGGCGCCGAGCATCTCCTCCACACGCTGGAGATCGTCCGGATGTACGCGCAGCTGCGGTTTACCGCTAAACAGCGGTTCCTGTTGCAATAACTGTTGGATTTGCTTAATCAGCGCCGCGTTATCCACGATTGGCGTCTGACCAATCACCTGACGCGCAGCTTCCAGCGCCATTTGCATCAGTCGCGAGGCAATGACGCTATCCAGCGCGTCCAGCGTATTCTGAAACTCACTCACCAGCTGCTGCATGCGGGCATGGATCGGCGCATGCTGTGCTCGCGCCTGGTTCTGGCCTTGCTCCAGCCCCTGGCTCAGACCTTCCTGATAGCCTTGTTCGTGACCTTTTTGTCGACCTTCCGCCAGCCCCGCGTTATACCCTTGCTCATGGGCCTGCATTTGCAGCTGTGCGAGCTGCTGTTCAAGCTGTTGCTCTGCGGAAAGCTGTGGCTCTTCAGCTTCTTCTGACAGCGGCGTTTCGCTGTGGTCGGCCAGTACAAACTCCGCCATCGGTGGGGCGAGGTCGTCCGGAGTCCAGACTTTCCACGGCAGTTCGTTAGACATAGGTATCCTCGCCGCTGCCTATCACCATCTCGCCGGTTTCCGCCAGACGACGCACAATAAGCAGAATGGCTTTCTGTTCGTTTTCCACCTGCGACAAACGCACCGGGCCGCGGTTGGCAAGGTCGTCGCGCAGAATATCGGCAGCACGTTGCGACATGTTGCGCAGGAACTTCTCGCGTAGCGGCTGTTCGGCACCTTTCAGGGCAATCAGCAGTGATTCGGAATCCACTTCCTGCAACAGGCGCTGGATACTGCGATCGTCGACGTCCACCAGGTTTTCGAACAGGAACATCTCGTCGATAATTTTCTGTGCCAGCTCGCCGTCGAATTCGCGTACGGCGGTAATAACCGCTTCTTCCTGCTGAGTTTTCATCAGGTTGATAATTTCTGCTGCCGTTCTCACGCCGCCCATTTTGCTGCGCTTGAGGTTCTGACCATCGAGCAGACCGTTCAGTACCTCGGTCAGTTCTGCCAGCGCGGCAGGCTGCACGCCGCCGAAGGTGGCGATACGCAGCATCACGTCGTGACGTAAACGCTCGTCGAACAGCGCCAGAATATCGGCGGCCTGGCCCCGTTTGAGGTGCACCAGAATGGTGGCGATAATCTGTGGATGCTCGTCGCGGATAAGGTCGGCGGCGCTTTGTGGCTCCATAAAGTTGAGCGTTTCAATGCCGCTGGTGGTATCGCGGGTTTCCAGAATATCTTCCAGCAGGCTGGAGGCGCGTTCCTCGCCCAGCGCTTTCACCAGCACGGAGCGCAGATATTCGTTGGCGTTGATATTCAGCGCGGCAAATTGTTCTGCTTCTTGCTCAAACTCGGCCAGCACTTCCGTCAACTGTTTGTTGGAGATCTGGCGTACGTTCGCCATCGCTGTACTGAGCGCCTGAACTTCGCGCGTGGAAAGATGTTTAAACACCTCAGCCGCGCGATCTTCGCCAATGGTCATCAGCAGGATGACGCTTTTATCGGTACCGGTAAGGGCATTACTCATGATCGTTACTCATCCACTGGCGAATGACCAGCGCCACGACGCGCGGATCGTTATCTGACATTTCACGAATACGCTGGCTCATCACTTCTGCACCCAGACGTTGATTCGTACGACGCTGCTGGGTTTGTTCGTCTTTGCTGAGGCGAACTTCTACCGCTTCTTCGGTTTCCTGACGGATACGCGTTTGTTCTTGTACCGCTTTGGCTTCTTCGCTGCGGCGAACCAACTGCGGGCGAACAGCCTTACGCCACAGGATCCAGGCAACAAGCAGCACCAGCAACCAACGGCCAGCGGTCATCAACTGTTCAATAAAGACCTGCTGTTTCCAGAACGGCAGTTCGCCAATGGAATCGTCGGTCGCCGTGAAGGGTGAATTCACCACGTTCAGGGTATCGCCACGCTTGTCGGAGAAGCCCATCGCTTCGCGGGTCAGGTCCTCAATCTGTTTCATCTGATCGGCGGTTAACGGCAGCGGTTTACCGTCCGGCAACGTTTTATAGTTGACCACCACCGCCACCGAGAGACGCTGCACATCGCCGACGTTCATTTTGGTGTGGCGAATGGTACGGTCGACTTCATAGTTGCTGGTTTCATTACGCTGCGTACTGCGTGGACCAGCATTATTGTTGTTATTTGCCGTTTGCGTGGTTTGCGCATTTTGCTGATTAGCCGGAGGGGTGGCGATTGGCGCGGTATTAGCCGGTGCTGGTTGATTAGACAATGCGCCCGGTACGCCGCCTGGCGCTCCGCTCCCGATCTGCTCGCTGACGTTTAACTGGCGTGAACGCAGCACGGCCTGGGAATCATCACCGTTTGGACGGTACTGTTCTTCGGTTTGCTCTTTATTAGCAAAATCCAGTTGCGCGGTGACCTGCGCATGTACGTTACCGTTGCCGACAATCGGCGACAGGATCGATTCGATACGACGTTGAACGCGCCCTTCGACATCGCTCGCGTATTTCAACTGCGCATCGTTAAGATCGCGGCTGCTGGTGTTCGACTGAGTTAACAGATGACCCGCCTGGTCGACCAGCGTAACGTTGCCCGGCGGCAAGCCTGCAACAGCGCTGGAAACCAGATGCGTGACCGCACTGATTTGACCTTCATCCAGTGCGCGGCCAGGTTCAAGGTTAACGGTCACGGAGGCTGAAGGCGCTTTTTGCTCACGCACAAACAGCGACGGTTTTGGCATTGCCAGATGCACGCGGGCGCGTTTTACCGGTCCCAGCGTTTCAATAGTACGGGCTAATTCACCTTCCAGCGCACGCTGGTAGTTGACCTGCTCGCTAAACTGGCTAATACCAAACTTTTCCTGATCCAGCAGCTCAAAGCCAACGGCGCCGCCCTTCGGCAGACCTTGTTGTGCCAGACGTAACCGCAATTCGTGAACTTTATCGGCAGGAACTTCTATAGCACCGCTTCCCTCAGTAAAACGATAGGGAACGTTCATCTGCGTCAGTTGGGTGACAATCGCGCCACCATCCTGATCGGATAGGTTGCTGAACAGTGTGCGGTAGTCAGGTGTTTTGGCCCACAGGACCATCGCCACGATGATAGCGACGGCAGCTGCTCCCGCCACAATCAGAGGAATTCTGGGATTCGCGCGCAGGCGGTTTAACCACTCGAGAGGTTTAAGCTGGGTTGCAGTCGATGCTGTCGCACTCATCTCGCACCTCGTGGCTTATCGTGGACGGCGTTTTTTGCAAAGTGGAACAAGACTCACTCCCGGGTCAGCAAACTCGAAAAATTGACGGTCTCATTATTTGCGGTTTCGAATTTTTCTATGCGTTAAAAACCGTGGTTTTTTATCGTTATTTAACGCCTTTATCTTATTGACTAACTGGTAATCTCAGCTAAGTAAAAAATCATCCAGGGGATCAGAATGTCGGCAATACAGGGGATTGAAGGGGTCATCAGCCAGTTACAGGCCACGGCGATGTCAGCAAAAATGCAGGATATGCAGCCACAACCGACCGTGAGTTTTGCCGGACAACTGCATGCGGCGTTAGACCGAATCAGCGATGTGCAAACCGCGTCCCGTACGCAGGCTGAGAAATTTACCCTCGGTGAGCCGGGTATTGCGTTAAATGATGTGATGACCGATATGCAAAAAGCGTCGGTCTCGATGCAGATGGGTATTCAGGTACGTAACAAACTGGTGTCGGCCTACCAGGAAGTGATGTCGATGCAGGTGTAGGTTTAACGTGCAGAGATTGTTTGCCGGATAAGCGCAGCGACCATCCGGCAACCAGTTACTTCTGAATCAAATAGCGGATCGTTGGGCCATCCTGCTGAATATCCAGCACCGTATAGCCGTGATTACGCGCATCCAGTGGAATATTGTTGATTGACTGCGGGCAATCGCTCACCACTTCCAGAATTTCACCTTTCTTCAATTGCGGCATCGCTTCCAGCGTGGCGACAGCCGGGTATGGACACGGTTCTCCGACCATATCGAGGCGATAATCAGGCACGATATTTTTCATACAGACTCCTTGGCAGGCGTTAGCCCTGCGCGACGGAAGAAGCGTTTTTCCCAGCCGATAATGAGCATCAGCGCGGCAAACAACAACAGATAGGTTACCAGCAGACCGCCGAGTGGACCGAAGGTGTTGAGCAGATTCACTTTGTCCCAGTTGGTGGCGAGCGCGGGAGCAAAATCATCCCAGTAGTAGGCCAGAATGGTCGAGCCAATAACGTTGCCCAGACCAACCCACCAGTAATGCACCTGACCTTCAACGGCGCGATACATCCAGCCGGTTTCACATCCGCCCGCTAAAACGATGCCAAAGCCGAACAGCAAGCCGCCGATCACCGCATTTGGACCCGCCCACATGATTTTAGGCTCGACCCCCAGTTGCACGTAGCTAAAGATACCGATGGCGCTGACCGCCATCCCGAAGATGATCGCTTTTGCCATATGGGTGCGACCAGAAATCCACAGGTCACGGAAGGCGGAGGTGAAGCAGATTTGCGCCCGTTCAATCAGCAGACCGAACCCAACGCCAAACAGCATCGCCAGACCGAGCTTGGGTTTATCCATCGCGGTGAGCAGCGCCCAGCCGATCATGCCGATAAACACCAGCATGCCAAGGCGGAAACGGCGACGGGCCTGATCCGGCTTTTGCGTTAACGGCGAAGCGGCGGAGACTTTCTGCATTTTGACCGGAATACGAAACATCGGCAGCAGGGTAAAGCGTGCGCCAAACCATGAGCCGATTGCCGTTGCCAGCGCGAAAAACCAGGCATGTAGCGAGAACTGTGGAATGCCTGTGAAGAATGCGGCCAGGTTGCAGCCCATCGCGAGCCGGGCGCCGAATCCGGCGATCATCCCGCCGACTATCGCCTGCATAATACGTACCCGACTGCGCGGCATGCGTAACTTGACGTTGTTAGCCCACAGCGCGGCAGCAAAACAGCCACCGAACATACCGAGGATCATCATGCCGTCAATGCGGGTCAGGGGCGAGCCTTCGAGATGGATCAGCTTGTAGTATCCCCACTCTTCGGCGTGCACGCCAAACAGTTGCAGGATTTGCCCACCCCAACGGGTGAATTCACCGGTAACGGCCCAGAAGGTTCCCGTAATGCCGAAATAATAAGTGGAGAGAATACCCGCTGCGATGACCGCAGGGGCGGGGGCCCAAAATTTAATTAACCAGGCCTGTTTGAAGTGTTGCCATGACATGCGTTGCGCCTCTGAACTCAGAAGGTATGTAACAAGAAGTGTGGATACTACACCGTTCAGAATTTTTGACTATGAGTAATAAGAGGTAATACCGTCTGGATCAATCTTTCTCAACGCTGCCGAAAGGCTGGCGACATCAGGCCTTTAATGCCACAATCCCATTTTCTTCGCATGCAGGATGAATGATGAAAAAATTAGCAATCGTTGGTGTATTTCTGGCGCTTACCGGATGCGCCGAAGTAGAAAATTATAACGACGTGGTGAAAACGCCAGCGCCAGCCGGTCTGGAAGGATACTGGCAGTCAAAAGGTCCGCAACGCAGTCTGGTAAGCCCGGAAGCGATTGCCAGCCTGGTGATAACGAAAGAGGGCGATACGCTGGATTGTCGCCAGTGGCAGCGGGTGATCGCGCTGCCGGGGAAACTGACGATGCTCTCTGGCGATCTCACCAACGTGACGGTGAAACGCGAGCTGTATGAGATCGAGCGCGAAGGCAATACGCTGGAATATGACGGTATGACGCTGCAGCGGGTGGATCGCCCGACGCAGGAGTGCGCTGACGCGTTAAAGAAAACGCCGCTGGCTACGCCACTGCCATAAGCCGTACGCCCCGGTAGCCAATGGCCACCGGGGTTAAGTTTTATATCACTTCTTCAATGACCCACACGCTGACGCTCCCGCCGTTACAGAAAAACGTTGCTTCACCGTTTTCATCGGTGACCACGCTTTCCTCGCGATTTCCCAGATAGTCACGCCAGGTTTTATTGCCGTAATTGGCGCCGAGATTGATGGTCTTTTCCCCGTCATCGCCGTTAGACAGAACAACCACACAGCCGGGATCGTCGTCCGTTCCGCTGCGGCTAAAAGCGATACAGTTGGGATGATCGAAAAAGAGCGTCTGTACCCCGTGTGCGAAGCGCTGGCGCGCGAGGATCAGTTCATCAAGCTGTTCAATGATCGGCATGTCGATAGGATAGATTTCGCCATCGCCGCCGGTGTCTTCGTAATGCGCTCCGTAGAGGTCAGGGTAAAACACCGACGGTACGCCATTTTCACGCAGCAAGATCAGCGCATAGGCCAGCGGCTTAAACCACGGCTCGACGGGGGCTTCGAGTGCCTGTAAAGGTTGGGTGTCGTGATTGGCCACCAGCGTGACGGCATGAAACGGATCGGCTTCTACCAGGGTATCGGTGAAAATCTGGCTCATGTCATAATCGCGGCCCTGACGGGACGCTTCGTGAAACTTCATCTGTAGGGGGGCGTCGAACAGCATGGTTTTCCCCTCTACCTGGTTGATGTAGGTTTGCAGCTTGTCGACTTCGTGGGACCAGTATTCCGCGACGATAAACAGCGGTTTTGGCGCGACTTCCTGCAAGTGCTCAATCCACTCTTTATAAAACCAGGCCGGAATATGCTTGACGGCATCCAGGCGAAAGCCGTCGCAATGGGTTTGATCCATCACCCAGCGCGCCCAGTATTTGATTTCCTCGGTGACGGCGTGATTACGAAAATCGATATTTTCTCCCATCAGATAATCAAAATTACCCAACTCATCATCAACCTGATCGTTCCAGCCTTCGCCGGTGTAATCGTTAACGATTTTGAAAATGCCGTCTTCGGTGGGATTCTCTATATGGTCAATGCCGCTGAAGCATTTGAAATCCCAAATGAATTGCGAGTACTGGCCTGCGCGGGCAGGGAAGGTGTAGCGCGTCCAGCCTTCGCATTCGATAATCTCATCGTCTATTTGCGTGCGATCTTCGGCGTTAACGCGCTGGACGCGGATCTTTTCTTTCTCATCCGCGCCCATTTTGTGGTTAACCACCACGTCCAGCAGTACGGCAATATCATTGTGTTTCAGCGCGTCAATCGCCGCCAGCAGCTGGTTTTTATCGCCGTATTTGGTGGCGACGGTTCCCTTTTGGTCGAATTCGCCCAGATCAAACAGATCGTAGGAGTCATAGCCAACGGAATAGCCGCCGGACGCGCCTTTATAGGCGGGGGGCAGCCATACCATATTGATGCCGATATCATTGAGTCCGCTTGCGCGTTCGGCAAGTTCGGGCCAGAGTTGGCCGCCATCAGGGTAATACCAGTGGAAGTACTGCAATAATGTGGGATTTTTCATCTTCCGTGCTCCAGAAGTCGTTTGGCCGACCTCTGGAGTATGGAAGATAATTCAGACGAGACGGGAAATTATTGTGGGGCAGTGGGAGCGTCGGGGACTAACAGCATGCCGGAAAGACGGCCATAGGCGTTATTCAACGTTTTCTGGCGCGTTGACTGACCGATGAGATTGCTGAGCTCATCCAGGCGCTGCTGCAACAACGTTTTGAGTAACTGTTCGTTATCCAGCGTCTGTTTAATGTACCCGGCGACTAAGTCCTGAATACTTCGCGTAATGCCTGGTGGAGTTTGCTCTTCCATGACCACTTCAATACTTTGCAGATAGGTAACTTCCTGTTCCAGTAAAAGGTCCCATTCACCGCGCTGCGCCAGTTCCAGCAGTGAGTGACTGAGCAACGCGATGCGCTGCCAACGGTTGATAAACTCCACGGCTGAGGTCATTAACGAGACTCCTGGGAAGATGCTTTCGGTGAGATCTGTTTCCAGGCATCTGCAATGTTGCCGAGTAATTCTTCGACTTCTTCAATGGCCTGACAATCATTACGCAAGTTAGCTTGCAGTAAACGGCGAATCATATAGTCATACAGCGAGGACAGGTTAGCGGCGATTTCACCGCCATTCTCCTGATCCAGGCCTGCTTTCAGACCATTGTCGATAATGTTAATGGCTTTACTGATGGCCTCGCCTTTGGCGACGATATCACCCTGTTGCATAAACAGGCGAGCGCGCACGAGGGCGCTGTTAGCGCCATCAAACAACATTTCAATCAGCTGATGTGGGCTGGCGCTCATTACGCCACTCTCTATGCTGACCTGTGCATAGGCTTTGGTACCGCTCGCGGTATACATGCTTACCTCGTGTTATCAGGAATTACTCATCGCAGTAAATTGCTGGCCCAGATAGGTACTGGTGCTGTTCAGCTTGCTCATCATGCTATCAAGCTGGGTAAACTGTGCTTTATAGCGCGCGACGGTATCATCGATGCTATTGCTGACGGCCAGATACTGTTTAGTCAGCTTTTTCAGCGTCGCGTTAATATTGTCCTGGGCTACGTCAATGATGCCGTCATCGGCCAGATAACCTTTTACTTCGGTGGCAATTTTGGTGGTAATCCCGGTTTCTTTGCCATCACCAACCAGCAACTGACGGGTAGCCGCGGTATTATCTTCCAGTGCTTTTTTCAGCTTGGTGTCGTCAATTTTCAGTTTGCCGGACGTTCCGTCAGTGGTAATCCCGATTTCGCCTAACGTTTTAAATGCACCGTCGCCTGCACCGTTGGAAAATTGGGCGCGGATCCCTGTCTGGATAGTACGTACTGCACTGTCACCGAGCAGAGCACCGTTATTGGTGTCCTGAGTTTCGGCCCCTGGATCTACTTCGGTGTATTTGGTCAGCGTTGAGAATGTATCCAGCAGCGAGTTGTAGGCATCAACCCACCCTTTGATCGCTTCCGTTGCTTTATCATTGCTCTTGGTGACGGTGATGCGCGCGTCGGTCACTTCTTTAGTCAGATTCAGCGTCACACCCTGCGGGGCATCGGTAATGGTGTTGCTCGGACGTTCAATATCAATGCCGTTAACTTTCAACAGTGCATTTTTGGCTTCCACCAGCTGTTTCATATTCCCGCTGCCGGCGGTGCTGTCGTAGGCCAGTAAATCATTGAGCTTACTGTCGCCGCTGACGGAAATAGTCATTTTATTGTCGACACCGCTTTCGGCCGTTAATACCAACTGATAATCATTTTCCTTAACTTTCACGATACTGGCGGAAATACCGCTGTCAGCGTCGTTAATGGCATCTCGAATTCCTTCCAGCGACGTCTGGTCTTTGCCTAACTTAATTTCCAGTGGCTCTTTACGACCTTTTTGCTCAATTGTGATCGTGCGACTCTCGGAAGATGTGTCCCCTAATGCGTCTTTCGTCGAGCTGATACCGCTTTTGGTACTTAATGATTGCGCCTGTGCCAGTTGTGTAACGCTAACGGTATAGGTCCCTGGTGCTGCACCGGCAGAGGTTGATACCTTAAGGTCCTCAGTACTACTGGTGACGGTGGTGCTTTTAAACAGATCGGCGCTATTAAGCGTGGTATTCGCCGTCTGGAATTTTTCTAATGCACTTTTCAGCGTGCCGTATGCCGTCAATCTCGCGGTATTCGAGCTCTGCTGCTGGGTAATTGGAGTTAAACGTTTTTTTTCAGCAGTAGTCAGGTTTGTCAGCAACGTATCCAGCGGTAAGTTTGAGCCGACGCCCAATGAAGTAAATGAAGGCATGCCTAATTCCTTGTGATTGCAAACAGTAGTTAAGCGGGTTATCGGCAATCTATGCGCAAAGTTTAATGATAGTTTTGCAAAAATAATGCGCAGAATAGTGGGACATATTACGGGTATTTCAGCGGCTAAGAAAAAAGAGAGCAGAAAGTAAAAATTTTCTAAAGTTCGAAAATAAGGTGCCGATACATGGGTTACGGTGAGAAACCGTGGGCAACAGCCCAATAACATCAAGTTGTAATTGATAAGGAAAAGATCATGGCACAAGTCATCAATACAAACAGCCTGTCGCTGTTGACCCAGAATAACCTGAACAAATCTCAGTCTACTCTGAGCTCCGCTATCGAGCGTCTGTCCTCAGGTCTGCGTATCAATAGCGCGAAAGACGATGCTGCTGGCCAGGCGATTGCTAACCGCTTCACCTCAAACATTAAAGGTCTGACTCAGGCTTCCCGTAACGCTAACGACGGTATCTCCATTGCGCAGACTACCGAAGGCGCGCTTAACGAAATCAACAACAACCTGCAGCGTGTGCGTGAACTGTCTGTTCAGGCAGCTAATGGTTCAAACTCTGGTTCTGACCTGGATTCTATTCAGGCTGAAATTACTCAGCGTCTGAGTGAAATTGACCGCGTATCTGGTCAGACTCAGTTTAACGGCGTGAAAGTTCTGGCTCAGGATAACACCCTGAAAATTCAAGTTGGTGCAAATGATAATGAAAGCATTTCCATCAATCTGAAAGAAATCACCAGTGGTACTTTAGGGCTTAATGGTTTCCGTGTTACAGGTGATAAAGCAGCAACTTCCGACCAGTTAGTAAAAGATTTTGGCGCTACAGGTACCAAAGATTATAAATTAGGGACAACTGATTATAAGGTTAATGTCGTAACTGGTGGGGTTAAAGCTGGAGCTGATGATGTATATGTTGGTGCTTCATCAGGTGCACTGATTACTGATGCCACGAATACAGCAATAAGTGGTGGCACAACTACCGGTGGCGCAGTTGCAGTATTAGCTAAAGATGTTACTCAAGGTAATACTTTCACATGGAAAGGAACGACCTGGAAAGCAAATAGTGATACTGATGCAAACGGAAATGGTAGCTTTACAGCTAACATTGATGGTAAGGACATCACTTTATCTATTAGTGGTTCAACGGCTACTGATGGCACTGGTGCGAACATGACCATCTCCGGTGGTGCGCTCTATGAACAAGGAACCACTGCTTCTAATAAACTAACTACACACGGAACTAACGCCGCAGCGAAAGAGTCAGATCTGGTTCAGCAGAAAGCTAGCCTTACTGGCGGAGATTTAAAAGTCGGTGCAGTAGATTATAAAGTCGATTCAGCAGGCAATGTATTCAATGCCGGTGCAACGCAACAGATTTTTGTTCAGAATGCAGGCACTGCGAACGCTAAACTTGTTGAGCAGGATAAAGCCAGCGAAGCTACTCGTAACCAGTTAGATGTATTAGATAAAGCGATCTCTCAGGTCGATACCTTACGTGGTGACCTCGGTGCGGTACAGAACCGTTTCGATTCTACCATCACCAACCTGGGCAACACCGTTAACAACCTGACTTCTGCCCGTAGCCGCATCGAAGATGCTGACTACGCGACCGAAGTGTCCAACATGTCCAAAGCACAGATCCTGCAACAAGCAGGTACTTCTGTACTGGCACAGGCCAACCAGGTTCCGCAGAACGTTCTGTCTCTGCTGCGTTAATTTATGCTTATCACGCAAACCCCGCTTCGGCGGGGTTTTTTACATTCGGCTTTACCCGTAACCCCCAAATAACCCCTCATTTCACCCACTATTCACCCAATTAAAACCCCTGCAGAAACGGATAATCATGCCGATAACTCATTTAACGCAGGGCTGTTTATCGTGAATTCACTGTATACCGCTGAAGGTGTAATGGATAAACACTCGCTGTGGCAGCGTTATGTACCGTTGGTGCGTCACGAAGCATTGCGCCTTCAGGTGCGTTTGCCGGCGAGCGTAGAACTGGATGATCTGCTACAAGCGGGCGGCATCGGGTTATTGAATGCCGTTGACCGATATGACGCTTTGCAAGGAACGGCATTTACCACTTACGCAGTGCAGCGTATTCGTGGGGCTATGCTGGATGAACTACGCAGCCGGGACTGGGTGCCGCGTAGCGTTCGGCGCAATGCCCGCGAAGTGGCACAGGCGATGGGACAACTGGAGCAGGAATTAGGGCGCAACGCGACGGAAACCGAAGTGGCGGCGCGTCTGGCTATTCCTGTGCAAGAGTATCGTCAGATGTTGCTCGATACCAATAACAGCCAACTCTTCTCTTATGACGAGTGGCGGGAAGAGCATGGCGATAGTATCGAGCTGGTGACGGAAGAACATCAGCAGGAAAACCCGTTACAACAGCTTCTTGAGGGTAACCTCCGCCAGCGCGTGATGGACGCGATTGAGGCGTTGCCGGAGCGCGAAAAGCTGGTGTTAACGCTGTACTACCAGGAAGAGCTGAATCTGAAAGAGATTGGCGCGGTACTGGAAGTCGGGGAATCACGGGTCAGCCAGTTGCACAGTCAGGCCATCAAACGTCTACGCACCAAGCTGGGTAAGCTATAGGGGTACATCATTACCCCTGAACAATGCCGCATTACGAATTGACTACCAGGAGTTCTCATGACGGTGCAGCAATCAAAAAGACGGCCTCTAAGCCGCTACCTCAAAGATTTCAAACACAGCCAGACGCATTGCGCCCATTGCTTTAAGTTGCTCGACAGGATCACGCTGGTTCGTCGCGGGCAAATTGTGAATAAAATCGCCATCGCCCGCCTGGACACTTTGTTGGATGAAGCCGAGTGGGAGCAGGAGAAAAAAGAGTGGGTGGCACTGTGCCGTTTTTGCGGTGATTTGCATTGCAAAGAGCAGAGCGACTTTTTCGATATTATCGGTTTTAAACAG
This sequence comes from Citrobacter freundii ATCC 8090 = MTCC 1658 = NBRC 12681, assembly GCF_011064845.1. Taxonomy (NCBI): domain Bacteria; kingdom Pseudomonadati; phylum Pseudomonadota; class Gammaproteobacteria; order Enterobacterales; family Enterobacteriaceae; genus Citrobacter; species Citrobacter freundii. The sequence continues at coordinate 2,965,319 of NZ_CP049015.1, read as the reverse complement.
TTTTTATTTGAGCAGACCGAAATGAGTCACGGCACGGTACGTGAATACGTTGTCCGCCTGCGTCGCCTCGGGAATCACCTGGCCGAACAAAATATCTCTCACGATCTGCTACAGGAAGGGTTCCTCGACGAAAACCTTGCCCCGTGGCTGCCGGAAACCAGCACCAACAATTACCGCATCGCCTTACGTAAGTATGAGCAGTTTAAAGCCCATACGCATATAGGGCATATGCAGAAATCCTCCTGGACAGCCAGTTCTGATATATATTAAAAACGAATAAGGTGTAACAGAGTCGTGTTTGTGGATCGCGACAAACGCTCTACACTATGCTCATAAATAGCAGTCACTAATGACAATATTCGGGGTAACTATGAAATTAGCACTTCTGGGACGTCAGGCTCTGATGGGTGTAATGGCTGTTGCACTTGTCGCCGGAATGAGCGTAAAGACTTATGCAGATGAAGGTCTGTTAAATAAAGTTAAAGAGCGCGGCACGCTGCTGGTGGGCCTGGAAGGGACCTATCCCCCGTTTAGTTTTCAGGGCGATGACGGCAAGCTGACCGGTTTCGAAGTGGAGTTCGCTGAGGAACTGGCCAAGCACCTTGGGGTGAAAGCTAATCTGAAGCCGACCAAGTGGGACGGTATGCTGGCCTCTCTTGATTCCAAGCGCATTGATGTGGTCATCAACCAGGTGACCATCTCTGACGAACGTAAGAAAAAATACGATTTCTCTACCCCGTATACGGTTTCTGGTATTCAGGCGCTGGTGAAAAAAGGCAATGAAGGCGTTATTAAGACCGCTGCCGATCTGAAAGGTAAAAAAGTCGGCGTTGGTTTGGGCACCAACTATGAAGAGTGGCTGCGCCAGAACGTGCAGGGCGTGGATATTCGTACCTATGATGACGACCCGACCAAATACCAGGATCTGCGTGTAGGCCGTATCGACGCCATTCTGGTTGACCGTCTGGCTGCGCTGGATCTGGTGAAGAAAACCAAAGACACGCTGGCTGTGACCGGTGAAGCATTCTCCCGCCAGGAGTCCGGCGTGGCGCTGCGCAAAGGCAATGAAGATCTGCTGAAAGCGGTTGATGCGGCCATTGCTGAAATGCAGAAAGACGGTACGCTGAAAGCCCTGTCTGAAAAATGGTTTGGAGCGGATGTGACGAAATAATCGTCATCCGCTGAAAAAAAGGCGCCTTTAACAGCGCCTTTTTTTATTTCATTGCGCCTGAGCGTGCATAATAAAAAGAACATCACAACAACGAATACCGGAGGCTGTATGCCGCTGCATAACTTAACGCGCTTTCCACGTCTGGAATTTATTGGCGCGCCAACGCCGCTTGAATATCTTCCACGCTTCTCCGACTACCTTGGGCGCGATATTTTCATCAAACGCGATGACGTCACGCCGATGGCCATGGGCGGCAATAAGCTGCGTAAGCTGGAGTTTCTGGCCGCAGACGCGCTGCGTGAAGGCGCAGATACGCTGATAACCGCGGGTGCCATCCAGTCTAACCATGTTCGCCAGACGGCGGCGGTAGCGGCTAAGCTTGGCCTGCACTGCGTGGCGCTGTTGGAAAATCCGATTGGCACCACGGCGGAAAACTATCTCACCAATGGCAACCGTCTGCTGTTGGATCTGTTTAATACGCAGATCGAAATGTGTGACGCGCTGACCGATCCGAATGCGCAGTTGCAGGAGCTGGCGACGCGCATTGAAGCGCAAGGGTTCCGCCCGTATGTGATCCCGGTTGGGGGCTCTAATGCTCTGGGGGCGATGGGTTATGTGGAAAGCGCGCTGGAAATTGCCCAGCAGTGTGAAGGGGCCGTTTCGCTCTCTTCCGTGGTGGTCGCATCGGGCAGTGCGGGAACGCATGCCGGACTGGCCGTGGGCCTGGAACAACTGATGCCAGACGTCGAGCTTATCGGCGTGACCGTTTCGCGCAGCGTCGCCGATCAAAAACCAAAAGTTGTCACGTTGCAGCAGGATATTGCCCGTGAACTGGAACTGACGGCCTCAGCGGATATCCTGTTATGGGATGATTATTATGCGCCGGGCTACGGTACGCCAAACGAAGAGGGCATGGAGGCGGTAAAACTGCTGGCGCGCCTGGAAGGCATTTTGTTGGATCCGGTGTATACCGGTAAGGCGATGGCGGGTTTGATTGACGGCATCAGCCAGAAGCGCTTCAAAGATGAAGGGCCAATCCTCTTTATTCATACCGGTGGGGCGCCTGCACTGTTTGCCTACCATCCTCACGTGTAACAACCAGGTCGAAAAACGCTAATGCATGAAAGTATCCAACTGGTAATTGATTCCCTGCCGTATCTGCTCAAAGGCGCGGTTTTTACGCTGCAACTGAGTATCGGCGGGATGTTTTTTGGCCTCGTGCTGGGGTTTATCCTGGCGTTGATGCGTCTGTCGCCGCTGCTGCCTGTGCGCTGGCTGGCGCGTTTTTATATCTCTATTTTTCGCGGAACGCCGTTGATTGCTCAGCTGTTTATGATTTATTACGGTCTGCCGCAGTTTGGAATTGAGCTTGATCCCATCCCGGCGGCGATGATTGGCTTGTCGCTTAATACAGCCGCCTACGCTGCGGAAACTCTGCGTGCGGCAATCTCTTCCATCGACAAAGGACAGTGGGAGGCGGGTGCCAGTATTGGTATGACACGCTGGCAGACCATGCGCCGGGCAATCCTGCCGCAGGCTGCGCGCGTTGCGTTGCCGCCGCTGAGCAACAGCTTTATCAGTCTGGTGAAAGATACCTCTTTGGCCGCCACTATTCAGGTACCGGAACTGTTCCGTCAGGCGCAGCTGATTACCTCGCGTACGTTGGAAGTCTTTACGATGTATCTGGCGGCCTCGTTGATTTACTGGGTGATGGCGACGGTGCTTTCTGCGCTGCAAAACTATTTTGAAGAACAACTGAACCGCCAGGAGAGAGAGCCGAAATGAGTGCTATCGAAGTCAGAAACCTGGTCAAAAAATTTCATGGGCAAACTGTGCTGCATGGGATCGATCTTGACGTCAAACCTGGTGAAGTGGTGGCGATTATCGGGCCGAGCGGATCGGGCAAAACCACGCTGCTGCGTAGCATTAATTTGCTGGAGCAACCGGAGGCGGGCACCATTAAAGTGGGTGAGATTACCATTGATACCGCGCGTTCGTTGACCCAGCAGAAAGGGCTGATTCGTCAGTTACGCCAACACGTCGGTTTTGTGTTCCAGAACTTTAATTTGTTTCCCCATCGGACAGTGCTGGAAAACATTATTGAGGGGCCGGTGATAGTCAAAGGTGAACCAAAAGCTGAAGCGACAGCTCGTGCGCGTGAACTGCTGGCGAAAGTCGGACTGGCGGGCAAAGAAACCAGCTATCCGCGGCGTTTATCGGGTGGACAGCAGCAACGCGTAGCGATTGCCCGGGCGCTGGCGATGCGACCTGAGGTTATTCTTTTTGATGAACCGACCTCCGCGCTTGATCCTGAATTGGTTGGCGAGGTACTTAATACCATCCGCCAACTGGCGCAGGAAAAACGCACCATGGTAATTGTGACGCATGAAATGAGCTTTGCTCGCGATGTCGCCGATAGAGCGATATTTATGGATCAAGGACGGATAGTCGAGCAGGGACCAGCAAAGTCCTTATTCACGCACCCGCAGCAGCCACGTACCCGTCAGTTTCTTGAAAAGTTTTTGATGCAATAAATAGTGAATATGGCACTCGCCGGGATTGTTTCTGGCGAGTGCTCTTCGCATAACTATTTATAATTATTGCTTTATTATTAACATTTGATTCTGTTACTTACTTCCGCTGTTGAGTAATACTTAAGTAATTGTTCATTTGTCCGATAATTTGCATATATAAAATACATTTATGTGTTAGCTTGTTTCATATGTTTGGATGATTATCAATCTCAGGGGCATTACCACTTAGTATGCAGGATCTTGATTTCTTCACCTGGCGACGGAGCATGCTGTTACGCTTTCAGGAAATGGCGACGGCAGAGGATGTCTATACGGAATTACAACAACAGACGCAGCACTTAGAGTTTGATTTCTACGCGCTCTGTGTTCGTCATCCGGTACCTTTTACCCGACCTAAAACGTCACTTCATACGACCTATCCCAAAGCATGGGTGGCGCATTATCAGTCCGAAAATTATTTTGCTATTGATCCGGTGCTGAAACCTGAAAACTTCAGTCAGGGGCATTTACCCTGGAACGATACTCTGTTTCGCGATGCGCAACCTTTGTGGGACGCCGCGCGCAATCACGGTTTACGCAAAGGGATGACGCAATGCTTAATGTTGCCTAACCGGGCGTTGGGTTTTTTATCTGTATCGCGTGCAAGTATCCGTAACAGTCGCCTTGCGAGCGATGAAGTAGAGCTCAGGATGCAGCTTCTGGTACGGGAAAGTCTGTCTGTACTGACGAGGCTGGAAGATGACATGGTTATGGCGCCAGAGATGCGTTTTAGCAAGCGGGAAAAGGAAATATTGAAATGGACGGCAGAGGGGAAGACCTCTTCAGAGATAGCCATCATTCTGTCGATTTCTGAAAATACCGTGAACTTCCACCAGAAGAATATGCAAAAGAAATTCAATGCGCCAAACAAAACGCAGATAGCCTGTTATGCCGCGGCAACCGGGCTTATCTGAGTAAATTATCGTTCTGAGTGTCAGACGCAAAACCGGCTGAGAGCATTGCTATCAGCCGGTTTCTTATTACTGGCGGTAAGCTTGTTTAATTTGCTTAACCGTGTTGGAAAATACCGCAGCCTGTGATTGATCTTCAATCAGCGCGAGCTGTTTTTCCATTTTAAGAATCACGCGGCCTGCATCGGCTTGACCCATTGCCTGCAGCATCAGCGTTAACATGGCTTTCAGGCAGGTGACTTCATTGGCCAGTTCCTGGTTATTCTCAGCAGTGGAAAAGTCAGGCGTACTCATTTATTTTCCTCGTTATGTTTCAATGAAAAAGTGCGATGTCAAATCTTAAGGCGGCGGAGTATACCATAAGCGAGGCTAAAAATATCTGTGGTTGTTTTTTGCGCGGACCAATGTTGTGGACATTAAAATAAACAACATGTTGCAGTGCATATATTTTCTCCACATGTTGTTTATTTCGAGTATTTTCCTCGTTAATTATTGTTACAACTTTGACTGCCTGGTTTGCATTCAACGAAGGAATATGATCTTTTTGTCACCATTATGAAACAGCTACACAGATATAACCGTGGCAAAAGGTTACCAGTACTGAAAGTTTCCACTCGTCGTACAATCTAATTTCCAAAAACGAGAGCAAAATCGAAAGTCGGGCGTTTTTTACATTTCAAAGTTGAGATAAAACCCGTTAACATAGGACCGATTAACTATCGGTAGCGTTATCCCTATTCTGGAGATATTCCTTTGATCAACGTTTTTCTTGTTGATGACCACGAACTGGTGCGCGCAGGGATACGACGCATTCTGGAAGATATAAAAGGCATAAAAGTTGTCGGCGAAGCGTGCTGCGGTGAAGATGCGGTAAAATGGTGCCGCTCAAATTCCGTTGACGTTGTGCTGATGGATATGAATATGCCCGGTATTGGCGGTCTGGAAGCAACCCGCAAAATTGCGCGTTCTACGGCAGACATTAAAGTGATCATGTTGACGGTACACACCGAAAACCCATTACCTGCAAAAGTTATGCAGGCAGGGGCCGCAGGGTATCTCAGCAAAGGCGCTGCCCCCCAGGAAGTAGTGAGTGCGATTCGTTCGGTTTTTTCCGGGCAACGGTATATTGCCTCCGATATCGCTCAGCAAATGGCGCTCAGCCAGATTGAGCCTGAGAAAACGGAAACCCCGTTTGCCAGTTTGTCTGAACGCGAGTTGCAGATTATGCTGATGATCACCAAAGGTCAGAAGGTTAATGAGATCTCAGAGCAACTGAATCTTAGTCCTAAAACGGTGAACAGCTATCGCTATCGAATGTTCAGTAAATTAAACATTCATGGCGATGTAGAGCTGACTCACCTGGCAATTCGCCATGGCCTGTGTAATGCGGAGACATTAGCAAGCCAGTGACAGATCAGTTTGATGCCAAAGCGTTCCTGAAAACCGTGACCAGCCAGCCCGGCGTCTATCGTATGTATGATACCGCCGGAACGGTTATCTATGTCGGGAAAGCGAAAGACCTGAAAAAAAGGCTTTCCAGCTACTTCCGTAGTAATCTTGCGTCACGCAAGACCGAAGCGCTGGTCGCGCAAATCCAGCAGATTGATGTCACGGTAACGCACACTGAAACCGAAGCGTTATTGCTTGAGCACAACTACATCAAGCTATATCAGCCGCGTTATAACGTATTGCTGCGTGATGATAAATCCTACCCCTTTATATTCCTTAGCGGCGATACCCACCCGCGTCTGGCGATGCATCGTGGGGCAAAGCATGCCAAAGGCGAGTACTTTGGACCGTTCCCTAACGGTTATGCGGTGCGTGAAACGCTGGCGCTGTTGCAGAAAATATTCCCTATCCGCCAGTGCGAAAACAGCGTTTATCGCAACCGTTCTCGACCTTGTCTGCAATATCAGATTGGCCGCTGTCTCGGCCCGTGTGTCGCGGGTCTGGTGAGCGAGGAAGAGTATGCTCAGCAAGTCGAGTATGTTCGTCTGTTCCTGTCCGGAAAAGACGATCAGGTATTAACACAGCTGATCACCCGCATGGAAAAGGCCAGCCAAAATCTCGAATTTGAAGAGGCTGCGCGAATTCGTGACCAAATCCAGGCCGTACGCCGCGTGACCGAAAAACAGTTTGTCTCTAACACCGGAGACGATCTGGACGTCATTGGCGTGGCGTTTGACGCCGGCATGGCCTGTGTGCACGTTCTGTTTATTCGCCAGGGTAAAGTGCTGGGCAGCCGCAGCTATTTCCCTAAAGTACCCGGTGGTACGGAACTCGGCGAGGTCGTCGAAACCTTTGTCGGGCAGTTTTATCTGCAGGGGAGCCAGATGCGTACCTTACCCGGGGAGATCCTGCTCGATTTCAATCTTAGCGATAAAACCCTGCTGGCAGACTCTCTGTCTGAACTGGCCGGACGGAAGATTAACGTGCAGACGAAACCGCGAGGGGATCGCGCGCGTTATCTGAAGCTGGCGCGGACCAACGCGGCAGTGGCGCTCACTACGAAACTTTCTCAGCAGTCGACGATTACGCAACGTCTGACGGCGCTGGCCTCCGTATTGAAGTTACCTGCGGTGAAGCGTATGGAGTGCTTCGACATTAGCCATACGATGGGGGAGCAGACAGTAGCCTCCTGTGTGGTTTTTGATGCCAATGGCCCGCTGCGTGCAGAATATCGGCGTTACAATATTACCGGCATTACGCCGGGTGATGATTATGCAGCGATGAATCAGGTCTTACGTCGGCGTTATGGTAAGGCGATTGAAGAAAGTAAGATTCCGGACGTCATATTGATCGATGGCGGTAAAGGTCAGTTAGGGCAGGCGAAAGCCGTTTTTGCTGAACTGGACGTTCCCTGGGACAAACAGCACCCACTTTTGCTGGGGGTGGCAAAAGGGGCCGATCGTAAAGCTGGTCTGGAAACACTGTTCTTTGAGCCGGAAGGTGAGGGCTTTAGTCTGCCGCCGGATTCGCCTGCATTGCACGTTATCCAGCATATCCGCGATGAATCTCACGATCATGCGATTAGCGGGCATCGTAAAAAGCGGGCGAAAGTGAAAAGTACCAGCACGCTTGAGACCATCGAAGGTGTCGGGCCAAAGCGTCGCCAGATGTTGTTGAAATATATGGGAGGTTTGCAAGGTCTTCGTAATGCAAGTATCGAAGAAATTGCAAAAGTGCCGGGTATTTCGCAAGCTCTGGCAGAAAAGATCTTCTACTCGTTGAAACATTAGGCCCTCTGTAGCAACATAGGGGTAATTTCACTGACAACAGATAGTTATCCGTCATATGCAATTTAATATCCCTACGTTGCTCACGCTGTTTCGCGTCATCCTGATCCCATTCTTTGTATTGGCTTTTTACCTGCCATTCACCTGGGCTCCCTTTGTTTGTGCGCTGATCTTCTGTATCGCAGCGGTCACAGACTGGTTTGACGGTTTTCTGGCTCGCCGCTGGAACCAAAGCACGCGTTTTGGCGCGTTCCTCGATCCGGTCGCTGATAAAGTGCTGGTAGCTATTGCGATGGTACTGGTGACAGAGCATTACCACAGCTGGTGGGTGACGCTCCCCGCTGCAACAATGATTGCGCGTGAAATCATCATCTCTGCACTACGTGAATGGATGGCCGAACTGGGTAAACGCAGCAGCGTAGCCGTATCCTGGATTGGTAAAGTGAAAACCACTTCGCAAATGGCTGCACTGGCCTGGCTGCTGTGGCGTCCAAATATCTGGGTTGAGTATGCTGGGATCGCACTTTTCTTCGTCGCCGCGATACTGACTTTGTGGTCAATGTTCCAGTATTTGAGCGCTGCACGTGGAGATTTGCTTGATCAGTGATCGTTTCGACGCAAATTTCAGCAAACGATCGTTAGTGGTGAAAAATATCGTTGACTCATTGCGTCAGGTAAGTAGAATGCAACGCATCGAACGGCAGCACTGATTGCCAGACGATAACAAAATCAAGTGATTAACAAAGTTACTTGGTGATGCGGGAATAGCTCAGTTGGTAGAGCACGACCTTGCCAAGGTCGGGGTCGCGAGTTCGAGTCTCGTTTCCCGCTCCAAATTAGAGACATCGGCAATAGCGGATGTCGGCTGAAAAGCCAGGAGATTTCGGCGCGTTAGCAAAGCGGTTATGTAGCGGATTGCAAATCCGTCTAGTCCGGTTCGACTCCGGAACGCGCCTCCAATTTCTTCCCGAGCCCGGATGGTGGAATCGGTAGACACAAGGGATTTAAAATCCCTCGGCGTTCGCGCTGTGTGGGTTCAAGTCCCACTCCGGGTACCATGGGAAAGAACAGAATAATCAAAGCAATAAGCAGTGTCGTGAAACCACCTACGGGTGGTTTTTTTGTGCTTGTTTTTTACAAGCATAGAACTCACTATTGCTCATCAATCTATCGCCGAATAGGCGCGTTAAACATAAAGCCCCCTCGGGCAGGGTTGTTGATAAAACCATCGCGGGCGGGATTATAGTTGTGGTCCTGGAAACCATTCATCAGGATGGGATCGCCAAAGTCATCCTGTATCGCCAGGTGTCTGTGGATTTGGTTTCGTGCCCTGAACGTGAAAACGAAATCATCCGTCCCGCCAATGATGATCACGCCATTACCGGCTCGAAGTGCCGCGCTTAACTCTTGCTCTCTGACGGCCTGGTTTTGTAACGCGCTGGATGTGGCAGAAGATGACGACAGCAGCAGTAATATAAGAACGGTGCATGAAAATACCGATGGCAGTTTCATGATTAATACCTATTAAAATTATGGCTATTAAAGTATAGCTTTATGTTGTCATCTCAACTAAAAAGAAAACCAATAATTTAAACCTGCTGCCCATACTGAGTCTGAGGGGCCGGAAGAGTAGTGCCGCGCAGTTAAGAACTATAATAAAAACAGTCGGCAGGTGATAACTCCTGTTTGCCAATCGCGCTGGTTCAGGGAGCAGCTATGAACATTTCATCTTCTCCGATAGTCATGTTCGCAGCATTGCTCACCTTTAGTTGTGCAGCATATTCGGTGGAAAAAGGGAATATCTTTTCGCAGAATGCCAAGTCTATGGATCCCATCGCATTTTCTCAACAGTCATTTAATAACCTGACGTCTTATCAGGTCATGATGCGCTCTTCGTCGCCATCCGATGAAAGCAAAATTATTCGCTATAGCTTTCAAAAGCCTGGGTATGTGCGGATGGATTTTACCCAACCGCATTCAGGAGCGGTGCTTATCTTTAATCCTGTCAGCGGTAAAGTGACGTTATGGCCATTTGGTGTGGGTTCTTTGCCCATTTTGCACCTGTCGCCTACTAATTCATTGATCCAGTATGAGCGTGGTCATCGGGTGGATCGCTCTGATATCGGCGTGTTGTTGGGCAATATTCGTCATCTGCAACGCGAAGGGACAATGACCACTGTTGGTAAGGAAAACCTTGCAGGACGGGCGACGACGCGCGTATCTGTGGTTGGGCCTGGAACAATGGTGGTTGATGGTGTTCACCGCTATGACGTCTGGCTGGATAATTATCACGGACTTCCTGCCAAAGTGATCAGCTATGCGCCAGATGGGCAGCGATTAGAAACCGTGCTTCTGGATGCTATGGTCATTAACATCCGTTTTCCCGCCAATTTCTTCTCACCCTGAAGGAGGCTGTATTATGGCTGACTATCAGTTTTCCACCGTCTGGCGGGTTGAGGCTTCTATTCAGGAGGTATGGGATGTTTTTTCTCATCCCGATCAGTGGCCTGAATGGTGGGAAAGTCTGGAACGCATTGTTGAGATTAAAAAAGGTGATGTACAGGGCATTGGGGCGCTGCATCGTTATACCTGGAAAGGAGCGCTTCCCTATCGCTTAACCTTTGACATCAACGTGTTAAATATTCTGCCTTGCTCGCTGCTTGAGGGACAAGCCAGTGGGGCGGTAGAAGGGCGAGGTGTGTGGTATTTTTCTGCCAGTGGCGCTGAGACCATCGTCAGATATGACTGGAATGTTCGCACCACGATTCGTTGGATGAATTACCTGGCCCCGCTGGCGGCACCCGTTTTTCGCTGGAATCACGATACGGTCATGCGCGAAGGGGCCAGAGGATTAGCCCGCAAACTGGCAACGAATGTACATATATTTTGAGTTCAGTCAGCGTTGAGGATTAATTAGCGTCCTGATATTTAAAATTGCCTCCACTACTGATTAATAACTTAGCGATCTCAGTCAATTTCTTATCATACACGGCGGCATTTTGTAGGCCTGCCTTGCGCAGAAGTTCTAAGTTTTCACGCGATGCGTTATCCAGCGTTGGATCGGCGCCGTATAGTTCAGGCTGAATTCTGTAGTATTTAGAGTTTTTTACCGTTGAGGCAATTTGTTGCAGATAATACGCGGTCATCTGTGGCCCCCCCTCTAGCGCGATATCAATAGCCGGTTTTGCCCAGCCAAAGGGGCCCCAGTCCTTAACTTCGGAATAAGAATACCCCTGCAATTTCTTGCCGGTGCCCAGTGAGACAATAATCATATCCTTAATGCCAGCGACATTACTGAATTTAATCGCTTCGGAATAGGCGCAGAGCGCCGGGTCGTTTGCCACCACACCGCCATCAACCAGGACAAATTTTTCGGGTACCGGGGGTAATGAATAAATACGCGCTGCCTCGAAATAGGTGGGAGCTGCTGAGGTACCCCGTAAAGCATCCCTGACCAGGAAGTCCCGATTCTTGGCGAGGGCGGAGTGTTGTTTGAAAATGACAGGAAGACGACTGCTCACGTCATAAGAAACAAAGCAGGTTGGTCTTAATAATTCACTGATTTTTGTTTCACCAAATGCTGTTTTTAATACCCTCTCCAGCTCCTTTGCAGAATATTTTTCATCGCTAGCACCACCCAGTGAACTGATTGTTTTCCAGACGCCGACATCAAAAATTTCATCCCCATCCTGAAGATAGAAATTGACGGCTTCCTGAGCGGAGAACTTGGGCTTTCCTTTCGCATCAGGGCAAACGTAAGCAGAACACAGAATGGCCCCGGTACTGGTACCGGCAACGAGATCGAAGTAATCCGCAATTCTGGCGGCAGGATTTTGTGATATATCCTGCAATTTCTTCTCCAGTGCCACAAGTAGCATACCCGGAAGGATGCCTCTGATCCCGCCACCATCGATAGACAGTATTCTCATTGCCATTTTTATGTCCTCCAAAGATAAGAAACGGGATTTAGGGGTAGGGTTGTTTCCGCTATGGCTGCAGTTAAATATAGACAGGATTTACGCTGAGTTTGTTTCATAAGAAGGGGGCTGGCAGATTGATATCCGCTCACTGCTGTACTTTTTTGCCTGTAAATGGCTTAATAGCGACCTTGTAGTATCTTATTTCATTCACAGTTAACAGGTCTGTTATTGATGAATAACCTCCATCGGCTCACCTTTTTATGTCAGCGTCTGTCTGCTGTGATGATCGTATACGGTTTTTACCTTCTTAGCCGTAGCTCAACTCTTACAACATGGACAGACAGCAATGCAACGTCGACAATTTCTCAAAAATAGCGTTCTCCTTTCGGCCGCCGGTTTAGTCGGTCCTGCGGTTATTAGTCAGACGGTTCACGCCGCTGAGCCATCCGTTGCACCAGTCGCGCGTCGGCGCTTTGTGTTATCCCAGACCTATAAACTTAACCCTCCTAAGGGCTCGAGCGGTGTAGTGAAACTGTGGATCCCGCTTCCTGTAGATACCGCGTTTCAACAAATGACGGCGCTTGCCTTTAGCGGAAACTATAAGCAAGCGTATGTCACCACTAATAATACTTATGGCGCGAAAACGCTGTTTGCCACCTGGCCTGACTCGCAGGGCGAACTGTTGATTAACGTTGATATCGACATTGAAACCGCCGACTGGGAACCGCTGAAGCAGGACGCGTTGAAAACCTGGCAAGCGCCGGAGCAGGTTATTTATCCGCAGGATGTAAAACCGTACCTTTTGCCGACGGCACATATCCCAGTTGATGGGCTGGTTCTGGAAACCGCACGTAAAATCACCGGTAATGAGCAGGATCCGCTGAAAAAAGCACGCCTGATTTACGAGTGGGTGAGTAGCCATATGGAGCGCGATAACGACGTTATCGGCTGCGGCACGGGGGATGTAGCGGAGATCTTAAAAAGCGGTAAGCTCAAAGGAAAATGCACCGACATGAGCTCCGTTTTTGTGGCTCTGGCGCGTGCCAGCGGCATTCCGGCGCGTGAACTGTTTGGTATCCGTCTGGGTAAAGCCAATAAGCTCGAACGTTACTCGAAAAGTGCTTTTGGCAAAGCAGACAGCGCAGGCGTTGCTGATGTGAGCGGTGGGCAACATTGTCGTGCCGAGTTCTATCTGGCCGGTTACGGTTGGTTACCTTGCGATCCTGCTGATGTGACCAAAATGCGTCTGGCAGAGAAAAAATCGCATCAGGACGCCGATGTCCAGGCGGTAAACACTTACCTGTTTGGCAACTGGGAAATGAACTGGGTTGGATTCAACTACGGGCGTGATTTCGAGCTGTATCCGGCAACGGAGCAGGGCGCGGTGAACAACTTTGGTTATCCTTATGCTGAAGTTGATGGCGACCCGATCAATTTCTACGATCCTAAAGCGTTCTCCTACAGCTATGTCGCCACAGAACAACGCTAAAGGGGCGGGACTCACCCTGTTGACGGCTGCGGTAGCTGCCGTCACCGCGGGCTTATGCTGCGTTGGACCGCTGCTCTACCTGCTGTTTGGTATTTCGGCGGCGAGCTTTGCTGTTTTCACCCAGTTTGAGTTTTTGCGAATTCCCTTGATGCTGGTGTCATTGGGCTTATTACTGCATGTTTTCTGGCGGCTCTATTTCTCCAGGCGGCTGTGGTGCTCCGGGTGGCTAACTCTGAAGCAAGCGCGCGTTCTCTACTGGTGCGCACTGGCATTGATTTTGCCAGTGTTATTTTACCCAACGCTGAGGTATTTGAATGAAAATCTTCACATTAGTTGCATGCTTGTTGCTGCCGCTGTGGGCTCAGGCGACCAATCAAAAAGTGGTGCTGGATATACAAAATATGACCTGCTCGCTATGCGTTATTTCGGTCAATCAGGCGCTACGTGAAACCGACGGCGTGATTAAAGCAAAGTCCTCCCTAAAAACCCGACAAGCAGAAGCGATTGTGCCAGAAGGTTTCCCAACCGATACTTTACTTAACGCGGTAGCGAAAACGGGCTATACCGCAACGCTCAACCGCATTGAACAACAGTAAATCACCTGCGGGTGGTTTTATTGTGTTTTCCCGGCGGCTTCGTGTTCTCTTTTGTGCGTTAACTTCCGGAATTCCCCTCGTTTCCTGTTAACCTGAACAGGCGGCAACTGTATGCCGCATATGCCCATTTGTATCTGTTATCCCTCCAGCCATGTAGGATGATCACAGGCAAGATTTTTTGACTAAGGAAAAGCGTTATGAAAACGGGACCATTAAACGAGAGCGAACTGGAATGGCTGGATGATGTACTGACTAAGTACAATACAGACAAGGCTATTCTGGATGTGTCAGAACTGGATGGTTTGCTGACGGCGGTGCTGAGTTCACCGTATGAAATTGAACCAGAGCAGTGGCTGGTCGCGATTTGGGGGGGCGCGCAGTATGTCCCTCGCTGGTCCTCCGAAAAAGAAATGACGCGTTTCATGAACCTGGCGTTTCAACATATGGCGGATACGGCCGATCGTCTGGATGAATATCCTGAGCAGTTTGAGCCGTTGTTTGGTTTGCGTGAAATTGACGAGCATGAACTGACCATCGTTGAAGAGTGGTGCTTTGGTTATATGCGCGGCGTTGCACTGTCAAACTGGTCCGCGTTACCGGACACGTTAAAACCAGCACTTGAGGCTATTGCGCTGCACGGTACGGAAGAGAACTTTGCGGTGGTTGAGAAATTGACACCTGAGGCGTTTGAAGAGAGCGTCGATGCCATCCGCCTGGCTGCGCTGGACCTGCATGCTTACTGGATGGCGCATCCTCAGGAAACGCCGGTCAAAGTACCGGTGAAAGTGGATGCCAAAGTAGGGCGCAATGACCCTTGCCCCTGTGGCAGCGGCAAGAAATATAAGCAGTGCTGTTTGCATTAACAGAAAGGGGCGAAAGCCCCTTTGTTTTAACCCACTTCTGGTAGTAATCCTGCTGCAATAGAAAACTGTACTGCTATCACCACAATGCCGCACAAAAATACCAGTGCCAGCGCCGGAGCACCGCCGGCTACGCGGTAGTTGGCCTGCGGATTATGTTTTCTGCTCTGCCAGGCCAGCATCGAGGGAATGAGCAGCGCCAGCACAGCCAGGGCAACGCCCGCATACCCTAATGCCATGACAAAACCACGCGGATAGAACAGCGCGAATGCCAGCGGCGGCAGGAAGGTCACCACGCCGGTTTGCATTCTTCCCGCTACGGTATTGCGGCGCTGGAAGAGGTCGGCCAGGTAGTCAAATAATCCCAATGCAACGCCGAGGAAAGAGGTTGCCAGCGCGAGGTCGGCAAACAGATGTACCGCCAGTTCGACGTGCGGCGAAGCCACGACTTCACGCAATGCCTGCAATAAGCCGTTTAAGCCTGCGTGGTTGGCTAAAAGCCCCATGAACGTTGTCGAGTTAATGCTGCCAAGCGTCGCCAGTTGCCAGAAGATATAGGCGACCAGTGGAATAGCGCTACCCGTAATAAACACCCAACGCAGTTTACGGATGTTACCGTTCATATAGCTGACGATACTGGGAACACTGCCGTGAAAACCGAACGAGGTGAAGATGACCGGGATTGCGGAGAGCGCCAGCCCCTGTTGCAGCGGCAGCGTAAGCAGGTTCACTTTATGGATATGCGGCATTAACAGAGCCAGCATCGCCACCAGGAAGATTATCTTGGCGCTGAATAGCAGACGGTTGAATAGATCGACCAGCGAGGTTCCAACACAAACCACGCCACCGGCAACAAAGGTGAACAGCAGTACGCCTGTTGTCGGAGATATATTTGTTCCGGTCCAGTCGCTGATGCTGGAGGCCAGCAGTTCACCTGCACCACTGATGTACGCCGCCGTCAGGGCATACATTAAAAACATCATGCTAAAGCCCGTTATCCATTGTCCGTAACGACCAAGATAACGTTTTGCCAGTGTACCCAGCCCGGTGTCTGCCGGGACATGTTGATATACTTCAAGCAGCAGCAGCGCGGTGTAGCACATCAACGCCCAAAGACTGACTAACAATACCAACGTGACGCTAAACCCCACGCCTGCCGCAGCCAACGGCATTGCCAACATACCGGCACCAATCGTGGTTCCCGCCACGATAAAAATACTACCCAGGGTTCTGTTTTTCACGCTTTCCTCTGTCCCAGAGATAATCAACGGTTATATCTGCGGCGCAGGTTAAGGCAAAACGCTATGTTCGTCAAATCGCCGTTACAATGGTTGTACATTAATGTTTACGATGTTTTTGACCATTAAGATGTATAACAAATGACATTTATCTGCGGATAAACCTGCGTTAGCGCAAAGCAGCGCCGTGCGGTTCACATTAGGCTACGGTCTTTATTGAGGAGGTAGTATGGAATCTATTCACGGTCACGAAGTGCTCAACATGATGATTGAATCTGGCGAGCAGTATTCAAATGCCAGCCTTGAAGCGGCGATTACGGCACGTTTCGGCGAGCAGGCACGTTTCCACACTTGTTCTGCGGCAGATATGACGGCAGGCGAGCTGGTGGCGTTTTTAGCGGCGAAGGGAAAGTTTATTGCAAAAGAAGACGGCTTCTCTACGCACGAAAGCAAGATCTGCCGTCACTGATTTTAATGGGTAATGATGGCGGGTTGCCTTCATTACCCCAAAATATTAATTCTGCGTATCAAGCGTAGCCAGTTCTTTATCGATGAAATAAAGACCTTCGCCGCTTTTCCCTGCCAGCGACAGCTTATCAATAACAGATTTAAATAATTTCTCTTCTTCATGCTGCTCGGCAACATACCATTGCAGGAAATTAAAGGTTGGATAATCCTGGTGGGTCATTGCCGCGTGTGCCAGCTCATTAATTTTCTGGGTGATCAGCTGCTCGTGTTCGTAAGTGACACGGAACAGTTCATCCAGAGACGCATATTCAGCAAAAGGGGAAGAAACGGTATTAATACGCGGCAAGCTGCCGGTATCGGTCAGGTAATCGAACAGACGCTGCATGTGCGTCATCTCTTCCTGAGCGTGACGGCGCAAAAACGCGGCGGCACCTTCGAAGCTGTGATAGCTGCACCACGCGCTCATCTGTTGGTAGAGCAGAGATGAATATAATTCAAGATTCATTTGCTCATTCAGTTGGTCGATCATTTCTGTTTTCAGCATGGTTCTGCTCCACAAACATTATTATATATTGACGTGGCGTCACTATAATTTGTTATTTAATTATTTGCAAAAGGTAAAATAATAAATTTATTTATTAAAAATGCGAATGGGAATAAAACGCATTAACGATATTAAGCGGGGGATATAAATAATAAAGTGGTAAAAGACCAGCAACAATGTGCTGGTCGGAAATATTAATAATTGAATGAGGGGGATTGCGATACCGCGACACCATGACACTGCCAGGCGAGTGTAATTTTGGTATTTAAGCACAGAGAGCCTGCATATACGCTGCAGGTTGACACCGGCTGACCAAACGCTTCAGCGCTGGCATAGCCCAGGCGCTGACACTCTTTGGTGGCTGTCCCTTGGGTAACGTAGTCATCGGTACGTGCTGTTTGTAACATGGCCTGATTATAAGTCAGGCGAACCACACCAGTGATGGCGCTGGCTTCGCTGACCTGTGCCTGTTTTGTAATTGTGCATCCTGTCAGCACGAGCGGCAAAAGCGCTAGGATAAAGGTCTTCATGAGATCGCTCTGAAAGTTCGAAGATACACTATCATGGCATACAGAGGCCCTCATCAATGGCTTGAATAGCCCGAAGATCACCTGTGATTAATCACAACGAGGTCATTCGTTTGAGGCAATTCTGAACTGTTCAGACAAGAATGTGAGCGCAACTTTGTTTTTTAAAACTAAATTTCATTAAATTTGAAAGTGTGATTGCAAAATAGTAATGTGGTTGAATGTTATGACTTTCAGCGGGCTACCGCAGCGCATTCAGGAGAGTACAGAATGAACATTGCATTGATGATGGAAAACAGCCAGGCAAGCAAAAACGCCATCATCCATAACGAGCTTAAAGCCGTTGCGGATGAGAAAGGTTTTCCGGTCTATAACGTTGGGATGAGCGATGAAAATGATCATCATCTGACCTACATCCATTTAGGAATTATGGCCAGCATCCTGCTTAATTCCAAAGCGGTTGATTTCGTGGTCACCGGTTGCGGCACGGGCCAGGGGGCAATGATGTCACTGAATATCCATCCGGGTGTGGTGTGTGGTTATTGCCTCGATCCTGCAGATGCGTTCTTGTTCTCTCAGATCAACAACGGCAACGCGCTTTCTCTGGCATTCGCCAAAGGTTTTGGCTGGGGTGCTGAGCTGAATGTGCGCTATATGTTTGAAAAAGCGTTCACCGGACGTAACGGGGAAGGCTACCCACCGGAGCGTAAAGAGCCGCAGGTGCGTAACGCCGGTATTCTGAATCAGGTGAAAGCGGCTGTGGTAAAAGAAAATTATCTGGACACGCTACGCGCTATCGATCCTGAGCTGGTGAAAACCGCTGTATCAGGCCCGCGCTTCCAGCAGTGCTTCTTTGAAAACTGCCAGGACAAAGCAATCGAAGCGTTTGTACGCGAGGTAATTGGCTAAATCCTGTTGGCCCGGCAGCGTTCACCCTCCGGGCTACCTGTTCTTGTTCGATACTGCACTTCCTGCATCACGGGTGAGTCGCAGCGAATCCACCATACCTACCAGACAAATAATGGCAATAGCGACAAAGGCCAGCCGGAAACTGATCCCTGGAATATTGCCCAATGCCAGCCTTTCACTGACCACATCGCCAATGCGGATCCCAATAGCGGCTAAAGAAATGCCCAATCCTACCGCTAATTGTGTCGCTGTACTGAACAGCGTATTAGCGTAGCTCATTTGTGCCGCGGGGACGTCCGCGAAGGCAAGCGTGCTGACGCCGGTAAACTGAATTGAGCGGAACACACCGCCCAGATACAACACCAGCAAAATAACCCACACGGGGGTCTGCGGCGTAATTAAAGCACAGGCCAGCAGCGCCAGAACGTTAAGCGCACCGTTAATCAACAGCAGTTTCTTAAAGCCCAGCCAACGTATCAACGGTGTGGTGGCCGGTTTAATCGTCAGATTGCCCACAAATACCGCCAGCACCAGCGAACCCGCGTGAAAAGCGTTCATGCCAAAACCTACCTGAAACATTAACGGCAGCAGAAACGGCACGGCGCTGATAGAGGCACGAAACAGCGATCCGCCATACATGGTGACGCGAAAAGTAGGGACGTTCATGGCATCAAGGCGAATCATTGGCCATGCGGCGCGACGAAAATGATGCAGGGCAAACAGAAATGTCACTGTTCCTAGCGCCAAAAGTCCGGCGGTCAGCCAGCCCTGAGGCTGTTGGGTTCCCAGTAACTCCATGGCATACACCAGGCTTACCATCGCAACAGAGGTTGCGATAAATCCCGTTATATCAAATGGGCGGCGCTCGTCGTCATGAATATCCGGGATAAAACGTAGCGCCAGCGCAATCGCCAGTATCCCGAGCGGTACATTGATGAAGAAGATCCAACGCCAGTTGGCATAGCTGGTAATGAATCCGCCAAGGGGGGGGCCAATGATGGGGGCGACTAACGCGGGCCAGGTCAGGGTCGCAATAGCGGTGATCAACTGATGTTTAGGCGTGGTACGCAATACCGCAAGTCGGCCAACCGGAACCATTAGCGCGCCACCTACACCCTGTAAGATTCGCATGGCGACAAAGCTCTCAAGGCTTTCGGACAAACCGCATAAAACCGAGGCGAGAGTAAATATCGCCAGCGCCAGGGTAAACACCTTTCGGGCACCGAAGCGATCCGCAATCCAGCCGCTGGCGGGAATCAGCACCGCGAGGGTGATCAGATAGGCGCTGATACCTATGTTCAGGTCTACCGCTTGCACGGCAAAACTCTTCGCCATGTCGGGCAGTGCGGTGGCAATCACCGTGCCGTCAATAAACTCCATAAAGAAAGCCCCGGCAACAAGTAATGCAGCCGGGGATAGACCGCGTTTGTTCTCAACCGCTATATGTTCACTCATGTTGTGCTTGCCATCTCAAAAGAAACTGACTGGATCTATTTTTATTTTCCAGCGCATTCGTAATGCATGCGCGGCTATCGTTTCGTTCGTTGAATAGGTACTATGACGACCTTTCTATAAGGAGCTCACTATGTCCCAAACACTGAATGCCGATCAGGAACTGCTCTCGGACGTTGTTGCCTGTCAGCTGGTTATCAAGCAGATTCTGGATGTACTTGATGTTATTGCCCCAGTAGAAGTGCGGGAGAAAATGTCCAGCCAACTGAAAAGCATCGATTTCTCCAGCCATCCTGCGGGCGCCGATCCGGTTACTATGCGCGCAATACAAAAAGCAGTTGCCTTGATCGAGTTGAAATTCACGCCGCAGAATGAATCTCACTAAAATAAACCGTTGTTTCAGGTTTTAGAAAGGTTTTTTTGCGCCTCGCAGAATGAGAGGCGTGAGCGTAGAGAAAATTAAGCACCAGCCGGATAAGGTGCGCCGCATCGTTATCCGGCATTAACATGATGAAAATTGAAGATTAGTGATGTTGATAGTTCACGACGTTCAGCAGATGCTTATCGGTTTGCGCCATGCACAGTCCCGCACGTTTAGCGCTGCGGACTTCATCAAGAATCGTCTGTAACAGCACGCCATCCTGCTGCTGCTCTTTTTCCAGATCGTGAAGAAAATCAATGGTTGTTGCATCATTCAAGGCTTCTGCTTCATTGGTCAAGCGTGATAGCTTGCTGTAACGCTGTTGGTATTCATCCAGCGTTTTCTGAAACAGTTCTTCAAGAGAAGTTAGTTCATCACCCGGAACATCAATTGCCTTGACGATGGGGTTAGCCCCGGCACTTTTCATAAAATTGAACATACGCATCATTTGAGTCACGTTACATTGTGCCTGAGTGCGTAGAAAGGTTGCGGTGCCAGTCAGGCTGTGTTCGTAACACCATTCACTGAGATGCAGGTAAAGATTCGATGCGTAGAACTCGAGGTTCATTTGTGTGTTGAGTTTATGAACAATTCCAACTGCAGCCATATCAATATCCTTATTTCCAGAAAGGGGGATGTACGTTACTTACGTCAGTGCAACGGGCTGCCGCTACACATCACCTCTACGTACAATTAAAACTGTTAGCAGAATAAATCCGTTCCGCCGGTCCTTTAGTGATCACGAATTATATTCGCTCCCGATCGAAATTCAGCATAACTCCTGTTCCGACTTAAGAAAATCCTTAAATCTGCGTATTTATGATTTTTTACATATTGTCATAGCAATATTAGTGATTTTTCTGCTTGTGTATATAAGTGGTGTGAATATAACAGATTGATATTTATGGTATTAAAGTCAAGCGTTAATATTGAAATGATGTTTCATATCACGAAATGGAATTTCACAATCAGGTATTGTCTGTCACCGGATGATTATCCGGCATTGGGATGAAGAAATTTCATCATCGCGACGTGTCGGTGAACGAAATCTGCGGCTAATTATTTGCGCCAGATCAGTTTTGTG
The DNA here is from genome assembly GCF_011064845.1 of Citrobacter freundii ATCC 8090 = MTCC 1658 = NBRC 12681. Classification (NCBI taxonomy): domain Bacteria; kingdom Pseudomonadati; phylum Pseudomonadota; class Gammaproteobacteria; order Enterobacterales; family Enterobacteriaceae; genus Citrobacter; species Citrobacter freundii. Next base: position 2,943,920 of record NZ_CP049015.1, on the reverse strand, counting down.
GAAATTAATAAAGTTAAGCGCCTGAATGATTCGGCATTTATTGTTTGGTGTATTTGGAAAAATCGAGGAGTGTGTATGAAAAAGGTTGCCGTGCTACTGGCACCTGGTTTTGAAGAGGCGGAAGCCATTGTTACCATTGATATTCTGCGCCGCCTGCAGATCGAAGTTGAAACACTGGCCTGCGCCGAGTCCCGTGCGGTGGTGAGCTATCATGACGTGCCGATGGTGACGGACAGCACGCTGGCTGCGCGTCAGACGGATCTTTACGATGCCGTTGTGTTACCGGGCGGGCCGCAGGGCAGCGTTAATCTTGCCGCCAGTAAGGCTGTCATCCAGTTTATCGCTCGCCATCACGAGGCAGGAAAACTCATTTGCCCGGTGTGTTCCGCGGCTGCGCGCGTGCTGGGTGGCAACGGCCTGCTGAAGGGGCGTCGCTACGTGTGTTCGGGGGATCTGTGGCAAAACGTAACGGATGGGGAATATATCGATGCGCCGATTGTGGAAGATGGCAACCTGATTAGCGGTAAAGGGTTAGGGCATATTTTCGATTTTGCATTGACGCTTGCGGCGCGTCTATTGGGAGATGATATTCCGGTTCGCGATCACGCTGATCACATTTATTACCGATGGTAATCATTTTCCCGAATACTCCGGTATTCGGGAACAAGGATTCGTTGGCTGATGTTATGGACTAATCTGCTATTCCTCTTTTTTCCCGTCGACAAAACCGCGTTTTTTTATGTCATTTCCCGCTGAATTTATGTACGCAATTACTGTAATTCTGTGGTGTGATGCCGCTCTCTTATGGAGAATCAATTTCCCGCTACAAATACTCTCAGCACTGGCATTGATCTTATCAATAAAAGGTAATGCCTTGTTTTACGTCCGAATTACAAAAAATCGTCTGATTTTACCCTACATAAAAGAACGTTAAAGCTGGAGTTAACCATGCACAAATTCACTAAAGCGCTGGCTGCCATCGGTCTGGCGGCCATTATGTCACAATCCGCTATCGCTGAATCCATGAAGCTCGGTTTCCTGGTCAAACAGCCGGAAGAACCGTGGTTCCAGACTGAATGGAAATTTGCCGATAAAGCCGGTAAAGACCTTGGTTTTGAGGTGATTAAAATTGCCGTCCCGGATGGTGAGAAAACCCTTAACGCCATCGACAGCCTGGCTGCAAGTGGAGCAAAAGGGTTTGTTATTTGTACGCCAGACCCAAAACTGGGGCCAGCCATTATGGCTAAGGCGCGTGGCTACGATATGAAAGTCATTGCCGTCGATGACCAGTTTGCCAACGCCAAAGGTAAGCCGATGGATACCGTACCGCTGGTGATGATGGCGGCAACCAAAATTGGTGAGCGCCAGGGCCAGGAGCTGTACAAGGAGATGCAAAAACGCGGTTGGGATGTGAAATCCACCGCCGTAATGGCCATTACCGCCAACGAACTGGATACCGCACGTCGTCGTACTTCTGGTTCAATGGAAGCGCTTAAAGCCGCTGGCTTCCCGGAAAAACAGATTTACCAGGTCCCAACAAAATCTAATGACATCCCCGGCGCATTCGACGCCGCTAACTCTATGCTGGTTCAGCATCCTGAAGTCAAACACTGGCTGATTGTCGGTATGAACGACAATACCGTGCTGGGCGGCGTACGTGCGACCGAAGGGCAGGGCTTCAAAGCACCAAACGTAATTGGTATTGGTATCAACGGCGTTGACGCGGTTAGCGAACTGTCTAAAGGCGAAGCGACCGGGTTCTACGGTTCACTGCTGCCAAGCCCGGACGTTCACGGCTACAAGTCCAGTGAAATGCTCTACAACTGGGTAACGAAAGGTGCAGAGCCACCGGCATTCACTGAAGTGACGGATGTGGTGCTGATTACCCGCGATAACTTCAAAGAAGAGCTGGCGAAGAAAGGCTTAGGCGGTAAGTAACACAAATGCCGGATGCGACGTCAACGCGTCTTATCCGGCCTACGAATTGCGTCCTCAGAAGACCGGATGAGGCAAAGCCCCCCTCCGGCATAAAGATCTGACACACGGAGACGTTATGCAACAGTCTACCCCGTATCTCTCATTTCGCGGCATTGGCAAAACGTTCCCAGGCGTTAAGGCGCTGACGGATATCAGTTTCGACTGCTATGCCGGACAGGTGCATGCGCTGATGGGCGAAAATGGCGCCGGGAAATCAACACTCTTAAAAATTCTCAGCGGTAACTATGCGCCAACAACGGGATCATTGACGATCCGCGGACAGGAAGTTTCCTTCGCGGATACCACTGCCGCGCTCAACGCCGGCGTAGCCATTATTTATCAGGAACTGCATCTCGTCCCGGAAATGACCGTTGCCGAGAATATTTATTTAGGGCAGTTACCGCACAAAGGCGGGATTGTGAACCGCTCGCTGCTGAACTATGAAGCAGGAATCCAGCTGAAGCATCTGGGAATGGATATCGATCCCGATACTCCATTGAAATACCTCTCCATTGGTCAGTGGCAGATGGTAGAGATTGCAAAAGCGCTGGCGCGAAATGCCAAAATTATCGCCTTTGATGAACCAACCAGCTCCCTGTCGGCTCGCGAGATTGAGAATCTGTTTCGTGTCATCCGTGAGCTGCGCAACGAAGGACGCATCATTCTGTACGTTTCGCACCGTATGGAGGAGATTTTTGCCCTCAGCGATGCCATCACTGTGTTTAAAGATGGTCATTACGTCAAAACGTTCACGGATATGCAGCAGGTCGATCACGACGCGCTGGTGCAGGCGATGGTCGGACGCGACCTCGGGGATATCTATGGCTGGAAATCCAGACCGTATGGCACAGAGCGTCTGCGGTTGCATGAGGTAAAAGCCCCGGGCGTGCGTACGCCAATCAGTTTATCCGTGCGAAGCGGTGAAATTGTCGGGCTGTTTGGCCTGGTGGGGGCCGGACGTAGCGAATTAATGAAAGGACTGTTCGGTGGTACGCGTATCACGGCGGGCCAGGTATTTATTGATGAACAGCCTATCGATATCCGTAAACCAAGCCATGCCATTGAAGCCGGGATGATGCTGTGCCCGGAGGATCGCAAAGCCGAAGGGATCATTCCGGTCCATTCAGTGCGCAACAACATCAACATTAGTGCACGACGTAAGCATGTTCTGGGGGGATGCGTGATCAACAACGGCTGGGAAGAGACCAATGCCGATCACCATATTCGTTCACTCAACATCAAAACACCGGGTGCAGAGCAACTGATCATGAATCTCTCCGGTGGTAATCAACAGAAGGCTATCCTCGGTCGTTGGTTATCGGAAGAGATGAAGGTGATTTTGTTGGATGAGCCTACACGCGGTATTGATGTAGGCGCCAAGCATGAAATTTACAACGTGATTTATGCCCTCGCAGCGCGCGGTGTGGCCGTATTGTTTGCTTCCAGTGACCTGCCAGAAGTGCTCGGTGTCGCCGACCGTATTGTGGTGATGAGAGAAGGCGAAATTGCCGGTGAGTTACTTCATGAACAGGCGGATGAGCGCCAGGCGTTGAGCCTTGCTATGCCTAAAGTCAGCCAGGCTGTAGCCTGAATAAGGAGAGTATGATGTCTTCCGTTTCTACATCGGGTTCTGGCGCAGCGAAGTCGGCGCTAAATCTGGGCCGCATTTGGGATCAATACGGTATGCTGGTGGTGTTCGCCGTGCTGTTCCTCGTTTGTTCCCTGTTTGTGCCAAACTTTGCCACCTTCATCAATATGAAGGGACTGGGGCTGGCAGTATCAATGTCGGGTATGGTCGCGTGTGGGATGCTGTTTTGTCTGGCATCCGGTGATTTCGACCTGTCTGTCGCATCTGTGATTGCTTGTGCTGGTGTTACCACTGCCGTAGTCATTAACATGACTGAAAGTTTGTGGATTGGCGTGGCTGCCGGACTGCTGCTCGGTATTCTGTGTGGCCTGGTGAATGGGTTCGTGATTGCGCGGTTAAAAATTAACGCCCTGATCACTACTCTTGCGACGATGCAGATTGTACGTGGTCTGGCTTATATTATCTCCGACGGTAAGGCAGTCGGGATTGAAGACGAGCGTTTCTTTACACTCGGTTATGCTAACTGGTTTGGTCTGCCTGCGCCTATCTGGATCACTGTCGTTTGTTTCATTGTCTTTGGTTTACTGCTGAACAAAACCACGTTTGGTCGTAATACGCTGGCCATTGGGGGCAATGAAGAGGCGGCGCGCCTGGCAGGGGTTCCGGTTGTTCGTACCAAGATTATTATCTTTATTCTTTCCGGTCTGGTATCCGCCATTGCCGGGATTATCCTCGCATCGCGTATGACCAGCGGCCAACCAATGACCTCAATCGGTTATGAGTTGATCGTGATTTCAGCCTGCGTGTTAGGGGGCGTTTCGCTTAAAGGTGGCATCGGAAAAATCTCATATGTGGTGGCCGGGGTGTTGATCCTGGGTACGGTTGAGAATGCGATGAACCTGCTGAATATCTCTCCGTTCGCGCAGTATGTGGTACGTGGCCTCATCCTGCTGGCGGCGGTGATCTTCGACCGTTACAAGCAAAAAGCGAAGCGTACCGTTTGATGATTTAAACCCTAACTTTTTAGTCTAGCTTCTGCCCGTCGCCAGCCGCTACCCGGCTGGCGATTGTTTTTCCAAATGGCGAGCATGGTCACACTGTCTATACTTATATCCGTCATACATCATCTATACGCCGCGATCCGCGTGGCGTTCTGACCATGATGAGGAGGATAACCGGGTGACAGCATCACTGATCTTACCCCCTGAACAATCTGTAAACTGTTCTTACTTTTTTGATCTCGATGGGACACTTGCTGAGATTAAACCCTTTCCCGACCAGGTCGTTGTCCCTAAGGCAATCCTGCAATGTTTACATCAGTTAGCGACGCATAATGCGGATGCGCTGGCATTGATTTCAGGGCGCTCAATGGTTGAGCTTGACGCACTCACTACTCCGTTTCGTTTTCCGCTTGCCGGAGTGCATGGGGCAGAACGCCGTGACATCAATGGTCAAACGCACATAGTACACCTGCCTGAAGGTATCGAGCGTGAAGCTGGGGCTTTATTACACGCAGCGTTAGTGACGTTACCGGGGACAACGCTGGAAACCAAAGGCATGGCTTTCGCGTTGCACTATCGCCAGGCACCCGAACACGAAGCTGCGCTGATTACCCTGGCTGAACGCATCACGCGCAGATGGCCGCAGCTTGCTCTGCAGCACGGAAAATGTGTCGTGGAAATAAAGCCTAAGGGCAGCAATAAAGGCGACGCGATAGCTGCATTTATGCAGGAAGCGCCTTTTGCTGGCCGGATCCCTGTGTTTTTCGGTGATGATCTGACAGATGAAACAGGATTTGCTGTGGTTAACCGCGCTGGCGGTATTTCCGTGAAGGTGGGGATCGGGCCGACGCAGGCGACATGGCGTCTGGATGGTGTCAGGGATGTCTGGCGCTGGCTGGAGCAAATTAACTCTTCGCAGCAAGAATCGAAAGCAACGAATAACAGAAGAGGTGGCTATGAGTCGTTTAGTCGTAGTATCTAATCGTATCGCCTCACCAGATGACAAAGGGAGCGCGGGTGGGCTCGCGGTCGGTGTACTGGGCGCGTTAAAAGCTGCTGGTGGTCTGTGGTTTGGCTGGAGTGGTGATACAGGTAATGAGGATAAACCGTTAAAAAAAGTCACGCGTGGCAATATCACCTGGGCCTCGTTTAATTTGAGTGAGCAAGATTACGAAGAGTATTACTGCCAGTTTTCAAATGCGGTTTTATGGCCCGCATTTCACTATCGACTGGATTTAGTTCAGTTTCAGCGCTCTGCCTGGGAAGGCTACCAACGGGTTAATGCCTTACTGGTAGATAAACTTCTGCCGCTGCTTGGCGATGACGACATCATCTGGATTCATGATTACCATCTGTTGCCGTTTGCCTGCGAGTTACGTAAGCGCGGTGTGAATAACCGCATCGGTTTTTTCCTGCATATTCCTTTTCCGACGCCGGAAATTTTTAATGCGCTCCCTCCACATCTGGCGCTACTTGAGCAAATGTGTGATTTTGATTTGCTTGGTTTCCAGACCGAAAACGATCGCCAGGCTTTTCTGGACTGTCTCGCAGCCCAGACTCGGGTGTCCACGCATAAAGATAAGCAACACCTGGCATGGGGAAAAGCGTTTCGCACTCAGGTCTATCCCATCGGTATCGAACCTGATGAGATTGCACGACAGGCGTCCGGGCCGCTGCCGCCAAAACTGGCGCAGCTAAAAGCGGAGCTTAAAAATGTGCAGAATATTTTCTCCGTGGAGCGTCTGGATTACTCCAAAGGCTTGCCGGAGCGCTTTCAGGCCTACGAGGCCTTACTGGAACATTATCCGCAGCACCACGGTAAAATTCGCTATACGCAGATAGCGCCGACCTCGCGTGAAGAGGTGCAGGCCTATCAGGATATTCGCCACCAACTGGAAACAGAAGCAGGGCGAATCAACGGCAAATATGGGCAACTGGGCTGGACGCCGCTTTACTATCTGAACCAGTATTTTGATCGTAAATTGCTGATGAAGATCTTCCGCTACTCTGACGTAGGATTGGTGACCCCGTTGCGCGATGGTATGAACCTGGTGGCGAAAGAGTTTGTGGCCGCACAGGATCCTGCTAACCCTGGCGTGCTGGTTTTATCGCAATTTGCCGGGGCGGCGAATGAGCTAACCTCTGCGCTTATTGTTAATCCTTATGACCGGGATGAAGTGGCAGGCGCATTAAACCAGGCGCTGACGATGCCACTTACCGAACGCATCTCGCGCCACGCTGAAATGCTTGAGACTATCGTTAAAAACGATATCGACAACTGGCAGGCGACGTTCATTAGTGATCTTAAAGCAGTCACGCCGCGTCGGAGTCAATGCCAACTGCCAGACAATATTTCATCCTGTTCTAAACTCGCATGAAGTCCTGGCGCTGTGTATTAATCTCCGGCTAGCGGAACCAGAAGAACGTCCACCTGGCTGGTATGAATCACGCTTTTCGCGGAACAGGAAGCGCGTGAAAAAAAACTGTGGTTATGGTTGCCGTAAATGACCAGATCAATAGCGTATTTGCGGCATACATCCAGGATATGTTCATTCAGAGCCCCATAGGTAATAAAGGTATGCTCAATGGGGTATTCTGCTTCTTTGCTAAGTTTGTCGATAAAATCCTGAGTTTCTTCCTGCATGACTTCACGCAGGTCTTCCAGCATGGGGGCAGCAAACTGGTTATACAGTTCGGGGTCTGAGACCAGTGTAATCAGGCTAATTCGGGCGTTGACAGGGCGAGCGATAGAAACCGCCTTGTCTAACAACTGCTGACTTTCAGGGGTGGCGGCAACAGCAACAAGAATGTGCGAATAGCTCATAACTCGCTCCTTTTTTTCAAGAATTATGAGAGGGCTTTTCAGCTTTACTCAGCTTACTCCATACTGCAACGTTTCCTTCCTTCATAGTGTGAATGTCATCATGATTATTCATTAATTATTCTTATAAATAGAATAATCGATTCATATTGGTTGCAGATATGTTCAGGTAACTTAAGTAAAACCCACGGCTAATGAAAACAATGTGTTAATAAAAAATAAACATACATTAACATTTGCAAGGTCGTCACATCGCGGTATTAATTAATCGCTCTAAATATTTAAGTCATTGTTTATAAAGTATTTAATTAAAAAAGTTTTTTGAGTTAAATATGTGATCCAGCTCGCTATTTCATGGCGTGATATTAACGGTCGTGAACATAATACTATTTGCTTTTATTGCAAGAATATTCGTACATCAGGAATCGAAATGGATAATGGAAGGTTAAGAAATAAACAAAGTAAAAGCCACGCTGATGGATTTATGTTAAGTGTTTGGCTGGTTTATGTGATCTTGATCACATATTCTTTAAATTCGCAGCATAGCTCCGTTGTATGTGTAACTGACGGCGGGTAGAGTTGCGTCGAATTAGGAAAAATCTTAGACATTTGTAAGAATTGATGTGAGCTTGTAAGGGACGCTGCCTTCTTAAAAGGGAATGTTTAGACGACGCGTAAGTGTCGTTACGTTGCTATGTATTTGACCTTTTGCTTTTTTTTACCGGGCCTTCCCGGCGACATCACGGGGTGCGGTTTTACCGCATGAAAACAATGTTGGTTATTATGGATGCAAATAATGCATACATCCGAGTTGCTGAAACACATTTATGACATCAATTTGTCATATTTATTGCTTGCACAGCGTTTGATCGTTCAGGACAAAGCATCTGCGATGTTTCGCCTTGGTATCAGCGAGGAAATGGCGGACACGTTGGCAACATTAACACTTCCTCAAATGGTCAAACTGGCCGAAACAAACCAACTGGTATGTCATTTCCGTTTCGACGATCACCAGACTGTTACTCGCCTGACGCAAGACTCCCGCGTTGACGATCTTCAGCAAATTCATACTGGTATCATGCTTTCAACACGCCTGTTAAGCGACATCGATGATGCAGCACGTAAGAAAAGGGCTTGATGATGAGCGAAAAAAGCATTGTTCAGGAAGCGCGTGATATCCAGTTGGCAATGGAATTAATCACATTGGGCGCCCGTTTGCAAATGCTGGAAAGCGAAACGCAATTAAGCCGTGGTCGATTAATCAAGCTGTACAAAGAATTACGCGGTAGTCCTCCGCCAAAAGGGATGCTCCCGTTTTCCACCGACTGGTTTATGACGTGGGAACAAAATATTCATGCGTCGATGTTTTGCAATGCATGGCAATTCCTGCTCAAAACGGGTCTCTGTAGCGGCGTGGATGCCGTGATTAAGGCGTATCGGTTATATCTTGAGCAGTGTCCGCAGCCTGAAGAAGGGCCATTGCTGGCGTTAACTCGCGCGTGGACGCTGGTACGATTTGTCGACAGCGGATTGCTGGAGTTGTCCCAATGCAATTGCTGCGGTGGGAATTTTATCACCCATGCACACCAACCCGCAGGCAGCTTTGCCTGTAGTTTATGCCAGCCGCCATCAAGGGCCGTAAAAAGACGTAAACTTTCCCAGAATGCTGCCGATATTATTCCACAACTGCTGGATGAACAGATCGAACAGGCTGTTTAACTGATACGGTGTGGATGAACACTCCAGCAGCGGTAAGCGATTACCGCTGCTTTTTTTTGTCCTGACCTTACGTTAATTGCCCGACTGCGCATCCTGTCATAGTCAATTGCGAAAGGATGATGTCGTGCTTATCTTATTAGGTTACCTGGTTGTTATTGGTACAGTTTTCGGCGGTTACATGATGACCGGCGGACACCTTGGGGCACTCTATCAACCGGCTGAGCTGGTGATTATCGGTGGCGCGGGTATTGGGGCATTCATCGTCGGTAATAACGGGAAAGCCATCAAAGGGACGATGAAAGCGATCCCGCTGCTTTTCCGTCGTTCGAAATACACCAAAGCGATGTATATGGATCTGCTGGCGCTCCTGTATCGCCTGATGGCCAAGTCACGTCAACAGGGCATGTTCTCGCTTGAGCGCGACATCGAAAACCCCAAAGAAAGTGAAATCTTCGCCAGCTATCCGCGCATTCTTGCCGATGCCGTAATGCTTGATTTTATTGTCGATTATCTGCGCCTGATTATCAGCGGCAATATGAATACGTTCGAAATTGAAGCGCTGATGGACGAAGAAATTGAGACTCATGAGAGTGAGGCCGAAGTTCCGGCGAATAGTCTGGCGATGGTCGGCGACTCACTGCCGGCATTCGGGATCGTCGCGGCCGTTATGGGGGTTGTGCATGCACTGGCTTCTGCCGATCGCCCGGCAGCAGAGCTGGGGGCGTTGATTGCGCATGCGATGGTGGGAACATTCCTCGGTATTTTGCTGGCCTATGGATTTATTTCTCCGCTTGCCAGCGTTCTGCGCCAGAAAAGCGCTGAAACAACCAAAATGATGCAGTGCGTGAAGATAACGCTGCTCTCCAATCTGAATGGCTACGCGCCGCCGATTGCCGTTGAATTTGGTCGTAAGACTCTGTACTCCAGCGAACGTCCTTCGTTTATCGAACTGGAAGAACATGTTCGTGCGGTGAGAAATCCAACTGCGCAACAGACGACCGAGGACGCATGAAAAATCAGGCCCATCCCATTATCGTTGTAAAGCGACGCAAACATAAGAATCACGGTGGTGGGGCGCATGGCTCGTGGAAAATCGCCTACGCCGATTTTATGACCGCGATGATGGCTTTCTTTCTGGTGATGTGGCTCATTTCTATTTCCAGCCCTAAAGAATTGATCCAGATTGCCGAATATTTCCGTACACCGCTGGCCACCGCGGTGACCGGGGGAAATCGTATTTCGAATAGCCAAAGCCCGATTCCAGGCGGCGGGGATGATTACACCCAGCAGCAGGGTGAGGTGAACAAGCAGCCGAATATTGATGACCTGAGAAAACGTATGGAACAGAGCCGCTTGAGCAAACTTCGTGGCGATCTCGATCAACTGATTGAATCCGATCCCAAACTGCGAGCGCTGCGTCCGCATTTAAAGATTGATTTAGTTCAGGAAGGGCTGCGGATACAGATTATCGACAGTCAGAATCGCCCAATGTTTAAGACCGGTAGTGCTGAAGTTGAGCCGTACATGCGCGATATCCTGCGCGCGATTGCACCAGTGCTCAACGGGATCCCTAACCGGATCAGCCTTTCCGGTCACACGGATGATTATCCTTACGCGAATGGTGAGAAAGGATACAGCAACTGGGAATTGTCTGCCGATCGCGCAAATGCATCGCGTCGCGAGCTGGTTAGCGGCGGTCTGGATGATGGAAAAGTATTACGTGTGGTAGGTATGGCCGCCACGATGCGTCTGAGCGATCGCGGTCCTGAAGACGCTATCAACCGCCGTATTAGCCTGCTGGTTCTCAATAAGCAGGCAGAAGAGGCCATTTTGCATGAAAACGCTGAAAGCCAGAATGAGCCGGTAAGTGTCTTACAACGGCCAGCGGAACTCCCGCCGGTAAGCGTTCCCACATCGCCACCAGCCAATCCGAGGTGATAGCGTGAGCATGGATATTAGCGATTTTTATCAGACATTTTTTGATGAAGCTGACGAACTGTTGGCTGATATGGAGCAACACCTTCTTGATTTGGTTCCTGAAGCCCCGGACTCCGAACAGCTGAATGCCATTTTTCGTGCAGCGCACTCGATTAAAGGCGGGGCGGGCACCTTCGGCTTTACCATTTTGCAGGAAACGACCCATCTGATGGAAAACCTGCTGGATGAAGCGCGGCGTGGCGAGATGCAGCTCAATGCCGACATTATCAACCTGTTTTTGGAAACGAAAGATATTATGCAGGAACAGCTCGACGCCTATAAAAGCTCAGTGGAGCCTGATGCCGACAGTTTTGAGTACATTTGCCAGGCGTTACGGCAGTTAGCGCTCGAAGCGAAAGGTGAAACCGCACCGTCAGTTGTCAACTCAGCAAAACTGAGCGTTGTTGATAGCACCGCGATGCAGGAAGAGGCGGTTGCAAAGCCTGAACTCGCCAGTGAAGAGAGCAAAAAACGCATTACTCTCTCGCGTCTGAAAGCCAGCGAAGTGGATTTGCTGGAAGAGGAACTGGGGAATCTGGCGACCTTAACCGATGTGGTAAAAGGAAGCGACACGCTGTCAGCTACGCTTGATGGCAACCTCGCAGAAGATGACATCATTGCAGTACTCTGCTTTGTCATTGAAGCTGACCAAATTGAATTCGAAACCGTCAGCGCAGCGCCCGCGACTGTAGAAACTGAAGAGGTAGCCGTTGTCGCGAAGCCGCAACCAGTTGCCGTTGCGCCAGCGGTGAAAGCCGCCGCCAGTGAAGCGCCACATGGGCGCGCGGAGCGTGAAAAACCAGCCCGCGCCAGCGAGTCGACCAGCATCCGCGTAGCGGTTGAGAAGGTCGATCAGCTTATTAACCTGGTCGGTGAGTTGGTCATCACCCAGTCGATGCTGGCTCAGCGATCTAACGAACTGGATCCCGTCAATCATGGCGATCTCATCACCAGCATGGGTCAGTTACAACGTAACGCCCGCGATTTGCAAGAGTCGGTGATGTCGATTCGTATGATGCCAATGGAGTATGTGTTCAGTCGTTTCCCTCGTTTGGTGCGCGATCTGGCCGGTAAGCTGGGTAAACAGGTCGAGCTGACGCAGGTAGGTAGCTCAACCGAACTCGATAAGAGCCTGATTGAACGCATCATCGATCCGTTGACGCACCTGGTGCGTAACAGCCTCGACCATGGTATCGAACTGCCGGAAAAACGCCTTGAATCCGGCAAAAGCCCAATCGGCAATCTGACGCTTTCCGCGGAGCACCAGGGTGGGAATATTTGTATTGAAGTGACCGACGATGGCGCTGGCCTGAACCGCGAACGTATCCTGGCCAAAGCTATCTCCCAGGGCATGCCGATCCACGAAAATATGAGCGATGACGAAGTGGGTATGTTGATCTTCGCTCCAGGCTTTTCGACCGCCGAACAGGTGACGGATGTCTCCGGACGCGGCGTGGGTATGGATGTGGTGAAGCGAAATATCCAGGAGATGGGCGGCCATGTTGAGATCCAGTCCAAACAGGGACAGGGGACCACTATTCGCATTCTGCTGCCGCTGACGCTGGCGATCCTCGACGGGATGTCCGTGCGCGTGGCGGATGAGGTCTTCATTCTGCCACTAAATGCCGTTATGGAATCGCTGCAACCGCGCGAAGAAGATCTCCATCCGTTGGCCGGAGGCGAACGCGTTCTGGAAGTGCGTGGCGAATATTTACCGTTGGTTGAGTTGTGGAAAGTCTTTGAGGTTGAAGGCGCTAAAACTGAAGCGACTCAGGGCATTGTGGTTATTTTACAAAGTGCAGGGCGTCGCTATGCGCTGCTGGTCGATCAGTTAATTGGTCAACACCAGGTAGTGGTCAAAAACCTGGAAAGCAACTACCGCAAAGTGCCAGGTATTTCTGCAGCAACGATCCTCGGCGACGGCAGCGTCGCGCTGATTGTCGATGTCTCTGCATTGCAGGGATTAAACCGCGAACAACGTGTGGCGATCACAGCCGCCTGATTGAGTGAGAAGGGAATAATATGACCGGTATGAGTAATGTAACTAAACTGGCCGGCGAACCGTCAGGTCAGGAATTCCTCGTGTTTACGCTGGGGGATGAAGAGTACGGTATCGATATCCTGAAAGTGCAGGAAATCCGTGGTTATGATCAGGTGACGCGCATCGCTAACACGCCTGCATTTATCAAAGGCGTCACGAACCTGCGTGGTGTGATTGTGCCTATCGTCGACCTGCGCGTGAAATTTAGCCAGAGTGATGTGGATTACAACGAAAACACCGTGGTGATTGTGCTGAACCTGGGTCAGCGGGTGGTTGGGATTGTGGTGGATGGCGTTTCGGATGTGCTGTCGCTGACAACGGATCAAATCCGTCCGGCACCGGAGTTTGCGGTCACGCTGTCGACGGAATATTTGACGGGATTGGGTGCGCTGGGTGACCGGATGCTGATCCTGGTCAACATTGAGAAGCTGCTGAACAGCGAAGAAATGGCGCTGCTGGATATTGCCGCATCGCATATGGCATAAAGGTAGTCAATATTATCATTCTCTGTAATATTTAGCTGGCAGTTATTAAACGCCCTCCACAATATGGAGGGCGTTTTGCTTTTAATTTTGTGTGTAGGGAAACCAAGTAATAATGGTTGTTTTATTTTAATTTTGAATGTTTATTGTTATTTCATTTACTTGGTTTATTTGTATTTTTTTCTTTAATTAAAACTGACGAGTCCTTATAGTATCTATTGTTTGCTGACGCATGTAATATAATCTACAAGTGCAATATATAAATTATTAATTGGTTGAGATAATTTATATTGTTCATGAATATATAATGAATTTGTGCCTCCTGATTTTTCTATTGGCGTAGAGGGAACTAAATATGAATGCTATATATAATATAGTCTGGAGTACGGCGCGTAATATGTTTGTGGTTGCTGGTGAGTTTTCCCGCGGTAATAATGGACTGCGTAATAGCATCAAAATAACAGGCCTGGCAACATTAATAAGTACTGCTGCTGTTAATGCTGCAGAGTTAGGCCCACAAAACGGTGCATCAATTATTTTGAGTGATAATGAAGTCGTTACGGCTAGTGGACAAACAAATACCACGGGTGTTGAGAGCATCACGACAGGCGGTGATGGCTTACAGATTGAAGGAAAAGCAACTATCAACGTATCTGGTGAAACTCTGTCTACCGGAGTTTCACTGGATAATGGCACCAAAAATGATTTAGGCACGAATACCGAAGTTCATGTCGCCGATACGGATGGCACACAAAATTCAAGTAAAAATACTACCGGAATTTTGATCTCAGCTAATAACCCGGGTACAGAGGTAACAGCATCTGGTATTAATATCGACGTTTCGGGTAAAAATAATGTTTATGGATTTAAAAATATAGGAAAAGACAGTAACGTCGATCTTGGTAGTGGAAGTTCTATTACAGCCATAACGGAAACTGATTATAGTATTGGTGGGATAGGTGATGCCCGTGGTGTTTATTTATTAGGCGGGAGTGGTACTTTCACCATGGATAATGGTTTTATCCATGCTACGAGTAAAGACAACACCGCGTGGGGGATTCAAAGCACGGGTAATGCTAAAATTGATTTAGGTAAAAATAGCCAGGTGGTTGTAGAGGGCAATAATATTGTAACCGGTATTGAGATAGGTACTGATGGTGTATTAGATGCCGATCAACTCACTGTCACTGCAACAGGACTGGCAACAGATTATGGTTCTGTGACAGGTTTAAAGTTGGGTAAAAATAATCATGTTGATTTGGGAAATAACAGCAGAGTAACTATCAATGGCACCTCCGATCTTGCTGAAGGTATCTCGGTTATGGGTCCTGATGCTACGTTAATCGCCAATAATATGGATATTAATATCAGTACGACTCTGGACTGCCGCACAGGAGGGTGTACCACGCGTGGTATCGCTATTAATGAGGCCGGCTCACGCATTGATTTGGGCAGCGGATCGACCATCTCAATCACCGGGTTCTATGATGGGGCTGGAGTAACGATAAACCCCGCGGCAAAAGGTTCTGAATTTATTGCTGATAATCTAACGATTGATGTAACAGGGTCTCAGGTAAATGCAATATCAATGAACACAGGTTTTATGGATTTAGGCCAAAACAGCATCATAAGCGCAGCCGGAGAGGCGACGACTCTCTGGGTGACGGGGGGCGAATTCCACGCGGATGCACTTATCGTCAATACCGCCCAGTCTGTGGGCATCATTGCGCAGGGGGGCGATGTGATGATTGGTGCAGGCAGCGTTGTTGACGGCAGAAGTTCAGCCAGGTTGGGCTCTGCGACCAGCGGTATCGCTGCGGCCTCCGGGAGTACTCTTGATTTTAAAGGGGATGCCGACAATCGAAATGTTATTTACGCGATCGATGGTTACGGCGTGTCATCCCAGTTCTACGGCGCAACGGTTAATATCGCGAATACCGATATTATCATGAGTGGGCAAAATAACCCTTACGGGCTTTGGGCGATAGGAAGTAATAATTTAAACCGTCCGGGAATAATTAATGGTGAAAACCTGACCATTGATGTGACAGCGAGTGGGGAAAATGGTTATGGCGCGGTGGTTCAGCAGGGCGGGGCAATATCGCTGATCGGTAACACCACCATTAAAACCCAGGATGGTGTCGCTATTTTTGTTCCGGTTGTTACCGACAGTGCGGGAAATCTCTTACCCGGCGGGACCGTGACTGGTTCAGGTGTAATGGATATTACGGGCAATATCATTAGCGCGGGTGAAGGCAGCATTTCACTGGATATGGCGTCTGGTTCGCGGTTTGTGGGGGAGACGTTTGTTAACACCGAGCCAACGGTAGACTCTTCGCTGAATCTCTCACTGGCTGAACAGACGCAATGGACAATTACCGGTGATTCTTCTTTAACTCAATTAAATAATGCCGGAGATATTGTATTTGATACTCCTTCACATAACGGACAGTTCAAGACGCTGACGATTAATGGAAATTATCATGGTGATAACAGTAATCTTTATCTGAACACGCAGTTAGGGGATGACAATTCACCGACGGATAAAGTGATTATCACAGGTGATACTTCCGGTAGCACGACGCTCTATGTCAATAATATCGGGGGAGAAGGGGCGTTAACAACGAAAGGTATTGAAGTGATTGATGTCGGCGGTCAGTCTGATGGCGTTTTTACTCAGGGTAATCAGGTGCAGACAGGTTTGTATGAATACCGATTGTATGAAGATGGCGGTGACTGGTATTTGCGTTCGCAGGCTGTCCCGCCGATAGACCCGGATGATGGCGACGATGTTACACCGGTAGACCCGGATGATGGCGATGATGTTACGCCGGTAGACCCGGATGATGGCGATGATGTTACGCCGGTAGACCCGGATGATGGCGATGATGTTACGCCGGTATACCCGGACGATGGCGGTGATGTCACGCCGGTATACCCGGACGATGGTGGTGATATTAAACCGGTAGAACCGCAATATCGGGCTGATATTGGCGCTTATCTGGGCAACCAGTGGATGGCGCGTAATCTGCAAATGCAGACCCTTTATGATCGCGAAGGGAGTCAATTACGTACCGGTGACGGCGGTATGTGGCTGCGCTTTAAAGCGGGTGAAGCGTCGTCAACAGCTGCAGACGGTCATGTGGATATTGACAACACTTATTCGCAACTGCAAATCGGTGGTGATGTGCTTAGCTGGGATAATGGCGAGCAGAGCCTGAAGGCGGGGCTGATGGTGAGTTATATTCACGCCGACACGGACAGTACGGGTAACCGTGGTGCAGATGGGAGCCGGTTCTCTGCCAGTGGTAACGTAGCCGGTTATAATCTTGGCGCTTATGCCACCTGGTTTGCGGATGCGAAAAATCACAGCGGCCTGTACGTGGACAGTTGGTACCAGTACGGGCTCTACGATAACAGCGTCGAAAACGGCGATGTCGGGTCAACAGATTATGATTCGGCGGCGAGCGCGGTCTCTCTGGAAACGGGCTATCGGTACGACATCATACTTGCCAACTATAATGTCGTCAGCCTGACGCCGCAGGCTCAGGCGACATGGCAGCAATTTAAAGCGGACGCTGTCGCACAGAATGGAACGCGTATTGATGGACAAAACGGGGACAGCTGGACCACGCGCCTCGGACTGCGGGTAGATGGCAAGCTGCACAAGAATACGACGTCGGTGATCCAGCCGTTTGCAGAGGTGAACTGGTTACACACCAGTGATGATGTTGGCGTAGCATTTGATGGTGCTGAGGTGAAGCAGGATCTTCCGGCAGATCGCGCCGAGGTGAAAGTGGGTATCCAGGCGAATTTGAATAGCCAGTGGAGTATCACTGGACAAGTGGCGGGTCAAAAAGGACGTAATGACTATGGCGATCTCAACGGTAGTTTGCTCGTACGTTATAGCTGGTAATTGATGTAAATTATCATCCAGGTGTTGTTGAAATACCCCAGTCTATGGCTGGGGTAATCTTTGTTGATTTGCTGCTCTTGTTTACTTAGCTTGCTCTTGTCTTAAAAAAGCTAAGCCTTAATTTGTTCTGTGATGTTTTCTGAAGACTCGCTTTCTTCCAGTAAACCTTCATCCTGCGCCAGCATCGCCGTTGCAATCCCATTACCTAATACGTTGATTGCTGAACGTCCCATATCCAGGAAGTGGTCAATACCCATCAGTAGCAGAATTCCGGCAACCGGAATATTGAAGCTTGGGATGGTTGCCGCCAGTACCACCAGCGCTGAACGCGGCACACCGGCAATTCCTTTGGACGCCAGCATCAGCGTCAGCATCAGGACGGTGATTTCTGCGAAAGAGAGGTGAATATTATAGGCCTGCGCGATAAACATGGAGGCAAATGAACAATAGACCATGGAACCGACCAGGTTGAACGAATAACCGATAGGCAGCACGAATGACACGATGTTGGGTGAGCAGCCAAATTTAGTTAATTGCTCCAGCGTTTTCGGATAAGCGGCCTCAGAGCTGCTGGTGGTGAATGCGACCAGAACCGGGTCTTTCAGCATGCTCACCAGGCGAAATACCTCTTTTTTCAGCATGACATAACCCACCGCCAACAGAACCAGGCAGGTCAGCAAAATCGCCACATAGTAGCCGCCGATAAACGATGCATAGTTAAGCAGGATCCCCAGACCCTGGGTAGAGATTACGGAAGAGATGGCGGCAAAAATTGCCAGCGGCGCGACGTACATCACGTAGCCGGTCACCTTCAGCATAATGTGGGAAACCACATCCAGCGCGGCAACCAGCGGAGCGTTAAATTTCTCTCCGAGCGATGCTCCACCAATACCGAAGAACATTGAGAACACCACGATTTGCAGGATCTCATTGTTAGCCATTGCCTCGGCTATGCTGGTTGGAATGGTATGTGTCAGAAAACCTTTCAGGCTCATGCCGCCTACGGCCAGACCGGTGTCGGTGGCTTCCAGCGGGATCGCAAGGTTTAACCCGCTCCCGGGTTGCTCAAGGGAAACCACAAACAGACCGACCAGAATAGACAATACAGAAGAGCTGATAAACCAGATCATCGCTTTGCCGCCCACGCGACCGATGGTGGACGTTTCCCCCAGGCGCATAATACCAACGGTCAGGGTGCTGAATACTAAAGGCGCAATCACCATCTTAATCAGACGTAAAAAGATGTCGGTGAGAAGCGTAATATTATCGGCCCAGGCGGTCACAACGCCGGGGGAGGCATAAGAGTGGATCACCGCACCCGACAGGATCCCCGCCAGCATGAAGATCACGATAAACAACGTGAGTTTGTTTGCATTTGCCACTAAAAAGCCCTCAGTAAGGATTTAACATTTATTGATCTGTTACTCATTTTTTATACTTATTAAGTGGTAACGAAGTATTCATCATATAAATTGGATTAAAGCGTAAACGGATACAACTTTTTTTAATTTTTTATCCATTTTGTTGTGGTATTTACGATACGTATGTGTGATCCAAATCACACAAAAAAGTGTATTTCAGCCAATCTGGCCGTGCTCACTGATGAGTATGAATGTTATTTGCATGATAATTATGGTGTTTTTATGTGAATAATTTGTGGTTGCTGCACACCCGTTTTACCTTCCCCTCGCCAGGCTTCACATCCCTTCAGGATTTCCTTTTTGCAAACGTAAAGTTATCTCTGCCACTGCCGATAACGTTGGTAACTCGTTTTCAGGAAGGTGCCTTATGTTTAACCGTATCCGCGTTGTCACAATGCTGATGATGGTGCTGGGGGTTTTCGCACTGCTACAGCTTGTTTCCGGTGGTCTGTTGTTTTCTTCATTGCAGCAGAATCAGCAAAGTTTTGTTATTTCTAACGATCTTCGACAGCAGCAAAGTGAACTCACCTCAACATGGGATCTGATGCTGCAAACACGAATCAATTTAAGCCGTTCTTCTGCGCGCATGATGATGGATGCGTCTAACCAGCAAAGCAGTGCCAAAAACGATCTGCTGAAGAATGCGAAAGCATCGCTGGCGCAAGCTGAAACGCATTACGCAAAATTTAAAAACATCACACCGTTGCCGGAAATGGCAGAAGCCAGCGGCAACGTTGAGGAAAAATATCAGCAGTACCATGCGGCCTTGGCAGAACTGGTTCAGTTTCTGGAAAGCGGCAATATGGACGCCTACTTTGCGCAGCCTACGCAGGGAATGCAAAACGCACTCGGCGAGGCGCTGGGCAAGTACGCCAGCGTTAGCGAAAAGCTTTACGTTCAGGCATTTGATCAAAGCGCGCGGGATTACCATTTCGCCCAATGGCAGCTTGGCGTGCTGGCCGTGGTGCTGGTGCTGATTCTGGTGGTGGTCTGGTACGGCATCCGTCATACCCTACTTAATCCTCTGTCCCGTGTTATTGCCCATATTCGGGAAATCGCCAGCGGTAACCTGACCGCAACTCTTGCCGTTAGTGGTCGTAACGAAATCGGCGAGCTGGCCAGTACGGTTGATCATATGCAGCGCTCGCTGACGGAAACCGTCACTCTGGTGCGTGAAGGCTCTGATGCGATTTATTCCGGTACCAGCGAAATTGCCAGCGGAAACACGGACCTCTCATCTCGTACGGAACAGCAGGCGTCTGCACTGGAAGAGACCGCAGCCAGCATGGAACAACTGACCGCAACCGTGAAGCAAAACGCGGACAATGCGCGTCAGGCCTCGCAACTGGCGAAAAGCGCCTCGGACACCGCGCAGCATGGCGGCAAAGTGGTCGATAGCGTGGTGAACACCATGCACGAAATTGCCGATAGCTCGAAGAAAATTGCCGACATTATTAGCGTCATCGATGGCATTGCCTTTCAGACCAACATTCTCGCACTGAACGCGGCGGTTGAAGCTGCCCGCGCCGGTGAGCAAGGCCGCGGCTTTGCCGTGGTGGCGGGCGAAGTGCGTAATCTGGCAAGCCGCAGTGCGCAGGCGGCGAAAGAGATTAAAGCGTTGATTGAAGATTCCGTTTCCCGGGTTGATACCGGTTCTGTACTGGTAGAAAGCGCTGGGGAAACGATGAACGACATCGTCAATGCCGTGACGCGGGTGACCGATATCATGGGTGAGATTGCCTCGGCCTCCGACGAGCAAAGCCGGGGGATTGATCAGGTTGCGCTCGCGGTCTCTGAAATGGATCGCGTTACGCAGCAGAACGCCTCTTTGGTACAGGAGTCGGCTGCCGCAGCGGCCGCTCTTGAAGAACAGGCCAGTCGCCTGACGCAGTCGGTATCGACTTTCCGTCTTGCGTCACGTCCGGCCTCGACAAAACCACGCGATACACGATTACCTGCAGCGCCGAGCGCATCCTATCCGCGCCAGAGCATTGAACAAGATACGAATTGGGAAACATTTTGACTGACAGTTAAACCGCGGCCAGTGCCGCCTGATGGGAGCGTTGATGTTTAATCGTATTCGAATTTCGACCACGCTGTTTTTGATTTTAATCCTCTGCGGTGTTTTGCAGATTGGCAGTAATGGCTTGTCCTTCTGGGCATTTCGGGACGGTTTTCAGAACCTGAATCAGGTCGAACGGAGTAATCAGCAACGCGCTGCGCTGGCCCAAACCCGCGCTGTGTTATTACAGGCCAGTACGGCCCTTAATAAGGCAGGGACGCTGACCGCCCTGAGCTATCCGCCAGAGGACATCAAAACCCTGATGACCCTTGCGCGCGGCAGCCTGGCGCAGTCTGAATTGATGTTTAAACGCTTTATGGCGATGTCGGATTCGACGGAACAAGGCAAGGCGCTGTTTAGCGCGACGGAGAAAAGTTTCAACCAGTGGCACAGCGATCTCGCGCATCAGGCCACCTGGCTTGAAAACAATCAGCTGTCAGATTTTCTGACCGCGCCGGTGCAGGCGGCTCAAGATGCTTTTGATGCGAATGTGAATGCGTGGCAGAGCAACATCGACCGCGTGTTGCAAACGGCAGGAGAGCAGAGTCAGCGCAATTACCATATGTCGGGGGTGATTTTCGCCACCATGGTGGTCCTGGCGGCACTGCTCACCAGCGGTGCGCTGTTCTGGTCACGCAAGATGATTGTTCAGCCGCTGGCGATTATTGGCAGCCATTTCGACAGTATTGCCGCGGGGAATCTGGCACGGCCAGTAGCGGTTTATGGGCGCAATGAGATCTCGGCCATTTTTGCCAGCCTGCAGAAGATGCAAAAGGCGTTACGCGAAACGGTAAGTGACGTTCGTCAGGGCAGCTCAGCCATGCATAGCGGTATTTCAGAAATCGCGATGGGCAATAACGATTTATCTTCGCGAACCGAACAGCAGGCGGCCGCGCTGGCACAAACGGCAGCCAGCATGGAACAACTTACCGCCACTGTCGGCCAGAACGCTGATAACGCGCGCCAGGCGTCAGGGATCGCCAAAAGTGCGGCAGACACAGCGCATAAAGGTGGCGAGCAGACGTCCCGGGTTGCCAGCACCATGCATGAGATTTCTGCCAGCTCGCAGAAAATCGGCGACATCATCGGCGTGATTGACAGCATTGCCTTCCAGACCAATATCCTGGCGTTGAATGCCGCGGTCGAGGCCGCCAGGGCAGGGGAGCAAGGGCGTGGTTTTGCCGTCGTCGCTGGTGAAGTGCGTAATCTGGCAAGCCGTAGCGCGCAGGCGGCGAAAGAAATTAAGGGGCTCATTGAGGAGTCAGTCACCCGGGTGCATCAGGGCTCGCAACTGGTGGATATGGCGTCGCGCACGATGACGGAAATTGTCAGTTCGGTGACCCGGGTTAACGACATAATGGGCGAGATTGCCTCGGCATCCGCTGAACAGCGCAGAGGCATTGAGCAGGTGGCGCAGGCCGTCAGCCAGATGGACTCAGTGACGCAGCAAAACGCCGGGCTGGTGGAAGAAGCCGCATCCGCCACCGGACAACTCGCTACACAGGCCGATAATCTTTCCGCCTGTGTCGCATTTTTCAAGCTTGAAGAGCAAACCGTAGCAAAACAAGAGTTGGCGCAGCCGCAGGTTGTGCCCGTTGTATCCTGAATGTGATTGAGAAGGCGCTATGACATCATCTCTGCCCACCGGGCAAACGTCATTATTGTTACAGATGACACAGCGCCTCGCGCTGTCTGACGCGCATTTTCGTCGGATATGTCAATTAATCTACCAGCGTGCGGGGATCGTACTGGCCGACCACAAGCGGGATATGGTTTATAACCGCCTGGTCCGCCGTTTGCGTACCCTGGGGCTGGATGACTTTGGTCGCTATCTCAGCATGCTGGAAGCTAACCAGAACAGTGCTGAGTGGCAGGCTTTTATTAACTCCCTGACTACCAACCTGACCGCATTTTTTCGCGAAGGGCATCATTTTCCGGTGCTGTCAGATCATGCTCGTCGGCGCAGCGGTGAGTACCGCGTCTGGAGCGCGGCGGCTTCAACCGGAGAAGAGCCCTACAGCATTGCGATTACGCTTGCCGATACCTTAGGTATGGCACCGGGCCGCTGGCGCGTTTTTGCCAGCGACATTGATACCGAAGTGCTGGAAAAGGCCAGAAACGGCATTTACCGCCTCGATGAGCTAAAGACGCTGTCACCCCAGCAGTTGCAGCGTTATTTCATGCGCGGTACCGGTCCGCATGAAGGGCTGGTACGCGTTCGGCAGGAACTGGCAGGTCATGTTGAATTTTCCAGCGTCAATTTACTGGATAAGCAGTACAACGTGCCAGGCCCTTTTGATGCCATATTTTGCCGTAACGTGATGATCTATTTCGATAAAACGACGCAGCAGGACATTTTGCACCGTTTTGTTCCACTTCTTAAACCTGACGGACTGCTGTTTGCAGGTCATTCAGAAAACTTTAGCAACCTTGTGCGCGAGTTTAGCCTGCGTGGACAGACCGTGTATGCGCATGCGCCAGGTAAGGATAAAGCATGAGTAAAATCAGGGTGTTGTCGGTAGATGATTCTGCATTGATGCGTCAAATCATGACCGAAATTATTAACAGCCACAGTGATATGGAAATGGTGGCGACGGCGCCGGATCCGTTGGTCGCCCGGGATTTAATCAAAAAATACAATCCCGACGTCCTGACGCTGGACGTGGAAATGCCGCGCATGGACGGCCTCGATTTCCTTGAGAAGTTGATGCGCCTGCGTCCGATGCCGGTGGTTATGGTTTCTTCACTGACCGGTAAAGGTTCTGAGGTCACGCTGCGGGCCCTGGAACTGGGAGCGATTGACTTTGTCACCAAGCCTCAGTTGGGGATCCGCGAAGGCATGCTGGCGTATAGCGAGATGATTGCGGAGAAAATCCGCACCGCATCGCGGGCAAAACTGGCCGCCCACAAACCCTTGGCGGCACCGACGACCTTGAAATCGGGGCCATTACTCAGTTCAGAAAAACTGCTGGTCATCGGCGCCTCAACCGGAGGAACAGAGGCAATTCGCCATGTACTCCAGCCATTGCCGCTTTCAAGTCCCGGTATTCTTATTACCCAGCATATGCCGCCAGGATTTACCCGATCGTTCGCCGAACGTCTGAACAAACTGTGTCAGATTACCGTGAAAGAGGCAGAGGACGGAGAGCGCGTTCTCCCTGGGCATGCGTATATCGCGCCTGGCGACAAGCATATGGAGCTGGCGCGCAGCGGCGCGAACTATCAAATCAAAATTCATGACGGTCCGCCGGTAAACCGGCACCGGCCCTCAGTGGATGTGCTGTTTCATTCGGTGGCGAAGCATGCGGGGCGTAATGCCGTTGGGGTGATCCTGACCGGTATGGGCAACGATGGCGCAGCCGGAATGCTAGCGATGAACCAGGCGGGTGCCTGGACCATTGCGCAAAACGAAGCAAGTTGTGTGGTGTTCGGCATGCCGCGCGAGGCCATCAATATGGGTGGCGTAAGCGAAGTGGTCGATCTTAGCCAGGTGAGCCAGCAAATGCTGGTGAAAATTAGTGCCGGACAGGCAATACGTATTTGAATCAGGAGTTTATTTTTATGGCGGATAAAGAGCTTAAGTTTTTGGTTGTGGATGACTTTTCCACCATGCGTCGCATCGTGCGTAACCTGCTTAAAGAGCTGGGATTCAACAATGTTGAAGAGGCTGAAGATGGCGTGGATGCGCTGAACAAGCTGCAGGCAGGGGGATTCGGTTTTGTTATTTCTGACTGGAACATGCCGAACATGGATGGACTGGAACTGCTGAAAACCATCCGTGCAGACGGTGGGATGGCTTCTCTGCCGGTGCTGATGGTCACGGCAGAAGCGAAAAAAGAGAACATCATTGCGGCGGCACAGGCAGGCGCCAGTGGCTATGTCGTGAAACCGTTCACGGCGGCGACGCTGGAAGAAAAACTGAATAAAATCTTTGAGAAACTGGGCATGTGAGGGTGTGATGATGATGCAACCACAAATTAAACCTGCTGACGAGCACTCTGCAGGGGACATCATCGCGCGCATCGGCAGTTTGACCCGAATGCTGCGCGACAGCCTGCGTGAACTGGGGCTGGATCAGGCTATTGCCGAAGCGGCAGAAGCAATTCCCGATGCCCGCGATCGTCTCGATTACGTTGTACAGATGACCGCTCAGGCGGCAGAGCGCGCGCTGAACAGCGTCGAAGCTTCGCAGCCGCACCAGGACGCGATGGAAAAAGGGGCCAAAGACCTGACCAAACGCTGGGATGAATGGTTCGAAAATCCGATCGAACTGTCAGACGCTCGTGAACTGGTCACCGATACCCGTCAGTTCCTTGGTGATGTGCCCGGACATACCAGCTTTACCAATGCCCAGTTGCTGGACATCATGATGGCGCAGGATTTCCAGGATCTCACCGGACAGGTCATCAAGCGCATGATGGATGTTATCCAGGAAATTGAACGTCAGCTGTTGATGGTTCTGTTGGAAAACATACCGGAACAGGGCGCTCGTCCTAAACGTGAAAACGAAAGCTTGCTGAACGGCCCGCAGGTTGACGCCTCGAAAGCTGGCGTAGTGGCAAGCCAGGATCAGGTTGACGACCTGCTGGATAGCCTCGGGTTCTGATGAGTATTTGCCGGATGTGAGGCGTAGGCCTCTCATCCGGCTTACGCGCAATTCTGCTTAAAGCCATAAATCCCGTCTTTTTTACCGCTTACTCTTCCCATTGCTGGATAGCTGTTCTGGCATCATTCTCGCCTATATCTCTATCCAGGGTCTGATGCGTGGCAGAAGAAAGCGACGACGACAAAACAGAAGCCCCCACCCCCCACCGACTTGAAAAAGCGCGGGAAGAAGGGCAGATCCCCCGATCCAAAGAGCTAACCTCACTACTTATTTTGCTGGTGGGCGTGTGTATTATCTGGATTGGCGGGGAGTCGCTTGCCCGCCGGCTGGCCGGTATGCTGTCGGCCGGATTACGTTTTGACCACAGTATGGTCAACGATCCAAACCTGATCCTCAGCCAAATCATCCTGCTGATTAAAGACGCGATGATTGCGCTGTTGCCGTTGATTACCGGCGTCGTTCTGGTGGCATTAATCTCCCCGGTGATGCTTGGCGGCTTGATTTTCAGCGGTAAATCCCTGCAACCCAAATTCTCTAAGCTGAATCCGTTGCCGGGCATTAAGCGCATGTTTTCCGCGCAAACCGGCGCAGAACTGCTCAAAGCGATACTGAAGTCGACGTTAGTGGGCAGCGTGGCCGGGTTTTATCTCTGGCACAAGTGGCCAGAGATGATGCGGCTGATGGCGGAATCTCCGATTACGGCAATGGGCAACGCCCTGGATTTAGTCGGCATGTGCGCGTTGTTGGTGGTGCTTGGCGTCATTCCGATGGTGGGATTCGACGTTTTTTTCCAGATCTACAGCCATCTGAAAAAGCTGCGCATGTCGCGCCAGGATATCCGTGACGAATTTAAGCAAAGCGAAGGTGACCCGCACGTTAAGGGCAAAATTCGCCAAATGCAGCGCGCGGCCGCCCAGCGTCGCATGATGGCGGATGTACCAAAAGCAGACGTTATTGTCACTAACCCTACGCACTACTCAGTGGCGTTGAAGTATGACGAGAACAAAATGAGTGCGCCGAAAGTTATCGCTAAGGGGGCCGGGCTGGTTGCGCTGCGCATTCGTGAAATTGGCGCAGAGCACCGTGTCCCTACGTTAGAAGCGCCGCCACTGGCGCGTGCGCTCTATCGCCATGCTGAAATTGGTCAGCAAATACCGGGTCAATTATATGCCGCCGTTGCCGAAGTGCTGGCATGGGTATGGCAGCTAAAACGCTGGCGTCTGGCTGGCGGCAAACGTCCACCACAACCTGAAAACCTTCCGGTGCCTGAAGCACTGGATTTCATGAACGAGAAGAATACTGATGGCTAATCTGGTCGCGATGCTGCGCCTGCCCAGCAACCTGAAATCCACGCAATGGCAAATCCTTGCCGGACCGATCCTCATCCTGCTGATCCTGTCGATGATGGTGCTGCCGCTGCCGGCTTTCGTCCTCGATTTGCTGTTCACATTTAACATTGCGCTGTCGATCATGGTGCTGCTGGTGGCGATGTTCACCCAGCGTACGCTGGAATTTGCCGCATTCCCGACGATTTTGCTGTTTACCACATTATTACGCCTGGCGCTGAACGTCGCGTCGACCCGTATCATTTTGATGGAAGGACACACCGGCGCGGCGGCGGCGGGGAAGGTGGTTGAAGCTTTTGGTCACTTCCTGGTGGGCGGTAACTTTGCGATCGGCATCGTGGTCTTCGTGATTCTCGTCATCATTAACTTTATGGTAATCACCAAAGGTGCAGGGCGTATCGCCGAGGTTGGCGCGCGCTTCGTGCTGGATGGTATGCCCGGCAAGCAGATGGCGATTGATGCGGATTTGAATGCCGGTCTGATTGGCGAAGATGAAGCTAAAAAACGACGCTCGGAAGTGACCCAGGAAGCGGATTTTTACGGCTCAATGGACGGTGCGAGTAAATTCGTCCGTGGAGACGCCATTGCCGGTATTTTGATCATGGTGATCAACGTAGTCGGCGGTCTGTTAGTTGGGGTGTTGCAGCATGGTATGAGCATGGGCAGCGCTGCGGAAAGTTATACCCTGCTGACCATCGGTGACGGGCTGGTGGCACAAATTCCTGCGCTGGTTATCTCTACCGCGGCGGGCGTTATCGTGACCCGCGTGAGTACCGACCAGGACGTAGGCGAACAGATGGTGACCCAACTGTTCAGCAATCCTAGTGTCATGTTGCTCAGTGCGGCGGTACTTGGACTTTTGGGCCTGGTTCCGGGCATGCCGAACCTGGTGTTTCTGATGTTTACTGCCGCATTGCTGGGCCTGGCCTGGTGGATGCGCGGTCGTGAGCAAAAAGCGCCAGATGAACCGCAGCCGGTGAAAATGCCGGAAAACAACTCCGTGGTGGAAGCCACGTGGAACGACGTGCAGTTGGAAGATTCGCTGGGAATGGAGGTTGGTTATCGCCTGATCCCAATGGTGGACTTTCAGCAGGATGGCGAGTTACTGGGACGAATTCGCAGTATTCGTAAGAAATTCGCTCAGGATATGGGCTTCCTGCCGCCGGTGGTACACATCCGTGACAATATGGATCTGCAACCGGCCCGCTATCGAATTTTGATGAAAGGGGTAGAAATTGGCAGCGGTGATGCCTATCCGGGACGCTGGCTGGCCATTAACCCAGGTACTGCTGCCGGGTCGCTGCCAGGCGAGAAAACGGTCGATCCGGCTTTCGGACTGGACGCTATCTGGATTGAAAGCGCATTGAAGGAACAGGCGCAGATTCAGGGCTTTACGGTGGTTGAAGCCAGTACTGTTGTTGCTACGCATCTAAATCACCTGATTGGCCAGTTTGCCGCTGAGCTGTTTGGCCGTCAGGAAGCGCAGCAGTTACTGGATCGAGTGTCGCAGGAAATGCCAAAGCTGACGGAAGATCTGGTGCCGGGCGTTGTGACGCTCACCACGCTGCATAAAGTGCTGCAGAACTTACTGGACGAGAAAGTACCGATTCGTGATATGCGCACCATTCTTGAAACGCTGGCGGAACATGCGCCGCTGCAAAACGATCCGCATGAGCTTACCGCGGTCGTCCGTGTTGCGTTGGGACGCGCCATCACTCAGCAGTGGTTCCCGGGTAATGAAGAGGTTCAGGTTATCGGTCTTGATACTCCGCTCGAGCGTTTGCTGCTGCAAGCGCTGCAGGGGGGTGGTGGCCTGGAGCCTGGGCTTGCAGACCGCCTGCTGGCCCAAACACAGGAAGCGCTGTCCCGGCAGGAAATGTTGGGCGCGCCGCCGGTCTTGCTGGTTAATCACGCGTTGCGTCCGCTGCTGGCGCGGTTTTTACGTCGCAGCATCCCGCAGTTGGTGGTGTTATCGAACATGGAGCTTTCCGATAACCGCCATATCCGCATGACGGCGACCATTGGAGGTAAATAATGCGCAAGTTACTGTGGTTGTTGTTTTTTCCTCTGGTGGCGCAGGCCGCCGGAGAAGGGGCCTGGCAGGCAAGCGGTATGGGGATCACCTTAAATCACCGTGGCCAGTCAGCCTCGTCTGCGCCTTTGGTTCCTGGCCAGCCGGTCTCTGGCTTAATGACGCTGGTAGCCTGGCGCTATGAGCTGAATGGCCCCACGCCCGCAGGTCTGCGGGTGCGTTTATGTTCTCAGTCCCGTTGTGTCGAGCTGGACGGGCAAAGTGGGACCACCAACGGGTTCAATAATGTTCCGGCCATTGAACCGATGCATTTTGTCTGGGAAGTCCCCGGCGGTGGTCGCCTGATCCCCGCGTTACGCATTCAGAGCAATCAGGTGATTGTGAACTACCGTTAACACCCTCCGTCATTCAAACCAGCAGTTGAAACTGCTGGTTGTTTCAACATTCCAGTCTCTCATTCAATTAAATAGAAACGCAGTTTTATAAAATAAGTGACGTACGTTGCCGGACTCTTTGTATTGTTGCCATTTCACGAATCCTTCTGGCAGAAATAGAAAGGTTTCACTTCCTGTTTGCTTTTACTGTGCCCCTATAAGGATGCCCATTGTCAAAGCGAGGATTGCGGGGCCTCCCAAATACAGCTGCTGCGCCGCAACAGGGGCAGGTCACAGCATTGAATCCGACATTGACAGAGGTTAAGTAAATGATTGTTTACCCGGTTAAACATAGCCCGTTGTTGCGCCAGCCAGAACATTTTATTGCCAGGGATGAATTAAAAACGCTGATCAAAAAGGTGACGCATAACCTGGTCAATATTCATGACGAAACTGGTGAGTTCTTGCTGCGTCTGGACGATGGACGCGTAATTGATACCAAAGGCTGGGCGGGATGGGAGTGGACGCACGGCGTCGGCTTGTACGGGATGTATCAGTACTATCTGCAAACCGGCGATGAAACGATACGCGATATCATCGATAGCTGGTTTGCCGATCGCTTTGCTGAAGGTGCAACCACCAAAAACGTTAACACCATGGCGCCATTTTTAACGTTGGCGTATCGCTATGAAGAGACGCGTAATCCAGCGTATCTACCGTGGCTCGACAGCTGGGCTGAGTGGGCAATGCATGAGATGCCGCGTACCGAGTTCGGCGGTATGCAACACATTACGCTGGCGGAAGAAAACCACCAGCAGATGTGGGATGACACGCTGATGATGACGGTTTTACCGCTGGCGAAGATTGGCAAGTTACTCAATCGCCCTGACTACATCGAAGAGGCAACGTATCAGTTCCTGCTGCACGTGCAAAACCTGATGGATAAAGACACGGGGCTGTGGTTCCACGGCTGGAGCTATGAAGGAAATCATAACTTTGCCAATGCCCGCTGGGCGCGTGGCAACAGTTGGTTAACTATCGTGATCCCGGACTTCCTCGAATTACTTGATTTACCAGAAAACAATGCCGTTCACCGCTATCTGGTACAGGTCCTGAACGCACAAATCGCGGCGTTGGCGAAATGCCAGGATGAAAGTGGGTTGTGGCATACCTTGCTGGACGACCCGCAGTCGTATCTGGAAGCATCGGCAACTGCCGGATTTGCTTATGGGATCCTCAAAGCTGTACGTAAACGCTATGTTGGGCAAGAGTATACGCTGGTGGCCGAAAAAGCCATTCGTGGCATTGTGCAGCATATTTCACCGGAAGGTGAACTGCTGCACACCTCGTTTGGTACCGGGATGGGACACAATCTCGATTTCTACCGCAACATCCCTCGGACTTCTATGCCTTACGGACAAGCGATGGCGATGCTGTGTCTTACCGAATACTTGCGTAAGTATTTTTGATATCGGTATTCGATGGCGCTTCCGCTATCGGACCTGATGGTTGAGTCGTCACTGTGTGTACCGTGTTGTCCTGCGGGGCAAAGAGATGATCCATGATTTGACGCATAACCGGCGCTGCGGTGACACCATCGCTGCCGCCGTTTTCCAGAATTAACGCCACCGCGACCTTCGGGTTCTTATAGGGCGCAAATGCGGTATAGAACACGTGGTCGCGCAAGCGGACAGGGATCATCTTCGCATTGTAGGTCTGATTTTCTTTCAGGCTAAAGACCTGCGAGGTGCCGCTTTTCGCCGCAATGCCGTAAGGTGCGGTGTGAAAGAACTTATAACCTGTACCATTTGGTTCATTCGCCATGCCGAACATCGCCTGACGCACCAGTCCCCAGTAGGGTGACGAGGCTGAGGCGATTTGTGACGGTGCTTCTGGAGCCTGATACGGCGTGAGGGTTTTGCCATTTTCTTCATCGAGTAGCAGGTGAGGGACGATAACCTTGCCGTTGTTAATCAGTGCGACCATGGCTTTTACCATCTGGATAGGAGTGGCAATCCAGTAGCCCTGGCCGATGCCAACTGAGATAGTATCCCCCTGATACCAGGCTTTTTTATGCACTTTTTGCTTCCATTCACGGCTCGGGAGCAGGCCGTTATACTCCTCATCAAGATCGATGCCGGTCGGTTTACCGTAACCAAACTGGCTGAGCATGCTGTTAATCCGGTCGATCCCCATCATATACGCCACCTGATAGAAGAACGTATCGGCAGACTCTTCTATCGCTTTGGTGACATCCAGCATACCGTGGCCTGTTTTTTTCCAGTCACGGTAATGTCGCTCGGTGCCGGGTAGCGTCCAGGTAGGAGCACCGAAGAAACTGGTCTGCGGCGTGATCACACCGTTTAGTAATGCTGACATCGCCATATACGGTTTGACTGTTGAAGCGGGGGGGTACAATCCCTGTGTGACGCGGTTGATTAATGGCAGGTCTTTATCCTGGAGTAGCTTGTTATAGTCCTGATAGCTAATGCCTTTGACAAACGGATTAGGGTCATAGCTGGGGTTTGAGACCATCGCCAGTACAGAACCGTCGTGTGGATCTTCAACCAAAACGGCGGCACGCTGGCCAGCCAACAAGCTCTCAATATATTGCTGTAAATGTAAATCCAGCGTCAGATGGATATTTTTTCCGGCAACGGGCGGCACATCTTTGAGCAGGCGTACGATGCGTCCGTGGTTATCTACTTCCACCTCCTGATAACCGGTCTTTCCATGCAGTTCATTTTCGTAATAGCGCTCAATACCTTGCTTACCGATATTGTGATCGGCGGCGTAGTTCTCTGCCTGACCCTTTTGATCCAGTGCTTTCAGGTCGTTGTCATTGATTTTTGAAACATAGCCAAGCACATGTGCCAGCGCCGCGCCATAGGGATACTGGCGGTCTTCGTAGCTATTGATGTTTACGCCGCTAAAATGAAACTGATTTACCGAGAAACGGGCGATTTCCACATCGGTAAGCGCATTTTTTAGCACGACCGGACGATAGCGGCTGCTGGCTTTTAGCTCATGGCGAAACTGATCAATATCATCAGGAGTGAGGTCAACGATGGGCGTGAGCTGCTGGATCAACGCATTCATATCGCTGATTTTATAAGGCGTAACGGAAATATCGTACCAGGTGACGTTGCGCACCAGCGGGATGCCGTTGCGATCGTAAATCATGCCACGTGTGGGGGCGACGGGTAGCATTTTGATATCGTTTGCATTCGACCGGGTGGTGTAATACTGGTGCTGACAGATTTGTAAGTTATACAGATTGTAAATCAGGATGCCAAAACAGATGACCACCAGGCCAAAGGCCACCAACACACGCCGCTGAAAGAGTTTTTCTTCCGCCTCAAAATCTCTGAATGTCATTGACCCGTACCCGATTAATTCGCCGCCTAATGATACGGAGGCTTAAACGGGATGACAGGCAAAAAATGTTCCATATCTCTAGGGAAATGTGTCATTCCTTGTGGGCTGTTACAAATTACAGTGAACGTCGCCGCTTCTCGTAGGCCTGATTGCGCTGCCATGAGAACGGGTCAGGGAAAATAAAAAAGCCCGCGACATAGCGCGGGCTTCCACATTACTTGAGGTAATTACATACGTTCTACGGTTTCGATACCCAGTGTATCCAGACCCAGCTTCAGGGTTTTCGCCGTCAGCTGTGCCAGTTTCAGCCGGCTGTTACGAATCTCTTCGTTTTCAGCGCTGAGGATAGGGCAGTGCTCGTAGAAGCCGGAGAACAGACCGGCAACGTCGTACAGGTAAGCACACATCACGTGCGGTGTACCTTCACGCGCAACGACGGTCAGCGTTTCTTCAAACTGCAGCAGACGCGCAGCCAGCTGAGCCTCGCGATCTTCGTTGATAATCACCTGCGCATTTGCCAGCGCGCTTTCGTCGATATCCGCTTTACGGAATACGGACAGTACGCGGGTGTAAGCATACTGCATGTACGGAGCGGTATTGCCTTCGAACGCCAGCATGTTGTCCCAGTCGAAGATATAGTCGGTGGTACGGTTTTTGGACAGATCCGCGTATTTCACCGCACCGATACCGACCGCATTTGCCAGCTTTTCCAGCTCATCGGCAGGCATGTCCGGGTTCTTCTCCGCGACCAGACGACGTGCGCGCTCCAGCGCTTCATCCAGCAGATCGGCCAGTTTAACCGTGCCGCCAGCGCGGGTTTTGAACGGTTTACCGTCTTTACCCAGCATCATACCGAACATGTGGTGTTCCAGCGGCACCGAATCCGGCACATAACCAGCTTTACGTACGATGGTCCAGGCCTGCATTAAGTGCTGATGCTGACGAGAGTCGATGTAATACAGTACGCGATCGGCATGCAGGGTTTCGTAACGATACTTGGCACAGGCGATGTCGGTTGTGGTGTAGAGATAGCCGCCATCTTTCTTCTGAATGATAACGCCCATCGGTTCGCCTTCCTTGTTTTTATACTCATCAAGGAATACGACGGTAGCGCCTTCGCTTTCAACAGCCAGGCCTTTGGCTTTGAGATCGGCCACGATGCCAGGCAGCATCGGGTTGTACAGGCTCTCGCCCATGACGTCGTCACGGGTCAGGGTAACGTTGAGGCGATCGTAGGTTAACTGGTTCTGCGACATGGTAATGTCGACCAGTTTACGCCACATCTCACGGAAGTATTCGTCGCCGCCTTGCAGCTTCACGACATAGCTACGAGCGCGTTCCGCGAAGGCTTCATCTTCGTCGTAATGTTTTTTCGCGTCACGGTAGAAACCTTCCAGGTCAGCCAGCGCCATCTCTCCGGCATTTTCCTGCTGCTGTTTTTCCAGCCATGCGATGAGCATACCGAACTGAGTTCCCCAGTCGCCGACGTGGTTGGCGCGGATAACCTTGTGACCAAGGAATTCCAGCGTACGCACCGCCGCGTCACCGATGATGGTGGAACGCAGGTGACCAACGTGCATCTCTTTCGCTACGTTAGGCGCGGAGTAGTCAACCACGACGGTTTGTTTAGTCGGTTGGGTGACGCCCAGACGATCGGAAGCCAGCGCCTGCTGAACGTGCTGCGCCAGAAATACCGGGTCGAGAAAAATGTTGATAAAGCCCGGGCCTGCAATTTCAACTTTGCTGGCAATCCCGTTGAGATCCAGATGAGTCAGCACCTGCTCAGCCAGTTGTCGCGGCGCCATACCCAGTTTTTTAGCGACAGCCATCATGCCGTTAGCTTGATAGTCGCCGAACTGTACTTTTGCTGACTGACGAACCTGCGGTTCGCAATCTGCAGGCGCGCCTGCAGCAATCATGGCCTGACTGACTTTTTCTGAGAGAAGAGCCTGAATATTCACCGGAATACCTTACATTTATGAAGCGGTCTAAAATTCACCGCACCAGTTTAAGAATTAAGGGCGGGAGTATACTGCAAATGCCCGTTGCCGTCAGCATTGTGTGTACCGCCAGTAGCCTGAAATGTAAACCATGCAATGGCGTAGATTTATCCATGATGTGTTCGGAGAAAACAGCGGTTGGATGGCGCAGCGCAACAGAGTAAATTAGCGACTTTGAACATGGATATGAGCTTTTAATATGGCGAACTGGCAAACCGTTGCAGAACTACAGGATATTTCTGCAGATTTACCGCATTTCACGCAGGCATTAACGGAACTTTCTACCCGTCTTGGGCTGGATATCACAGGCCTGGAAGCCGATCACATTTCCTTGCGTTGCCATCAAAATACCACTGCAGAACGCTGGCGTCGTGGGTTTGAACAGTGCGGTGAATTGTTGTCAGAAAACATCATTAACGGCAGACCTATTTGTCTTTTTAAACTGCATGAGCCGGTTTGTGTGCAACATTGGCAATTTTCCATCGTCGAACTGCCGTGGCCGGGCGAAAAACGTTACCCACATGAAGGCTGGGAACATATTGAAATTGTTCTGCCGGGTGAGGCACAAACGCTGAATGCGCGAGCGCTGGCGCTGCTTTCCGATCACGGTCTGAGTCAACCTGGTATATTTGTGAAAACCAGCTCGCCAAAAGGAGAACGTGAACGTTTACCGAATCCGACGCTGGCGGTTAGCGATGGTAGCGTGACGATAAAATTCCACCCGTGGTCGATTGAAACCATTGTGGCAAGCGAACGTCAGGAGTGAGCATGACTATACTGGAAATCTGCTGTTACAGCATGGAGTGCGCGCGCACGGCGCAGCAAAACGGCGCGGATCGTATTGAGCTTTGCTCGGCACCCAAAGAAGGGGGCTTAACGCCTTCACTGGGCGTCTTGCGTTCTGTTCGCCAGCACATTTCGATTCCCGTCAATCCCATTATTCGTCCACGTGGAGGCGACTTTTGTTACACCGAAGGTGAATTCGCTGCAATGCTGGATGATATAGCGATGGTCAGAGAACTGGGGTTCTCAGGGCTGGTGACCGGCATTTTAGATGCGAATGGATATGTCGATATGCCGCGCATGGAGAAAATTATGATCGCCGCCGGTTCACTGCAAGTCACTTTTCATCGTGCCTTTGATATGTGTGCTAACCCACTCAATACGCTTAAAAAATTAGCTGATTTGGGCATCGCCAGAGTACTCACCTCCGGGCAAAAATCAGATGCGGCGCAAGGTTTAACAAAAATAATGGAACTTATTGCGCAGCCTGGTGCTCCAATCATTATGGCCGGAGCGGGGGTTCGCGCCTCGAATTTGTCCCTGTTCCTTGATGCTGGGGTGCAGGAAGTCCATAGTTCTGCCGGAGTATGGCTGGCTTCACCAATGCGTTATCGCAATTCGGGGTTGTCGATGTCTTCGGATGCGCAGGCGGATGAGTATTCTCGCTATGCGGTAGACGGGGCGGCGGTTGCTGAAATGAAAGCAATCATTGCACACCATCAGGCCAGCTGATTTTACCGTTGCATCATGTCGCCCAATATGATGCTTGCTCGTACCAGGCCCCTGCAATTTCAACAGGGGCCTTTTTTTCTCCTTCTCCTGCATATTTCGGTCTGCAACTGTGTTGGCTTTCCTCGCTCACCCCGGTCACGTAGTTATCTACGCTCCCAGGGATTTGCTGCGTCGCCGCCTTGTTGCAAACCGAACTATTTTGGAGAAATGGTGCTATACGTAATAGTCATTTGGCAAAAATGACTACGGTTTACGCGCAATCAATACCGCACGCAGTGGGGCAGGGTAGCCTTCCACCGTCTTGCTGTGGTCGTTCGGGTCAAGGAAGTCGGCCAGCGATTCGGTAATCATCCATTCGGTGCGGCGCTGTTCTTCGGTAGTGGTCACACATACGTCGGCAATGCGCACATCAACAAACCCGCATTTTTCCAGCCAGTTTTTTAGCGCCAGTGCAGACGGGATAAAGTAAACGTTACGCATCTGGGCGTAGCGATCGCCCGGCACCAGCACGGTATTTTCATCGCCTTCGACGACCAGCGTTTCCAGTACCAGTTCTCCGTCTTTAACCAACTGATCCTTTAACTGCCACAGGTGTTCCAGCGGCGAGCGGCGGTGATAAAGCACGCCCATGGAGAATACGGTATCAAAGGCGTTGAGCGCCGGAAGCTGTTCAATACCCAGCGGCAGCAGATGCGCGCGCTGGTCATTGCCCAGCAGTTTACGCACCGCCTCAAACTGGCACAGGAACAGTTGGGTCGGATCGATACCGACCGCCAGATGTGCGCCCGCGCCAATCATGCGCCACATGTGATAGCCACTGCCGCAACCGACATCAAGAATGGTACGTCCGGTGAGATCAGACAAGTGCGGCAGGACGCGATCCCACTTCCAGTCGGAACGCCATTCGGTATCGATATTGACGCCGTACAGCGAGTAAGGTCCTTTACGCCATGGCATCAGGTTACGCATCAGGGTGTCTATGCGTTTAAGCTGACCTTCGCTGAGCGGCTCTTTGCTTTCTGCGGTAACGCTGTGCAGTAAGTCCAGACGATGCGGCGTTAGCTCGGGCAGAAACTCGACGGCGTTTGACCATTGTTTAAAAAGACCGTGCTGATCGCGCTGCCAGGCAGCGATTTGCGCCGGAAGTGTTTCCAGCCAATGGGACAGATGATTTTTGGCAATCAACTGATAAAAGTTACCAAAATCGATCATGCGCTAACCTCAGCCTTCAACGCCACCAGAGAGCCAAAGTTGAAGCACTGGAACCACAACTCACTGTGCTCAAAGCCGGCCTGATGCAGTCGCGCTTTGTGCGTTTCGACCGAGTCGGTGAGCATCACGTTCTCCAGCATGCTGCGCTTCTGGCTGATTTCCAGTTCGCTATAGCCATTGGCTCGTTTGAAGTCGTGGTGCATGTTGAACAGCAACTCGCCTACGTTCGCGTCTTCGAAGCTGAATTTTTCAGATAGCACCAACGCGCCACCGGGATTCAGCCCCTGATAAATCTTATCCAACAACGCCTGGCGCTCGGGTGGCTCAAGGAATTGCAGGGTAAAATTCAGCACCACCATCGAGGCATTTTCGATAGTAATGTTGCGAATATCGCCTTCGACAACCTCAA
Source organism: Citrobacter freundii ATCC 8090 = MTCC 1658 = NBRC 12681 (assembly GCF_011064845.1). Classification (NCBI taxonomy): domain Bacteria; kingdom Pseudomonadati; phylum Pseudomonadota; class Gammaproteobacteria; order Enterobacterales; family Enterobacteriaceae; genus Citrobacter; species Citrobacter freundii. The sequence goes on along the minus strand of NZ_CP049015.1, from coordinate 2,906,043 downwards.
CCGGGGTCGGTGCCTTATAGGCGTCAATATGACGACGGCAGCGCTCAACCATCGCCGGGGAGTTATCGACAGCAATAATTTTGCAATTCTCGTGATGAATATTGCGACGCACCGAGAGCGTCGCCGCGCCCAGAGAACAGCCCAGATCGTAGACCTGCGTGTTGGGTTGTACGAAACGTTCGGCCAGCATGCCAATCATAGAAATAATATTGGAATAGCCAGGAACGGAACGCTGGATCATATCCGGGAAGACTTCAGCTACCCGTTCATCAAAGGTCCAGTCACCCAGACTGGCGATAGGCGCAGAAAAAAGCGTGTCGCGGTGAGACATAACGTAAAAATCCGGGAAAAATAAAGTGGCGTATTGTGCGCTAATGCAGGGAGAAAACCAACTCCCAGGGCATATACCAAAGATTCGCCAGCACCATTAGCAACAGCGAACACCAGGTTGCGCTCATGCCTGAACGGCGCCAGCGGAAAAGCCGGTGGTGGAATCCGTAATAATGCATCAGACGTCCGGCAATCAACATCAGCCCGCAAAGATGCACCATCCACGTCTCTGCGCCGTTCATTTCCATAAATAACAGCAGCACTAACGCGACGGGAATATATTCCACCGCGTTACCGTGAATGCGGATAGCGCTTTGCAGTTCGCTAAAACCTCCATCGCCATAGGCAACGCGATATTGCATGCGCAGGCGAACAACGTCAAAGGAGAACTTTATTAACAATAACGCACCCAATACGGCATAAAGCGCGCTTACCATACAAACTCCCTTTTAAAATGGCTGCTGGCATTGACTATGATAGGTGGCATTTTCAGAAAAGAGAAGATTGCTGTGGAATAGACGGTGCTGATCCGATCTCTGGCAGAGCACTGCGTAAATCTGCCCATAGCGTATCAACAAGCTCCGGGGCCTGCGCGATGTCCGGCGTATGCAAAAACAGATACGGCGTCGTGGTGTGTTGCCATAGTGACAGCTTGGTCAGCCAGACGGCGAAAAGCGCGCTGTTTTGTGCCATATCATCGCTGCCGATAAAGCGTACCATCGGATGGTTTGCCGTCACCACCGCATGCACCGGAACCTTCGGTTTCTTGCGCTGGGCGTCACGTATCGCTTCGGTATGTGGGATTGCGGCATGTACCGGGCGGCTGTCAAGAATCACCCGGTTTACTCCACGCTCGTGTAACCCGCGATTAAATAGCTGTTCGGCTTCGCCTTTGGCAAAGAAGTCTGGATGGCGAACTTCCACACCGTAGGTAAAGCATTTGGGGAGCGCATCGAGAAACTGCCACAGGGCAGGCAGGTCGCGTGGGCTAAAAGTCGCGGGTAATTGCAGCCAGTATTGTCCAATGCGCGATCCCAGCGGCGACATGCGCGTAAAAAATTCCTGCACCAGGTCATCACAATTACGCAGCGCGGCCTTATGCGAAATGGTCGCCGGAAACTTAAAACAAAATCGAAACGTATCGGTGGTCTGTGCTTGCCAGCGGGCAACAATATCGGCTTTAGGCAGCGCATACAGCGTGGTATTGCCCTCCACGCAGTTAACATGACGGGCGTTAGGGGTTAACTTACTGATTTTAATAATCCTCCCGTACTGTTATCGTGGCTATGGGGCATCAATGGGGCAAAATCTGCCAGCTTCTGATTCAGCATTGCGATCTGCTCTGCGCTGCTGTCAGCCATCCATGCACCGTAAACATTGAACACCATCTGCGCGCTCGCATGCCCCATCTGACTGGCAATAAAACTCGGGTTTGCACCTGCAGATAATGACCAGCACGCATAGGTATGTCGTGACTGGTACGCCTTTCTGTGTCTGATCCCCGCGCGCTTTAGTGCCGCTTCCCATGAGTCGCCTACTGAATCGACCCGGTAGATAAATCCGACCTGCTTACTGCGTCTGACCACATGCGGGTTAAAGACGAATGTACACTCATGGTTCACCGAACGGCCATACTCACGTAACTGCACTTCAATGTGATATTGCCTGCCCAGCCTTGTCATTTCAGCCTGATTTTTCAGGATGCTGATTGCGGGCTGGATAAGATGCACCACTCGATCTGTGCTTGCCTCGGTTTTCGGTAGAGTGAACTCACCAAGTTTCGTATAATTACGCCTGACGGTAATTGTTCCCGCCTTCAGGTCGATATCTTCCCAGGCCAGGGAGACCAGTTCCCCGTGACGCATTCCTGTGTACACTGCTAATGACCACAGGTTTTTCGTCTGCTGATGCCGGCATGCATCTATCAGGCGAATAAATTCATCACGAGACAGAGGATCTGGTTCTGCCCTGGCTTTTTTCAGAGGCTTAATTCCCTCGAATGGGTTCACCTCTAAGTAACCGTGATCCGCAGCAAACTGAAACATTCCGGCCATTGTCGTCATGTAATAGTTCACAGTAACAACGCTTCGCCCTTTTGCCGGGGCTTTGTTTTTCGTCGGACTCTGATAACCAGTTAGCAAATCTTTCCTAAGATACAGCAATTCCTCTTTGGTTACTGCTGACACCAGGCGATTACCTCCGATCCTCGGCACCATATTCCTTGCGACAGATTCATAGCGATTGAATGCGTTCGCGCAGATTTCCATCCGTTTCAGATCCAGCCATTTTTCTTCAAGTTCTTTCACTGTAATGTCTTTTTTACTTACACCAAAAGCCTTGAGGTTAGGGGAGTCAGGAAACTGGGTTGCATAATCAAAGGTTCCTGTGCGGATGGCAAAACATACTGATGTCCGCAGTTCCCCGGCTATCTTTCTGTTCTTAGCGGTGTCAGGGACACCGAGACTTTCCCTGACACGCTTACCTTTAAAATTAAACCAGATGCGTAATGTGCCACCGTGGTTTTCGACGCCTGTTGGATATGTGACTTTATCCATTGGTGTTGCCTCCAGACGCCCAAGAGCGATACGAGCTTACCTTTTTCATGGCATCAAATCACCCTGGCTGCTTGCTTTTCATTGAAGCGACCCAGGCATCTACAGCCTTTCTGTTATACATGCACTCACTGGAAGGTTTAGGATTTCCGTCAGGCGATACGTGGATATACTCCCTCCCAATCATCCAGCATTCTTTTCTGGCACGGAGGATGGTTCCGGGTTTGAGCCCGGTAACCGCGATCAAAACGCTTTCACAAACCCAATCGTTGGGAGCTAACTGGAAAATATTGCTCATAGTTATTTCTCCATTATCCCGGCTGCACCCGGGGAAAACTTTAGCTGTTGCTGGTGGTTGGGATTAGTTTCTGCCAAATCGCTGAAACATATTCGCCTGGTGGCGGGCATCAGCCAGTGCGTTATGTGCAACCCCATCAAATGGCATATCACGCTTAGGATCGAAACCTACAACTCTGCCTAATGTGACGATGGTTCTGACGTCGTGATCATTCCAGAATTGCCACGGGCAAACCTGGTCGGCACGCTCATATGCGCCGCGCAATATAACGTTGTCGAAAGTAGCTCCATTGCCCCAAACTTTTAAATATTTAGGGTTATCAGAATGCCGATTAATGAAATGGCTCAGTTCAGATAGGGCAGATGATATCGGCATCGCATCATCAACACAGATTGCTGATCGTGCTTCTTAGCTTTGTCTTAACCACCACAAAATAGTGTCACCATCCGGCACCGCTCCCTGCTCCATAGCGCTTTCAAGATTAACGGCGGTGTAAAACTCCTGACCAAGATCACCGCTTTGCGGATCGAAGAATACGGCACCAATGGAGACAATAGGGGCATTCGGTTTTTTGCCCATGGACTCAAGGTCGATCATTAAATTGTTCACGTTATACATTCTCCTGCTGCGGTGCTGCTGCGAAATGCTCGACACCTTTAGCCCAAATAGCTTTGATGGTCGTCCATGTGACAGGAACGGTGATTTCAATTCTTCCGCTGCCGTCGCAGGTTTCGCAATCATCATCACCAAAACACTCTGGGCAGTTTATAAATTTCGTTTCTGAAAACTCACCGGACAGCACACTCTTTGCGCCGTTCTCAGCGGTTAGTTTCTTCGGGACCAGCACGTAACCATCCTGAGTTACCGGAGAGTTGCCAGCCTTAAGTATGACGGCGCGGCAGGCGTTCCATCCTCTGACCTCTGCGATTGCAGCTACAGCGTCTATTGCATGCATTTTCGACGCTTCTGGCATCGGCTTTTCATCTGGCAATACTGGCTCTGCGTTCCTCGATGCCTGCACCTCATCAATCACCTTCAACATATCAGCGAGAATGTAAGCTCTGTTCCCGCCGTTTGAGTACTGGGTATCATGCTGCAGGTGTTCGCGTATCTGGTGCAAGCGATCGAGTGATACAGGACCGTGCGCCGGGTGGTTGTTAGTTGTCATGGGTTAGTCCTCTACCTTGTTTCCGCAATGCGGGCAGTAATTGAACTTATGGGCGAATCCAGGATGCGGAACGGCAAAGCGTTTGGTTTTCTCGTTCCAGTCAGCAATTACGATTTCAAAATTTACGACCGCATTAGCCCAGTCACTGGAAAGAACTGGCTGCGACCCAATCAGGCCGACAATACAGCGATTACATTTTTCCACTGACTCACTCCCCCTTCACACCAATGCCAGCGTCTTCTATCGCCTTAGTTACCGCGCTGCGATACGTTTCTTCGCGGAATACAATCCGATTATTAAAACTTAACCAGAATTCATCGTTAGATATCCTTGGAACGCATACCTTTCGCGATTCTAGGATGGCAATACGCTCCCGATAGTCAGCAACCATCCGTCGCACTTGCTCCAGTGGGGTAACACTTCCACCATCTGGCGGGTCCATGTACTGAGTTCCGGGGAGGAGTTCGCAGAGGGCATTATCCAGTTCTTCCAGCTTTTCACGCGCATCCCGCATATCGTCACGCATAGCAATCGCAACTGCTTCAAGAGAATCTTTGTCGCGCTGTAGTTGGAGATTCTCATCCAGCAGCGACAGGACGGTGGTGGGGTTAGTGGCGGCGATGAATTCTGCGTTGCGTTTGGCTGTCTCATCCCAAGCCATGTGGTAATCGTGATCCCACTCCTCGTGAATGCACGCTGCCGTCGAGTTGGTCATATCGAGCAATGACTCGCTACCGACGTAAACCGCGTATGAGTGGTATCCAGACGCTCTGTCTTCACCCTCGCCGTATTCGCCGTCAGTTTCGACAACATCAGACCACCATTCGCCCTGGGTGGCTTTCTCTGCTAATTGGCGCAGTTCTGCATGTTTTTTGAGTGCTGTCATTGGGCTGCCTCCAGTTTCGATTTGCGCAGCGCTTCTTTGTAGCTGGCCTTCGCTGCTTTTTTGGTGTCGCACCACTCACCTTCAATATCACGTCGTGGGTAGCCATAAGCCGCGTCGTATGAGCAGCGAAACATTCGGCATTTTCCATCACGGCTGTATTCGACTTCAGGCAGTCGATATCCCAACAACCATTCACTGAAGGGCTGGCAGCTATCAGCATCAAGATATTCTTCGTATCGAGTGCGTTTCTTTGTCTCTGGCAGTGCAGAAATTGCCGTTGCTTCACCTCTTTCTGTGACGTGGTAAATTGTTCCACCACCCACAAAATCAGGCGCGGGACGGGAGGTAGCGAAACCATCAGATACCAGCTCTTCCCACTTCACGTTATCCGTATGCCCTTCGCCAGCCAGGAAATAATTACGGTATGGCGTGCGGTTTCGCTCACTGATGCCCAGCGCATGCTGCATGAGTTCAATTCCAGTGCTCATAGCGCGGTTCCCTGTCTGGCTTTGTTCAATAGCTGGTTAAACATCATGGTTAGGCTGTTACTGCACCCAAATGGCATATCGTTAACACGGTATGTTGGAATGCCCTTGCGAACACCAGACTTCACGATCCTGCCAGTGGTAAAGAGTTGCGATAACGAACCAGCGATCGAAGCTGTTTTTTTGTTTAAACCCTTAGCTATTTCAGCGCTGGTGGCGTTGGGGTGAGCCTGGAGATATTCAAATACGGTCATGGCGTTTTACCTTTACGTTCCTGTTCCAGTTGCACCAGAGACTCTTTTAATGCTGCGAACGTAGCGTCCAGTCTGGTGGCGACTTCGCGCATAAGCGGCGCATGTTTTGGTGGCAATTCAGCAACGGAGGCGAACGCCTCCGCTACGAGTTCTTTTACCTTCATGCGGCGCATTGGCGCTGCTCCATCAACTCGTTAAAGCGATTGATGAACATGCCGTATGACTGGCCTGGACGAACTGGGTTGATAATGAATAAATCCGTTGGGACAACTCCCTCGATGCATGGCCAAATGGAACCTTCGTCAATCTCAAAATCGCGGCGTTCGCTGGCGAGCATCACCAGATCGGCATATTTCACGGTTGGGTGTTGCTCAGTTGGTAGACCGAACTTCTGCCGAATGGCTGCGTCCACGCGAGCTTCGATCGCCTGGTAATCCGGAAGCAGGCGCTTAAGCGGTGAGGGGATATCCTGCAGGTAGGCTTCGGCGGCATCATGAAGCAGGGCTTCTAATGCAAACTCCTGTGGAACGAGGTGGCTGGTTAAAACGCTATGTTGGCCGACGCTGTAAAACTCAGGAAGATGCCCTGCAAAGCGGCAGATATGAGACAACGCGGTAGCGATATCTTCGATCACGATATCGTCCTGTTGGATATCGAGGTAATTAAAGTGTTTGCCGGATAATGTCTGAATGTAGCTCATGTCTTTCTCCATATTGGCGCGCTGCACCGCGCAGATTTTGGTTGCACGAATCCCTCGCCTGGTGGCGATAATTAATGGAATTACGCTTCAATAAATCCCCGCGGCGCCGGGGATTTAATGCAGAGCAATTAGGCTTTAAAGTTACCGATGAAAGTTTCCACTGATTCACCTTCGAACTTGCTGATCAGCAAATCGCGGAATTCGTTGGCAATCTCTTCTTCCTGGGCTTCAAGTTGGACGATGCGCAGAACAAAGCAGGGTTCATCGCTGGTCAGTAGGCTGTTACGCAAGCTAAAGCGGCGTTCACCCAGACCTTCATACGGCACACATTTGAACTCGAACGCTACAGGCATTACGTCTTTGCTGCTTGCTTCAACGCTTTGCATCAGCGATTTTTTACCAGCGAAATCACCAGTTTCATGGTCCTGCTGTGTTGCTTGCTGAATAGTGATACGACGCACAGCCTGAGCCGCCTGGGAAATCTGCATCGTATTGCCATCAGCATCAAACGCCAGCAGGTAATCGCTCCAGTCTTCCAGCCATTCAGCAATTTGCTTTTGTTTCAGACGTTGACCATCGATCTGCAGTAACGCGCGGAACGGGGCGGTTTTCTTCAGGGTGATTGAAGCAACGTTATCGGCGTGACCAGGATTATCCAGGGTGCCGATGTTGAACACTGAACGGGCGGTCATGTTGTCAGCGTCAATGAAGCAACGAGCTGGTTCACTGTCGCTGGCGTAACCTTTAGAATAACGTGAGAAGTCGTCAATACTGGTTGTGGTCATTGCGCCACGAAAGCGGAAACGCTCCAGAGAAAAGCGCTCGAGGCTTTCAACGCCAGTGCCCTCTGGCAGTAATGCGGTCGGGCAAGCCAGGCCATGAATATCATTCAGGTGATAACCGGAAATAACCAGGTCTTTGACCTGCTTGAAGGTACCGCTGTCTAACTGAGACATAAAAATTCCTTATTAACTGATGATCAAAGTGGTATCAGTGAGTTTGTTGTTGCGGATCACTGTGCCGCTTTAAGCTTTCCATCCACCGCGCCAGTGATCCCGAACAGCTGACCCTGATCTTCCTGCAGGATGGTTAGCTTCCCGCCTTTGTTGACCCACATCGGGGTTTCGGTTGTGTCCTCTTCGGAGGCTTTACCACGCGGTGTCGGGGTGCTGTAGTTCAGCTTGTGCTTGATCTTCACGCGCTTCTCTTCAACGGAATTACCCATACGCTCAAAATCAAATGTGAGGACTACTTTGCCTTTGTTGCCGTTGTTCAGAACGCCAAGCGCGGTAGTATTAAGTGCTGCCGCGATTTTGTTCATGAACACGCCGGCATCCAGTTCGCCAAGAAAATCTGGCACTACGGTCATGCGGTCATTACTCATGGTTTTACCCTCGTTAAGGCGGCTGCAACCGCCGAACTTTCTCCATACACAACAGAGAAGGGCACCTGCATTGGTCGGCGGCTTGCAGAGACCGCTTTCTTTTTGCCCGGGTGGATTGGGTTATGAGCCCGTCGCCCGGTGATGCTCTTTTCTGTTGTGCCCTGAAAAAGGCTGGCGGTTACCGGACAAGTGGGAAAACACCGGGCCGCCAGAACATGGAGTTACTTGTTATTGCTTTGGCCTGCTTTTAACCACATCAGGCGCGGTGGTAGGTATCTTCGGGCGGGGTGCTAAGGGGGTGATTAGCCCTTGCCCTTAACACTCCTGCTGGTTTTGGTATTCCTGGCTTGGGTATCGCCACCAGCTATAGGAATTTGACTACGAGTTGCGGTTAATCAGACCGCGTCTCTGTTACCCCTCCCGAAGACACCTGTCAGCGAATCATCCGGTTATTCATATGCCACCGGCGGCAACATCGTGGGCGTCCTGCCTATCCGCTGTTGATGAATTGAATATACCTATGAGTAATTTTTGTGTAAATACCTTTTGGTATATTTTTATTTACCTTAATGACAACTAATTGCTTTTAATTGAATTTTATTTAAGGAGGTGATGCGTGTTATGCTCAAAAAAACACCAAAGAGGGCTTGGTATGGAACGTGACGAACTGGAAGAAGACCGTGCGGCATTCATAGCTGGCGAGATTGGCGGCGCAGTTGTCGAATTGATAATCGGCGGAGTAGTTATTAACCGTGATGCGATTGTCGATTGTTTGGAAAGAAAACGACGTGCGGTGGGAAATGTGATCCACAAAGGTGTTCTGCGAGACGCCGCTGCGATGGTGAGAAAAGGGCAATAAAAACCCGGCTCAGTGGCCGGGTTATATGTTATTTCATAAAGTGTTAGGTCTGTATCAACTATCCAAAGATAGCAACTACAGTTTATTGTAAGCTATTGATTCATGTAGCAGAGCTTTACCCATGATATACAGTTGATCCTGATTTTCTTCAGTTATATACCAGTCTTTGTACACTGGATTATCGGACAGGACTGCAAGCTGCAAGCCCTGCATTTGTAATCGCTTCACATGGAAGTGTTGTCCGAAAACGAACGCATAAACACCGTCCACCTTGAAATTTCTTATCGAAATATCGAAAAACAACCTGTCACCAGATTGGATGGTTGGGCACATGCTGTCGCCATCTACAGTCATTACTTTAACTTCATCCTGAGAACGATTCCCGAAGAGTGAACGAGCGTGCTCAGTGGTGAACTCAATAGCGTGTAGAACCTCAACAAACTCAGAAATCATGAAAGACCCTGGACCAGCACTCACAGTAAGATCGAGAACTTCTACACGATAGGTGTCGATATTGCGGGTGGGTACATCAATATCCATATTTGAGGTTGGGCCTAGACCATCCAACCATCCTCTGCTGATTTTCAGCGCCTCCTCGATCTGACGAGCCGCCTGTTCACCAATATTCCGCTTATTAGCTTTACCAACAGGGTAAAGCATCCGAGAGACAACAGTCGGATCAAGCCCTGCATTTTCAGCAAACTCTTTCTGTGTTTTATAGCGAGTTACCAACTCCTGCAGTTTGAGGCGTCGCAACTCGAAGATGTCAGGCGATTCATTTTTCATAATTCCATCTTACTTAAATTTACTTCAAGGTAAATGACCTGTGAGTATTGACATGTATTTACTTAAAGGTATATTTAATTTCCAAACATAGGAGGCGTGATGGAAACGTTAAGAAATTACCTAAACGCTTTGTCGCTCGAAAAACAGAGAGAATTTGCAGCACGATGCGAAACCTCTCTTGAGTACCTGCGTAAAGCCATTAGCAAAAAGCAAAAGTTGGGAGCTGCTCTATCTGTTTCTATCGAAACACAATCTGGCGGCTCAGTTAGTAGAAAAAATCTTCACCCGGATGATTGGGAAAAGATTTGGCCTGAACTGGAGCATAAAAAATCAGCGGCATGAAAGTAACCACAGAATTAAGGGGTTAACCGTGGGTAACGAACCAATTTGGAAAGTCGAACGTCAGCCAGCCTGGCTGGTGGTCGCGATTAAAAAGACGATTACCGATCTGCCTGGCGGGTATGCCGAGGCCGCGGAATGGTTGGGTGTGACAGAGAACGCATTATTTAACCGCCTTCGTGTTGACGGCGACCAGATATTCCCGCTGGGTTGGGCAATGGTTTTACAACGTGCTAGTGGCTCAACTCATATAGCTGATGCCGTTGCGCGCCATTCTCAGGGCGTATTTGTACCACTGGCAGATGTTGATGATCTGGATAACGCCGATATCAACCAGCGTCTGATGGAGTCCATTGAGTGGATAGGCCGTCATTCTAATTTTGTACGTAAAGCCACGGCTGATGGGGTAATTGACGCAGAGGAGCGTGCTCAGATTGAGGAAAACAGCTATCAGGTTATCGCGAAGTTCCAGGAGCACGTAACGCTTCTTTATCGAGTTTTTTGTGTCGCTGAAAAGAGTGACGCCCGCGAGTGTGCAGCTCCGGGCGCCTTGGCGAACAACTCTTCGAGTATGGAGAAATAATCCGCATGATCAGTTTAACGGCTTTTAACCGTCTACCGCAACTCAGGATGATCCCGGTTTCGGGTACTCCGTTGTTTCGGTATGAACGCAGATTATCAAACCGCTGGGTTCCTTGTAACCACAGTAGGGCGGTTTCAATTGTGGGGGTCTACAACCGGAGGGCAAAACGCTTGTGCGCGAACTTAACCGAAGGTTCAAAGACCACCGTGGAGTGCCAGTCCGTGTTATCCGCTGGGAGCCAGAAACACAGCGCGTTATCTATCTGCGTGATGGCTACCCGCACGAATGCTTCAGCCCACTTGAGCATTTCAGGCAAAAGTTCAGGGAGATAACGGACGATCATGAGCACTAAATTAACCGGCTACGTATGGGATGGTTGCGCGGCGTCGGGCATGAAGTTGTCTAGTGTCGCGATCATGGCTCGCCTTGCTGATTTCAGCAGCGATGAGGGCGTGTGCTGGCCGTCCATTGAAACTATTGCTCGCCAGCTTGGCGCAGGGCCGAGCACTATCAGAACGGCAATCGCAAAGCTTGAAAAAGATGGCTGGCTCACGCGTACACAGCGCCGTAATGGAAACCGTAATGCGTCGAACGTGTACCGCCTGAATGTGGCGAAACTTCAGGCTGCTGCATTTTCTCAACTGTCAGATTCTGACACGTCAAAATCTGAAGCATCAAAAACTGACCCGTCGAAATCTGGCAAAAATGGCGGTTTTGACCCGTCAGAATCTGGCGGGGATCCGTCAGTAAAATCAACACAAGATCCACAAGTAACTTCAAAACCCTCTTGTCCGGTTGCGGCGCAACCAGACCCTGAGGTTGTGATTACTGATCAGGCCAGACAGGTTTTGTCTTACCTGAACCAGACAACTGGTTCACGCTACCAGGTATGCAGCACGTCGCTGGAGAACATTCGCGCCCGTCTGCGGGAACAGTTCACTGTTGATGATCTGTGCCTTGTGGTGGATTACAAAAACGCTGATTGGCGTGATAGCGAGCAGGCTCAATACCTCCGCCCGGCAACTCTGTTTATTCCAAAAAACTTCCCCGGTTATCTGCAAAGCGCGACCAAATGGTCTGCCGCTGGGCGACCTGAACGCGTTAACGGTAAATGGGCGACTAACTCAGCCAGCCGCGCAAACTTCCAAAATGTTGACTACTCACTGCCAGAAAATTCGGGGTTCCGCTCATGATGCCAAATAAATATTGCCAGGCGCTGGCAGCACTGCGCAGCAAACCAGCTCACGAATTGAAAGAAGTTGGAGATCAGTGGAGGACACCGGATCTGCTTTTCTGGGGGATCAACGCGCTATTTGGCCCATTAGTCCTGGACTTGTTCGCTGACGACGACAACGCGAAGTGCCAGGCATGGTACACCGTCGAAGATAACGCGCTAACACAGGACTGGTCTGAACGTCTGGCTGAACTGGGTGGTGCAGGTTATGGCAACCCACCGTATAGCCGTTCTCAATACCACGAAAAACAGGCGATCACTGGTATGACGCACATCATGAACTACGCAGCAGCACAGCGTGAGAAGGGCGGTCGCTATGTATTCCTGATAAAAGCCGCGCCGAGTGAAACGTGGTGGCCGGAAGATGCCGATCACATTGTATTCATTCGCGGGCGCATTGGGTTCGATCTGCCTGTGTGGTTTGTACCTGCTGACGAAAAACAGAAGCCCACCAGCGCGTTTTTTGCCGGTGCCATAGCTGTATTCGATAAGTCATGGCGTGGTGAGCGGTTCAGCTACATCAACCGCACAGAACTGGAGGCAAAAGGGCGTGCTTCTATGGCTCTGGCCACGTTTGTCGCCGCGAAGGTTCAGCCACCAGCAGTGCAACCACGTGAAATGCCCGCTGCTGTGCCGCTGTCATTGCCAGAAGTTGAATCACGCATCTGGCCACTTGAGGTGGGTATTGTGTTTAACCAGGTGGAAGGGGCTGACATGCTGGAGGAACCACAGCAGAACAAGCTGAAAGCCAATATCAATCAACTATGGCTGGAACGAACGGCCACCAGCGAAATCATCACAATTGCGCAAGGTCTTGTCGACAGCATGCGGGGGGTAACTCATGCGTGAAACAGTCTTTTATCTCCATGCTGGCATAGCGCCTATTTCGGATGTTGTTCAACGTGTTCGTCACTATAGCGGGAAAGTTGAGGTATGTTTCAGGAATTATGACGGAGGCTTTTAATGAGGCTCATACTCCCATTTCCACCCAGCGTGAACACCTACTGGCGCGCCCCTAACAAGGGGCCGCTGGCCGGTCGTCACCTCATTAGCGCTGATGGCCGTAAATACCAGAGCGCTGCCTGCGTGGCGATCATTGAGCAATTACGACGTCTCCCGAAGCCATCGACTGAACTGGCAGCGGTAGAAATCACTCTGTACCCGCCGGATGCGCGCCGCCGGGATATCGATAATTACAACAAAGCCCTGTTTGACGCGCTGACGCATGCGGGTGTCTGGGAAGACGACAGCCAGATTAAGCGCATGCTGGTGGAATGGGGACCCGTTGTGCCGAAAGGTCGGGTAGAGATAACAATCAGCAGATATGAACCGGCGGGTGCAGCCGCCTGATATGGAGAAAAGTATGAGCCAGTTAGCAACAACAGCGTTAACCATGTCCAGCAGCGATATTGCTGAGCTGGTGGAATCAAGACATGACCATGTTAAACGGTCCATTGAGCGCCTGGCAGAGCGCGGTGTTATTGAACTCCCCCCAATGGGGGAAGTTAGAAATCATCTCAATCAGTCGGTATCGGTTTATCTGATAGGGAAGCGGGACAGTTATATCGTTGTCGCGCAGCTGTCGCCGGAGTTTACCGCGCGTCTGGTTGATCGCTGGCAGGAGCTTGAGCAGGCACAGCAGCAGACGATTCCTCAATCATTCTCTGAAGCCCTACGTCTTGCAGCTGACCTTGCAGAACAAAAACAGCAGTTGACTAACGAACTGGCTGCCGCGGCGCCGAAGGTAGAGTTTGTTGATCGGTACTGTACAGCCAGTGGGTCAATGTCATTCCGCCAGGTGGCAAAACTGCTTAAGGCCAAAGAGCCTGATCTGCGGCTATTCCTCCTTGAGAAGGACATCATGTATCGCCTTGGCGGAACGATGACCCCACGGCATCAGCATATTGATGCGGGCCGTTTTGAAGTGAAAACCGGCACATCCGTAACCTCAAACCATGCATTCAGCCAGGCACGCTTCACGCCGAAAGGCGTGCGCTGGATTGGTGGACTGTGGGCAGAACACATTGCCAGGGGGCAGGTCGCGTGAAAGCTCTGCTTACCCCCGAGATCGCCCATCGTATGGGGATTGTGCTGTTCCGTCCTGGTGCGGAGCTGATGCACCTCTTCATGCGTGGTCGCGTTCTGCTCGAGCCTGAACCAGAAGAAATGGCGTCATTCAGTACCGGGGCTGTTCCGGCAGCCATTCAGCCGCTGGCTGATGATCCGGTAATGCGTCAGGTCTTCGAGAATGAGAGGGTTATTCAGCGTGCCGGCGGGCTTCCTTCCCTTGAGCAATGGCTGAGTAATCGGTTTGAATGCCAGTGGCCACATTCAACGTGGCACGACAAGAACTTCACAACAATGCGGCACCCACCAGGAAGTATTCGCCTGTGCTGGCATTGCGATCACACTTTGTCGGGGCAGCATACCGAACAGCTTGCAGGTATAGCGGCAGGAAACCTGGTATCCTGGATTCTGGAAGTCATTCTGCGTGATTCTGGTTTTCCCGAGTCGCATATCCTGACGCTTCCGGAACTGTGCTGGTGGATGGTCAGAAACGACCTGGCTGATGTTATTCCGGAAAGCGTTGCGCACAAGGGGCTACGCCTTCCGGATGAGAAGATCCGCTCGGTCATGAGGGAAAGCGACATTGTACCTTCCGCTTCTGCAACCAGCCTCGTGCAGGAGAAGGCGAAGAAGATCCTCACGCTCTCTGTTGATCCGGAATCTCCAGAATCTTTCATGCTCAGGCCAAAGCGACGCCGCTGGATAAATGAGACTTACACCCGCTGGGTAAAAACACAACCCTGTGAGTGTTGCCGACGGCCAGCAGATGATCCGCACCATATCGTAGGGCACGGTATGGGTGGTACAGCAACAAAAGCCCATGACCTCTTCGTGATCCCTCTGTGCAGAGAGTGCCACGACGAGTTACACGCCGATGTACCAGCATTCGAGCAGAAGCATGGTACGCAGCTTGAGCTGCTACTGCGTTTTATGGATCGGGCGCTGGCGATCGGCGTAATTGCGAAAGCTTAAGTGTATGGAGCGCAAAGAAGCATGAATCAGCAAGACCTGAATTTTGTAAGAATAGAATTGCGCCGCGCGCTACCTGACCTCTCTGGGGGAACAAAAGGGCAGCTTGAGGCTTTCAGTGAACACCCACCAGCAGACAAAAATGCCACCCCGCGCCGTGGAATTCATCTCGTCGAACTTGAGGGAGAGAAGGGGCCACGCTTTGTTAACTCGCTTTCCGCGCCACTGTATGTGCTGGAAACACGCAGCCGCCGCAGGCCAATGCCGCCGATAAAAGATGCGGAATTTGAGTCCGCGCCGTGGCGTAGGGCAGTGTCCGCGCTTAGTGGATACCAGCAGGCCTGGTTGCGGTACTGCTACGGTTTTGACCTTAGCTATAAGCACCAGGTGATGATGTGTGAATACGTCTGGAAAACTTATCAGAAATGCCTGGGTGAAAACACGCTTCAGGAGCGCGTAGTGAAGAAACTGATAGGCCTGGTATGGCTGGCAGGGCAGGAAATTGCCGCAACCCGAAACAATGAAACCTATAAAGACTACGCTGGCGCGGCGCTGGCCCGTATGGTTAGCGTTGACCGTTCGACGTGGTTGCGCGTCTATTCAGGGCACTGGGCTGGGTTAAAGGCCGCTTTTACCCAGCTTGATGAATCTGCGTTGGCCATGGCTCTTGAATACTATGAGGAAGAAGAAGCCGTCAAAGTGGCAGAAATGTGAAGTAAATTTCACTATCTCCTTCAAACGCGCTTGCAAAATGCAACAAAATAAGCCATATTTGAAGCATATTTGATATGTTGCCAAAGTTTTATAAACCCGCCAGTGAGCGGGTTTTTTTGTATCCGCATTTCCTGCGCACCGCCCGCGCATCCATCACGTCGAACCAATCCATTTGAAATGAGCCTTTGAGGAAGTCGGTTAGCGCTGGCGAGCCTCGACGGGCTGATTTCCTGTGCGGCAAAGGTTCATCTCAAAGTAAGGTAAACGCCATGCAATTAGTTGAAATTAAAAAACTCGACCTTGTAACCAGCACTGTCTCTATTGCTGACGGGGTTGGGCGTGATCATGACACCGTCATTAAGTTAGTGGACCGTAACAAGGCTGATCTTGAAGAATTTGGAAGGGTCGGATTTGAAATCCGAACCATTCAAACTGACGGTGGTCTTCAAAAGCGTCGAGTGGCGCTACTGAATGAACAGCAAACCACTCTACTGATCACCTACATGCGTAATAACGATGTTGTCCGCAAGTTCAAAAAGAAACTGGTTGCTGAGTTCTTCCGCATGCGTGGCGCTCTGGCGGGCAAAAAAATGGATCGCAACACCGCCCGTCTGGAATATCGCCCGATGAGCGATGCCATTAAGCATGAGCGTGAAGTGCAGGGTAAAGAAATCAAGCCTTACCACTTCAGCAACGAAGCCGATTTGATTAACCGCATCGCGCTCGGTATGACGGCGGCAAAATTTCGTGTTTACCACGACCTCGACAAAAAAGAGAACATCCGTGACTACCTGACGCCGGAGCAGATCCACTGCGTAACTGAGTTGCAGCGGGCCAATACAGTTTTCATTGGCATGGGCTGGGACTTTGAGCAGCGCAAAGAGGCGCTAAAGGGTGTATTTGATCGCAATCATCGCCAGCCGCTGATTGAAGAACAGCACAGTTTAGCAGCGTAATGAGCGTCACTTCGACACACAGCCTAATCATTGGAACCCTGCCATTCGGCGGGGTTTTTGCTTTTCGCACTCAGTGTAAGTGAAATATAACCATGTGCTTTCAGGGTGAGTTACTATGCAGATTCCTTTCAAAAGTTGTCTGGAGAGTGGCATGGAATTAACATTTAAGGATCTGAAAGAAAAACGCACTAAACTGGTCGAGGCGCAATGGAAGTTACAGGATAAACTTCAGGAGAAGGCGAGCGAACTACTACGAGAGTATTCAGGTTCTCTTGATCTTACATCTCGTGAGTGGACTGGTTCTGACGGAACAAGATGGCCTTATGTGGACATTGGTATTTGGGAGGAGGAGGGGAAGTTCTTTCCTGTCTTAATCCCCCAACTCAATATGGACAGCCGTTACCACTTGAATTTCGTGATTGCAACCACTCTTGATGATTCTCCGCTAACAGGTGGCTACAGGCAGGGCGTAAGCATCTCACTCTGGTATGAGAACTCATCATTTTATGCTGAAGTAGGCTCAGGAGACGACGTCTCCCGTTTTTCTGTCTCATCTCAGCTGGGTGGATTTTATCAGGTATGCAACGCTATTAAGGCGTTAATTAGCTCTTCTATGGATCGCGCCATGCCAGATATTCCAGCGAATTAATAAAGCATAAACATCTTTCAGGGCTATGCAAATGCATGGCCTTTTCTATATCCCGTTGTGAAATGTTCGTGAGGCATGGGTTGTCAGCCAAAGGATCACCGGGAGACACCCGGCACCACGCATCCATTATTGCATAGCAAAAAGGCTCACAACGGTGGAACTTTTAGCAGGGCGAAAAAAAGCCCGCATTGGGTTGCGGGCATAACAGAGAACAAATAGCTAATATTCAAGTTGTCTTTCATCAACTTGTCAGAAGAATTTAACCTTAAGAAAAATTGATGTAAAGACAATATTGATTTCTGGTTACAGGCTGCGCATTTGCGTGGCCTTTTCTATTTCAGGCTCACGGGAATCATCCGCTACGTGCTTTGTTGATAAATCCAGCCCGTGAAGCCTGACCTTTTCATCACACACAGCGCCATCCGAAAAGTCGGAGGTGAGGCTATGACCAGAATGAGCACCATTTACAGCAGACTTTCATATGGAACAGGAACCACGCTGACCGGCTGCGGTGTATCAGCGAAGGCATACGCCGAAACAGCTAAAACAGCAAAAGAGGTGTCCTGGATGTTGGCCGACAGAATTGCAGGGTTAAGCCTGAGCGACTGGGCAATTATTGTCGGTATCGCATGTACGGTAATCACCTGTGCAGTGAACTGGTATTTCCGCTGGAAGGAACGGGAGGATCGTCGCAATGGCTATGCCACAAAAGCTGAGGAATAAGCTGAGCGCAGCGGTCGTTGGTTTGATTCTTGCCGGGGCATCCGCGCCAGTTATTCTCGATCAGTTTCTGGATGAGAAGGAGGGTAATAGCGAGCAGGCGTATCGAGACGGCGGTGGGCTCTGGACGATTTGCCGTGGCGCCACGATGGTTGATGGCAAGCCGGTAGTTCAGGGTATGAAGTTGTCAGCTGAGAAATGTGCCCAGGTGAATGCCATTGAACGCGACAAGGCGCTGGCGTGGGTTGACCGAAATATCAAAGTACCACTGACCGAACCACAGAAAGCCGGGATCGCATCTTTCTGCCCCTATAACATCGGCCCCGGGAAATGTTTCCCGTCTACGTTCTATAAGCGAATTAATGCTGGCGACCGTAAAGGCGCATGTGAAGCTATTCGCTGGTGGATTAAAGATGGTGGCCGCGATTGTCGTCTGACCAAAGGCCAGAAGAATGGTTGCTATGGGCAGGTTGAACGACGAGACCAGGAAAGCGCGCTGACGTGCTGGGGGCTAGACCAGTGAGCCTGCGCTATCAGTTCATTGCCATTTCGTTGCTGGTGGCCGTCGCATTCATCGCAGGAAACGTATGGAGTAACCGTGGTTGGGAAAAGAAGTGGGCGGAACGTGATAGCGCGGAATCATCGCAGACAGCGAACGCACAGACCGCAGCTCGCATGATTGAACAAGGGCGAATTATTGCCCGTGATGAGGCTGTAAAAGATGCACAAGCACAAGCCGCTAAATCTGCTGCCACTGCTGCTGGCCTGTCTGCCACTGTTAGCCAGCTGCGCACCGAAGCAACAAAGCTTGCCACCCGCTTGGACGCCGCAAAGCACACCGCAAATCTTGCCGCTGCCGTCAGAAGCAAAACAGCCGGAGCCGACGCCGCAGTGCTCGCCGACATGCTCGGACGCCTTGCAGAAGAAGCTCGATATTATGCTGAGCGATCTGACGAAAGCTACCGGGCTGGAATGACATGTGAGCGTGTTTACGACTCGGTGAGACATTCGAATAACAACAGGGTTACACGATGAACACCCACGTGCAGTGGCTGTGCTTGATGGTAGGATTGACGAGAAGAGGGAAAAACTTAAGGTGCTTGGGGTAACGATTACTTTAATTTTTTACTGGTATATCGCTTTTGCAATTCAAGTTTCGCCCAGTGCATAAGGAACCCGATTATGGGAGTCGCATAAGGGGAAAGTGCGTTAAGAAAGTCAATTAGAGTAGTGTCTATCATATTGTATCTCCTTCAAACCAAAATTGTGGAGATGGCTGAGGATTTCAGTCATCTATTGTAGGGCCTAATAGGTCTTCCCATTAGTGAGTCGTAAAGATTGCGACTCTTTAAAAGATTCATTACAGGAGATATGGAAATGGTTTCGCTTCGTTTGAACGAAGCTGTGTTAATCAGCCCCACAGGCATTCACTGAGTGTCTGCGATCATGCTTTACTAAATAATTCATGGGGTTATCATGGTGGCTCTTTGATAAAAGGAGTTTTGGTAATGAAATTTCTCTGGGTTGTATGCATTATTTGCGGAGTTATTGGGTTTGTGCAGGGAATTATCGGGGTGTTCGGTGCTGTTAGTGCGCCTCAGCAGGCTGCTGGTGCAGCAATGGGCGTTGCGTGGGCGGTAATCCCATATTGCATCTGTCGTGCTATCCAGCAGATGAGACCACAAGAAGTGGTAATCAAAAAAGACGCATGATACTCAGCCATCACATCGAATAAGCCTCGCGAAAGCGGGGCTTTTTTATTGGAGCTTCTATGCAGGTCACTATCGACGGTGTCCCGTATGCGCCTACCTGCAATTCAGTGGCCCGCATCGGCATTGCTATAACAACACATAACCGTGCCGACGTTCTGAAGCGATCACTAGAACAGCACATGAATCATCTTCCAATTGGAGTGCCTAATGCTCGCACAGCAGGTAGAAGCAGCAGTCTAGTGTACTAGACTGCTTGAATACTCTGAATCAACTAAACACTTAAGCTCGACTGGATTGGCATTACAACAGGCATTCACTGAGTGCCTGTGATAATGTTTCCTCTAAATTGCAGAGGAGATAATAATGTATAAACAAGTACTAGTTTTACTCCCCGGAAAAGAGCCGGAAATCGTTAGATTGAAGCAACAGACAAATTTTTACGAATGTAATGGAACTGACCCTATGGGCAACCCTGGGGGAGTGAGTATTCCGATTGAAACATTCTCTTATGGTGAAAACGAATATTTAATTGCTCGACTACAATACGACTTAAGTGATGAAGAAATTATCAATGGTATAAAGGAAGTTTGTTGGTAGTTTTTCTAAAAGTGATGATGCCTCGCATATGCGGGGCTTTTTTATGCGCATCACACGCATACATCAATGAGAGTCTTTCAGTAGTGAGCCCGTGTAATCAGTTAACTCTTGGCGGCTTTGCCGTGCAACAGTCTCGCACCAAAAAGGAAATAGTTATGAAGTTTCAGCTTGCTAAGCTGTATCGCGGAGAGCGCTTCATGGGTTATGGAATTGCTGTGAATGGACAGCTTCTTGATAACCAGGTATCGACGGTTATAGATACTCAGTGTAGAGAACTCCCCACCGTTACAGCGGTATTTAATCTTGATAAAAACCGCGCTGAAAACCAAATCACTATTGATTTGCGTAATGGTGAACCATGCCAGCATTAATCCCCCGTGCCTGTCGCAAGCGTGGTTGCCCTGGTACGACAACTGATCGCTCTGGCTACTGCGAGCAACATCGAAACGAAGGCTGGCAGCAGCACCAACAAGGTAAGAGTCGCCATGAACGTGGTTACGGTAGCAAGTGGGATATCAAGCGTGCCCGCATCATGAAGCGTGATAATCATCTGTGTCAGAACTGCCTGCGTACTGGTCGCGCTGTTGCGGCCACAACCGTAGATCATATCAAGGCTAAGGCGCATGGGGGGACCGATGATGATTCGAACCTTGAAAGCCTGTGCTGGCCTTGCCACCGCTCGAAAACAGGGCGCGAGCGCTTCAAATGATAGTAATTATCATCAATGGGCATGGAGGGGAGGGGGAGGTCAAATCCCTGTAGCCGAGAGCCCAAAGGACCGCCGCCTAGCCTTTCTTCACATCGCCGCAGGTTAGAAAACTTTTTTTGGGGTCCCCCAGCCGATGATTAATAGGAGTTTTCGATTATGTCAGGACCGCCGAAAACCCCTACCCATCTGCGTTTGGTGAGGGGGAACCCTTCCAAACGACCAATCAACAAAAACGAGCCGCAACCACCTAAAGGGGTCCCCCCAGTTCCCAAGCATTTCGACAAGCAGGGGAAATACTGGTTTAAGCGGATGGCCGAAGAACTTGACGCCATTGGCGTCATATCTCAGTTGGATGCCAGGGCTCTGGAGTTGCTGGTAGAGGCATATACGGAATACCGCCATCATTGTGAAACGCTGGATCGGGAAGGTTATACCTATGCGGTATACAGCGATGATGATGCTGATGAAGGGAAAGAACGTGAAATACGCATGATCAAGCCGCATCCGGCAGCCATGATGAAAGCTGATGCCTGGAAGCGACTTCGCGCGATGTTAGCGGAGTTTGGTATGACTCCTTCCAGCAGGTCTAAGGTCAGTAAAGACAAACCAGACGATGATGATCTGTTAAGTCAATTTCTAAATTCGAGGGACTGATGGCAAAAGTTACTGATGGCATACGTTACGCCGAACGCGTCGTTGCCGGGGAGGTTATTGCCTGTGAATTTGTCCGTCTTTCCTGTCAGCGATTTCTTGATGATCTGAAGCACGGTGAAGAACGTGGCATCTATTTCAGCGAACCCCGCGCACAACATATCCTCAATTTTTATAAATTCGTGCCTCATGTTAAAGGAGCACTGGCAGGCCAGCCGATTGAGCTGATGGACTGGCATGTTTTCATTCTGATCAACATTTTCGGGTTTGTTATTCCCCTGGTAAATGAAGAAACAGGCGAAGTTGTGCTGCGTAATGATGGCAGCGGTCGTCCGGTGATGGTCCGCAGGTTTCGCACAGCATATAACGAGGTAGCCCGTAAAAACGCCAAGTCGACATTATCTTCTGGCGTTGGTCTTTATATGGCTGGCGCCGATGGTGAGGGCGGGGCAGAGGTTTATTCCGCAGCGACAACGCGGGATCAGGCTCGCATCGTTTTTGAAGATGCGAAAAACATGATTAAAAAAGCAAAAACCACACTGGGGCGACTGTTTGAATTTAATAAACTGGCGATTTACCAGGAGCAGACAGCATCCAAGTTTGAACCACTTTCTTCTGATGCCAACAATCTGGATGGCCTCAATATCCATTGTGGCATCGTCGACGAACTTCATGCGCATAAAACCCGTGATGTCTGGGACGTTCTGGAAACTGCAACCGGCGCACGATTGCAGTCACTTCTGTTTGGCATAACGACAGCCGGGTTTAACAAAGAAGGAATTTGTTACGAGCTGCGCGATTATGCCATTAAGGTGCTGCGTGGCTATAACAGCGAAGTGGAAGGCGCGGTTAAGGATGATACCTTTTTCGCCATTATATTCACGCTGGATAAGGATGATGATCCGTTTGATGAAACGGTCTGGCAAAAGGCTAACCCCGGACTCGGAATCTGTAAGCGCTGGGATGACCTTCGCCGTCTGGCTAAGAAAGCCAAAGAACAGGTTTCCGCAAGGGTTAACTTTTTCACCAAACACATGAATATCTGGGTGACCGCTGAGTCAGCCTGGATGGACATGATTAAGTGGGAAAAATGTGAGTTTATAGCCCCCCGTCATGAGCTGAAAACCTACCCGATGTGGGCTGGCGTGGATCTGGCCCACAAGATTGATATTTGCGCAGCAGTAAAACTCTGGCGGGCAGACAACGGTCACGCGCATGCAGACTTTAAATTCTGGTTACCCGAAGGGCGGCTGGAAAAATGTTCCGCTCAAATGGCGCAGATGTATCGCAAATGGGCTGAGCTTGGGAAGCTGGAGCTGACCGATGGTGATGTTATCGATCATGCGCAGATTAAAGCTGATTTTCTGGAATGGATTAGTGGCGAAAACCTGAAGGAAACCGGATTTGACCCCTGGAGCGCGACGCAGTTTAGCCTGGCTCTGGCAGAAGAAGGTGTGCCGCTGGTGGAGGTTCCGCAGACGGTCAGAAACTTTTCTGAGTCAATGAAAGAGGTGGAGTCTCTGGTTTATGGCGGGCGTTTTCATCACAGCAATCATCCGGTTATGAACTGGATGATGTCTAACGTCACCGTCAAGCCTGACAAAAACGACAATATCTTTCCGAACAAATCCACACCCGAAGCAAAAATAGACGGTCCCGCTGCGCTATTTACTGCGATGAGCAGAATGCTGGTTAACGGTGGTGGTGAAGCTGATTTCCTGTCCACACTCGACCCTGACGAAGATCTTTTAATTCTATGAAAACATTAATGACTGATGCTATCGGGCTGGCAGGGTTCGGTTCGCTCGCTGCTGGCGTATATCTCCAGTTCGGTCTGGCTTCATCTCTGATGATGTCCGGTAGTTTGCTTCTGCTTTATGCGCTGGTGGTCGCAATGAGGGGGAAAAATGCTGCTTGATGCCCTGTTTCGCAATGAACCACTGGAGAATCCTTCTACACCAATCACGGGAGAATCAGCAGAAACGGACAATATTTTTGCCCGCGATGTTTTTGTCAGCCCCGAAACTGCGATGAAACTGGCGGCTGTATACGCCTGTATTTATGTTATTTCCTCAAATATTGCACAGATGCCGCTGCATGTGATGCGGAAAACCAATAACAAGGTTGAAGCAGCACGCGATCATCCGGTGTTCTACCTGGTGCACGATGAACCCAATGTGTGGCAGACCAGCTATAAATGGCGTGAGTTAAAACAGCGTCATATTTTGGGCTGGGGTAATGGTTATACATGGGTAAAACGTTCCCGGCGCGGTGAGGTTTCCGGCCTGGAATGCTGTATGCCGTGGGAAACCACGTTACTCAACACCGGTGGTCGTTACACCTATGGGGTTTACAACGAAGAAGGCGCGTTTGCTATAAACCCTGACGATATGGTGCATATCAGGGCGCTGGGAAATAACCAGAAAATGGGACTCAGCCCGATCATGCAGCATGCCGAGACGATCGGTATGGGGATGAGCGGGCAGAAATATACCAGTTCATTCTTTAACGGTAATGCGCGACCCGCAGGCATTATTTCGGTGAAAAGCGCCCTGAACGAAGAAAGTTGGGGGCGTTTAAAAAGCATGTGGCAAAAAGCTACAGCTGCTTTGCGCAGCCAGGAGAATAAAACGATGCTTCTCCCGGCAGAACTGGATTACAAAGCGCTCACTGTTTCCCCGGTCGATGCCCAAATCATTGATATGTCGAAGCTGAACCGGTCAATGATTGCCGGAATATTCAACGTGCCGGCACACATGATTAACGATCTCGAAAAAGCCACGTTCTCAAACATTACGCAGCAGGCCATTCAGTTTGTCCGCTACACAATCATGCCGTGGGTGACGAACTGGGAGCAGGAGCTTAACCGCCGCCTGTTTACCCGTGCTGAACTGGCCGCCGGATATTACGTCCGGTTCAACCTGACTGGCTTACTTCGGGGAACTCCACAGGAGCGTGCTCAGTTCTACCACTTTGCGATTACTGACGGCTGGATGAGCCGCAATGAGGCCCGAGCCTTCGAAGATATGAACCCGGTAGACGGCCTGGATGAAATGCTGGTAAGCGTGAATGCGGCTAACCCGGCAGACGATTTTAAGACGCCAAAAACCGACGAGGAAAAAACCAATGAATGACCGTGAAACGCGCTGCTATAGCGGGGAGGTTCGCGCGGAACAACACACTGATGAACCCACCCGCATTCTGGGTTACGGATCGGTGTTTAACAGTCGTTCCGAACCACTCTGGGGGTTTCGCGAAATCATCAAGCCCGGAGCTTTTGACGACGTGCTGAACGATGATGTTCGCGGGCTGTTTAACCATGACCCCAATTTTATTCTCGGACGTAGCGCCGCCGGAACGCTGTCACTCGCTGTCGATGATCGTGGCCTGCGTTACGACATTACCGCGCCGGATACGCAAACCATCCGTGATCTGGTGCTGGCACCAATGCTTCGCGGTGACATTAACCAGTCGTCCTTTGCCTTTCGTGTCGCCCGCGACGGTGAACACTGGTACGAGGACGACGAAGGGGTGGTTATTCGTGAAATATCGAAGTTTTCCCGGTTGTTTGACGTCAGTCCGGTGACCTATCCCGCATACCAGGAGGCCGATTCCGGCGTCCGATCGATGAAAGCCTGGCAGGAGGCGCGCGACAGTGGTGCGCTACATAACGCCATTAATCAACGAATGGCGCGTGAGCGCCTGCTGACCCTTCTTAACGCGTAAGGAAATACTATGAAACTGCATGAAATGAAGCAAAAACGTAACACTATCGCCAAAGATATGCGTGCCCTGCATGACAAAATTGGCGATACGGCATGGACTGATGAGCAGCGTACCCAATGGCAGGCGGCTAAAACTGAACTTGACAGCCTGGATGAGCGCATTGCACGCGAAGAGGAACTTCGCCGCCAGGACCAGAACTATATCGACGAAAATGAACCGGAACAGCGCCAGAAACAGAACCGTGATCCAGCAAACCCGGAAGCGCAGGCAAATGAGCGCAGGGCTGCGGCGTTTAACGCGTTTTTGCGCCGTGGTCTTGGTGAGATGAGCGCTGAAGAACGCCAGGCTTTAAAGGAGCTGCGTGCTCAGGGTACGACGCCGGATGAAAAAGGGGGTTATACCGTACCAACCCAGTTCCGCAATAAGATTGTCGATGCACTGAAAGATTACGGTGGTATTGCCAGTGTGGCCCAAATCCTGAACACCTCAAACGGACAGGATATCGACTGGGCTACTTCTGACGGTACCGCTGAAGAAGGTGAACTGCTTGGCGAAAACACCGAAACCAGTGAAGAAGATGTGTCTTTCGGCGGCGCGACTCTGGGAGCAAAGAAACTCTCTTCCAAAATCATCCGCGTGTCGAATGAATTGCTGCAGGATAGCGGCGTCGATATCGAGGCATTTCTTGCCGGACGTATCGCAACGCGCATTGGCCGTGGTGAAGCAAAATACCTGGTCCTGGGTACCGGGACGGGCACACCGCTACAGCCGAAAGGACTGGCGTCTTCAGTGACAGGAACGAAAAACACGGCGTCAGCGACGGCTTTCACCTGGAAAGAACTCAACGCGCTGAAACATGCTGTTGATCCCGCCTATCGTAATGGCCCAAAAGTTCGCTTTGCCTTTAACGATGCAACCCTCCAGTTGGTGGAAGAAATGGAAGATGGCCAGGGCCGTCCTCTTTGGTTGCCGAACATTATCGGTGGCGCACCTGCTACTGTTCTGCAGGTGCCGTATGTTGTGGATCAGGCCATTCCTGATATCGCGGCTGGTTCCAAATTTGCTTACTTCGGCGATTTTAACCGCTTTATCGTTCGTCGCGTAACCTACATGACGTTGAAACGGCTGGTGGAGCGTTACGCAGAGTACGATCAGACTGGCTTCCTGGCCTTCCATCGCTTCGACTGTGTGCTGGAAGACACCGGAGCCATCAAAGCGCTGGTGGGTAAACCGGCGTCCGGCGGCTAAGAAAGTCATCAGCAGTAAACTCCACCGCTACGGCGGTTTTTTTGTGCCCGCAGTTCGCTGCGGGCCAGGGAAAAGCTATGAGCACAACGATTGAGAAGCTAAGGGCGCAGTGTCGGATCGATGCTGAAGATACAGCGGAAGATGAAATGCTGTTGCTCTACTACGGCGCTGCTACGCGAAAGGCAGAGAATTACATCAACCGTAAATTGTATGAAGGCGATGTACCTGATACCGATCCCGATGGACTAAAGATTGCCGATGATATTCTGCTGGCGCTGATGTTGCTGGTCGGGCACTGGTTTAACAGCAGGGAAGAGGCATCTGATGTTGCCAAAATGAGCATCCCTTTTGGCTTTACCTCGTTGCTTGAACCCTATCAATTTATCCCTCTGTGAGGTAGTTCATGTCATGTTCCGGGTGCGCTCAGCGGCGCGAGTGGATAAAAAAGTGGGCGAAAATAGCTTATGAACGAACAACTGGCAAACGAACTGATAGAGGCGCTGCGGGAACAGACCGCAGCTCAGAGAGAACAGACGGAAGTGATAAGCCGCCTGGCTGAATCAAACGCAGCTCTGTGTGATGTCATTATCCAGTCACTGGCCGAAAATGAAGAAATTGATACTACTTCATTAGGCGATGAGCGACCAGTTTACTTGAGTCAAAGACCGAGGGGGTGATATGCAAGCCGGGAAATTGCGTCACAGGGTTATCCTGCAGGAGCCGGTAAAAGAACAGAACCCTACAACGGGAGCTGTAATTAATACCTGGCGCGATATCGCAACTATCTGGGCCGAAATATCCCCCTTATCAGCACGAGAGTTTATAGCGGCCCAGGCATCACAGGGCGAAATAACAACGCGCATAACGATTCGTTACCGTGCAGGTATTACCCGAAAGCACCGTATTCTTTTTCGTGGTGGCATCTACAATATCGAAGGTGTTTTGCCCGATCCGAAAAGCGGGCGTGAATATCTTACGCTTCCTTGTTCAGAGGGGGTAAACGATGGCTGATGGCGTTGAAGTAAACCTTAAAGGACTCGAGTCACTGCTTGGAAAAATGGAGGCTGTCTCCGAAGTTACCCGAAATAAAGCTGGTCGTTCTGCGCTGCGTAAGGCTGCGAATATAATCAGGGATCGCGCCAGAAGTAACGCAGCCAGAGTTGATGACCCCCTCACCAAAGAGGCGATATATAAAAATATCGTCGCCAGCTTCAGCAGCAAACAATTCCGCAGGACGGGTGATCTGGCATTTCGTGTTGGGGTAATGGGCGGCGCCAGTCAGTATGCAAATACAAAGGCTAATGTCAGGAAAGGCAGGGCTGGGAAAACGTTCAGAACACTGGGTGATAAAAGCAATCCTGGCGGCGATACCTGGTACTGGCGTTTTCTCGAGTTTGGAACCGAAAATGCCGCCGCAAAGCCTGTATTGCGACCGGCGATGAATGGTGTTGACACCGCAGTAATAAGCGTTTTCGCAGAAGAAATGGAGAAAGCTATCGATCGCGCAGTAAGGCGTGCCGCCAAAAAAGGAACAACAGCATGATTGCACCAGTTTTTGCCGTCTGTTCGACAGACCCGAAAGTAAAAGAGTTGCTCGGTGCTCACCCGGTAAGGCTTTATCCGTTTGGCATGCTTGATGATGTTCTGGTGTACCCCTACGCAGTCTGGCAGAACGTGGGCGGTGAACCTGAAAATTACCTGAGTCAGAACCCTGACATCGACCGTTATTCCATTCAGGTGGATGTGTACGGTGACACCGATGAAGATGCTCTTGCTGTGGCGCGGGCATTACGCGATGTCATTCAGCGCAAGGCTTACATTACCCGCTGGGATGCGCAGGGCAGAGACCCGGTAACCCTCAAATACCGCTATTCATTCGACGTTGACTGGCTGGTCAACCGATAACTCAAAACCACTCACATCACACCGGCTATAAGCCGGTTTTTTTATATCCGGAGATGACTATGTCAGTAGTGACTCAAGGCACTCAACTTTTTGTGCTCGCGAATGGTGTCGTGAGCGAAATCGAATGTATTACGGCATTCTCACCAGGCGGCAGCCCAGCGGATCAGATTGATGATACGTGCCTCAGTGAACGCAACACCCGAAAATATAAAAAGGGTTTACGTACACCAGGACAGGCAACGGCCACTCTGAACGCTGATCCAGCAAATGCCAGCCATTTGATGCTCAGTAATATGGCTGAGTCCAACGATCAAAGCGACGTAACGTTTGCGATCGGATGGGCTGATGGAGAATCTAAACCAACAATCGGGAGCTCTGAGGGGTCTGTTGATGGTCTGACTCTGCCTTCAGATCGTACCTGGTACGTGTTCAAAGGTTATGTATCCGACTTCCCGTTTGACTTCCAGGGTAATACCGTCGTGCAGACGTCTGCCACCATTCAGCGCTCCGGCCAGGGGGCATGGATTCCGAAAGAACAGCCAGGCAGTTAATTAAACGCGGGGATCATTCCCCGCACCATCGATGTTTATACCGGAAAACGACATGAAACTTACTCTTGATACGCTGAAGAAAACAGGTGCTTTTACAGGTCGTCCTGTTGAGAAAGAAATTAAATGGAAAGGTGCTGACGGGGAAGAACACATTGCCACAACTTATGTTCGCCCTTTGGGTTATCACACTGCTACGTCTGACGTTCTCGCCGGGCTAGGCAAGATTGATGGCGTTGCTGGTCGTATTGCGGCTTCAATCTGTGACGAAGACGGGCATCAGGTGTTTACCGTAGCTGATGTAACTGGTGAGGCTGATCCGGAACGTGGAGCACTGGATGGGAATCTTACAGTGGCTTTGCTGGTGGCCATTCAGGAAGTTAACGATCTGGGAAAGACGGACTCAGCGCAGAAGACGAAATCTGGTGCGAACTAGTCCTTAACGGGATTGGGGGACGTACCATTTCAGAAGCGCAGGAACGCCTTAGCTTCCTTGAGTTCCAGCAGTGGGTTCAGTATCGTCAAAAATACGGAAGCCTGAACCCTATGATGCGGACGGAATGGGGCGCAGCGCTGATTTCTTCTGTGCTGGCTAATGTGAATCGCGGTTCAAACACACCGGCATTCAGCATTGCTGATTTCGCTCCTCACATAGCAGCTGTAGAGCGCGTTGCCGCTAACGAACCAATCAGCCTGCAGGAAGCGATGAGGACGTGGGGGTAGTTTTCTGAATTACCATCAGTTAATTTGTTTCTCGTCTCAACATTTAAAGATGGTAAACAAGGAAGACAATTATGATTAAAGCTCTAACCGCATTATCTTTGATGCTTGTTTCTACAATCACATACTCTGCCTCTAAGGTCATATATCTGGAATGTCCAAATTTTGATGAAAGGGCAAAAGACTTGGTCGTAGTGCTTGATCAACCTAATGGCACAGCATCATTGCAGACTTCTTTTGGTGGAGAAGGCTTGAATTTTACTGCTCCAGCCTCCTTCGGACCAAGTAAAGTTACCTGGAGAAGGGATGAAAAAAACTGGAAGCGTAATTATTCCGTTGATCGCTCAACCCTTGAGTTCAAACGAGAGGTATACAGCTTAACTTTCAATGACACTATGATTACTAAGACAAGTTGCAAAATAATTAAGTCACCAAACACGGCGAAATTCTAACACCAACATCACTATATATAACCCGCGCAAGCGGGTTTTTGCGTTTTAAGGAGGGGCAATGGCTGGAAAGTCACTTGGCACGCTGACAATTGACCTTGTAGCGAAAGTTGGTGGTTTTGTCTCTGGTCTTAGTCAGGCTGAAAGAGCATCTCAAAAATGGCGTAAACAAGTTAAGGATGATGCGAAGGCGGCGGCGGTAGCGTTTACAGGCTTTGCTACAGCGGCAAGTGCCGCAGCACTTAGCGTTGGTGTGGCGGGTTATAACCTCCTTAAAAATACTTCAAAACAGATTACTGAGTCTGATCGCTGGGCAAAATCACTTAACATGTCTACTCAGTCATTACTTTCTTGGCAATATGCCGCGCAAAAAGCTGGTGTTTCTGGCGATCAGATGGCTGATATTTTTAAAGATATTGGCGACAAAATTGGTGATGCCGTCCTTAACAAGTCTGGCGAAGCTGTAGACGCGCTAGATGCTCTTGGATTGTCAGCTAAGAAGTTAGCGGGTGAATCCCCAGATAAACAATTGATAGCAATCAGCAATGCGCTTGGAAATATTAAAACAAACGCTGAAAAGACCACGATTCTTGAAAGCCTTGGTAACGACCTTTCTAAATTGCTTCCTTTGCTTGAACAGGGGGGTGATAAATTACAAAAATACCTTAAGGCTGCAAAAGATTTTGGCGTGGCACCTGATGATGCTGATATAGAAAACCTCGTTAAAGTTAATTCAATTTTTGAAGATATGGAAACGCAAATTAATGGGGTTAAGATTGAATTAGCAACTGGATTAGCAAAGGTAGACCTTTCAAACTTGCAGAAATCAATTAGCGACATGGGGGATGTTTTTAAAGACCCTGAGGTTATTAAAGGTATCACCGATCTTGTTGGCGGTGTGGTTGACCTTGCCACCTGGCTTGTTAAGGTTGGGGCGGAAGCAGGAAAACTCATTGACCTTTACAAAGGTGGTACTCCTGTTGGAGAAAATGCTTCTAAAGAAGAAATTGAACGTAGAATACGAAATCTTACAGCTGATCTTGAAGATGAGGGGTTCGCTGCAAGCTTTAACAGAATTGGTATGGATACAAATGGGAAAAGGAAAGAAAGAGACCAATTAAGACAAAGACTTTTAATTATCGAAACTGCGAATAATCTTCCTCTTACTCCAGCATTCGCTGGGAATATAAATGATAAACCAAAAAATTATAATAAAAATCCCGGTGAATCAAATGGGAAGGAGAAACCAGATTCTACTGCAAAAAAACTTGAGTCATCATTTAAATCTATGGAGACAAGTTATCTCCGTCAGATAAACCTCATTGATACCACTGGGAAAAAAACAGCGGAAGTTACGGAGCAGCAGAAGCTACAGTTTGATATCGTCAGTGGGAAGTTAACTGGCCTGAATGAAAGTCAGAAGCAACGGCTCGAGCAGTTGGCAACAGAGGTTGATCGCCTCAATGCAGTAAAAAAAGCAAATGAGGAAAATTTAAAACTCGCGGAGTACATTTCAAACCTACAGCGTGAAAATGCTAATGTTGCCGCCTCTCTTGATGCTGATGTTATTGGCGCGGGTCTGGGTGATAAAGCCCGTGAAAGGATGCGCGAACAGCTTAATACTGAGCGTGAATTCCTTGAGAAGCGGGAGGATTTACAGAGGAGATATCAAAGCGGAGATATTGCTAACCAGGAGGATTATGACCGCTATAACCAGGAACTGGACAAAGCGCTTGCTGAGCGACTCGATAAATACCGTTCTCATTATGACCAACTGGATGAGTTACAGGGAAACTGGCTGGCAGGGGCTCAGAATGGTCTGGCTAACTGGGTAGACACTTCCAGCGATTATTACACTCAGGTATCAGATTTAGTCGGTAACACCCTTGATGGCCTGGTGGATAACATGGCTGATGCCCTCAGTGGTAATAAAGCTGACTGGGCAAGTTGGGCGAACAGTGTGTTGAATGAGCTGCAGAAAGTCTTGCTCAGGGCAATTATGGTCAACACGCTTAAATCGGCTGGTGATAGCGGTTGGTTTGGTTCACTGGGTGGGATGTTTGGTAGTTCAGTGGCTGGCGCAGCATCCGCTGGCGGGGCAACACCGTCTGGGGCTTACACAGGCGCAGCATCTCAATTGAAATTCGCTAAGGGTGGTGTAATGGATTCGCCTGATCTTAGTCGTTTCCGTAATGGTGTAGTGAATAGCCCTACGATGTTTGCTTTCGCCAAAGGTGCGGGGCTTATGGGTGAGGCTGGCCATGAAGCGATTATGCCCCTGACGCGTACTGCTGACGGTAACCTCGGTGTTCGAATGGTGGATGACACGGTTTCTTCTGTTGGCGGTGGTGGTGCTCAGCTCCAGCAAACCATTCAGCAGCATTTCTCTATTTCTGGTAACGGAGATGCGGCACTGAAGCAGGCTATGCAGGAAGCCGCCCGTCAAGGGGCCAATGACGGCGCTAAACAGGCGCGGCAAGATATCTTGCAGGACTTTTCCAATCGAGGGCAGGCACGTCGTTTGTTAGGCGTGTAATGGCCTGCATTCTTAATTTAATCAGCCGAAAGGCGGGAGAAAGTTATGACTTTAGAACAACGTGTTGAAGTGCTGGAAAAGTCGCTTTTGCGTATGCGCCAGGTCAATAATGAGATTAACTGCGCGATTGATGAACTCAGTGCTTCTGTTCGACAGCAACTGAAAGTTAATGATAATGGACTTCAGGAGCGGGGCGACAAAGTTACATTAGCAGATGGCGGTATTACTGTTCATCTTAAAGGGGGAGGGGTTATTGTTATTAACTGTTTTAGTTCCCCTGTAAGCGAATCAGATAAATTACGCCAGGCAATGGAGAAAGCCGCTACTGCTGGTGCGGAGGCGGCTATGAAACAAATACATCAAGACTTTATTTCTCGTGGACCACTACGCCGATTACTTGACTGAGGCGGAATATAATCCATTGAGGTACTGATTAACTTCTTTTTCAAGATCCACGAGAGTGCGACTCTTCGCATCCTTAATATATATATGATTGGTGATGCTTTCTCCGTGCTCACCATAAACGGTAAATCTGACATTTGGATCCCCGGCTTCTGGTTCGTAATCACCTGGCATTCCAATGTGTAGCAGTTGCACTTTAGACAGGTAAAACTTCATTTTATTTCCTTATCCAGAGGTAATCAGCTATCCCTCCTTAATCTGAGTGCGTCAGTGTCCCACCACTGACGGGCTGAGTAACAACCATAACCAGGTATGTAAATCAGTAACATCCTGACAAATGATCAGTAGCGCCGCCGTGCGCAGAATAATGCAGGAGAATCTATGGCTGTACTCGAATGGCCGGAAGATGTCTGTCCCGCGTCGCTGACCTGGCGACCAGAAAGTAATACCAAAACCTTTCGTTCCCCCTTCAATGGCTCATCGCAGACAGCACGCTTTCCCGGTACCCGCTGGGTCTGTTCCCTGACCTTTAATAACCTGACAGATGAAAAATCCAGACGTATTGATGCTCTGGTGGCTTCACTCGATGGCGAGTATGGCAGGGTAAAAGTTCGTGACTGGGGGAGAAGTGGCAGAACACCTGCTGGAACGCCAGTTGTTGATGGCGCTAATCAGACCGGAACCCAGCTTCAGAGTAAGGGCTGGACACCAGGAACGGTGGTGCTCAGACAGGGCGATTATTTCACTGTTAACGATGAGCTGAAGATGGTTACAGCCGACGTGACGAGCGCGGCGAACGGTACTGCAATGATTGCATTTGCGCCGATGTTGCGTAGCTCTCCGCCTGCTAATGCTGCCATTGAGGTCGCGAAACCCTACGGCATTTTCAAACTGAAGGATAACCAGCAGGGTGCCGGTAACCGTGTGCCGGGTGTTTTTACCAGTTATACGCTGGAGCTTGAGGAGGCATTTTAATGCTGTATTCCCCCTTTTCTGATTCGATGGTGGACTGGTTATCCCGCGACAGGGTGACGGTCGCGATCGCCGCCAATATTCAGTTTGAATCTGGCACCGTCTATGTGCATTCCGGTACCGGGACGTTAGTTCTTGGTGGCTATGTATATTACGGCATGGGGCGCATGGGTTCTGTTGATGATGCCAGTGAAACCAGCACGACAAGCCCCACGCAGGTCAAAATGACCCTCTCGGGGCTGGATATGACCCTCTTTGCCACCACGCTGAACGAGCGATGCGTGGGCAGAAATGCCGAAATCTACCTGGTGGCCATGGATGATAACGGTGTTGTCCAGGTTGCCGATCTTCTGTTCAAAGGGCGGGTATCCAGTACAGGGGCGACCGCTGGCGGGACAAATGCCCTGCAGTACACCATCAGTAATATTTTTGAAGACTGGCAGCGTCCTTTCCCTGATCGCTATACCGATGAATCGCAGCAGGCCGCTTATCCCGGCGATCACATATTCCGATATGTGGCGCAGATGGCTGAACGTTCGATTTACTGGGGCAGTAAAAAAGATGCACCAGGATTTACCTATAAGTGAGGAAGCATGAAGCATCCGGACTGGCATAACAGATTAATCACCGTAATAAGGGCCGCTGAAAAGCGGCCTTTTTTATGGGGCAGTCATGACTGCTGCCTGTTCGCGGCGGACTGCGCTCAGGCCATGTGCGGCGAGGATTTTGCGGCAGGCTGGCGCGGAACCTATGACAGCGAATATGGGGCGAAAAAGGCGATATTGCGCGGCGGCGGTTCGCTTGAAAAGGTGCTGGCCCGTTATCTCGACGAAGTGCCGGTGAAACTGGCGCAGCGTGGGGATATTGCCGTTGTTGAAAATGCCGGAGCGCGATGCGCCGGGGTGGTGTATTCCGGCGTTGTGTGGGTGCCGGGCGAAACTGGTCTTGTCAGTCTGCGGGTTAAACCGCTGAGTGTCTGGAGGGTGCGTTAATGCCTGCTGCTGTTCCTATTGTTGCCACCATTGCCGCAGGTGTGGCAGCGGCAAATGAAATGTATGCCATCGCAATGGTTATTACCGTTGCCGCACAGATTGCCACTCAGGCGCTGACCAAGACGCCGTCGCTGAATTCCTACCGTGATACGTCAGAACGTAAACAGGTTCTGCGTGCTGCGGCCAGTGCCAAAACTGTTGTTTATGGTCGTTCCACATCTGCTGGCACTCTGTTCTTTTCCGAAGAGCAGGCTGGCGAACAGGATGATGGTGAAATGTTGCATCTGGGCATTGCTCTGGCGGGACACCCGTTATCCGGTGTACAGACTGTCTGGCTGGGTGATGAGCCGATCAGTAGCTATCCTGAGCATGCCTTTTTCGAGCTGCACACCAACCGCCAGACGGCGGACCCTTACATGCTGGCAAACTGCCCGTCATGGAAAGAAGACATGATCGGAAAAGGGATCACCTGGCTGCGTGTGTCCCTCAAATTCAGCGCAGAAAAATTCCCGTCAGGTATCCCGAATATCAAGGTCGAAAAATACGGGCGTGCCGTTTATGACCCACGGACGGGGTTGACGGGTTACAGCAACAATGCGGCGCTGGTTATCCTGGACTATTACCGTAATTACCTGAAAGTGCCCGACACTGATATTCTCTGGGACCAGTTTAAGGATGCGGCGAATATCTGTGATGAGGATGTGATTACTGGCGGTAATACCGTTGAGAAGCGTTATACGATTAACGGTGAGTTCGATCTCAGTGAAAACAAGGTCAGTATTCTGGAAGGGATGCTGGCAGCATGCGCCGGGGATGTAACGTATACCGCGGGTAAACATGGTCTTCTGGTCGGGGCCTATTATGGTCCTGCGACAGAGGTGATCACTGAAAGCCAGCTGGCCGGTGATATTGAAATCATGCCGGAAGTCTCTCAGGCGGAACGCGTTAACACCATCAAGGGGACATTTGTCGATCCGCAGCAGGGTTATACCGAAGCAGATTTCCCCTCTGTGTCAGTCAGTGAATGGGTGACAGAAGACGGCGTGGAAATATCGCAGGATATGAAGCTGCGGTTTGTGACCTCTGAATTTCAGGCCCAGCGGCTGGCTGACGTGAAGTTAAAGCGCACCCGCATCGCCAGAACCATGAACGTTACGTTAAACCTGAGCGGATATCGTTACCGTCCGGGAATGTATGTAAAGGTGAATTTCCCGTCTATCGGTATCGTGAATGTTGAGATGCGGGTAACTGACTGGAAGTTCGGCGTCCAGAATGGCGTGCAACTGACGCTGAAGCAGGAAACAGCAGATGTCTGGGGAGACGCCGTTGGTAAACCGATCGAGCGACCGCCATTCACTCAGTTGCCGTCAGGTGGCATGGCGCAACCGCAGAACCTGAAATACACCGTGGAGGAAATTGGTCAGGTCGTACAGGGCATTTTGTCCTGGCAGAATATCGGGCAGGTGGTCTACAACAAAGTGATCATTCGTCGCAATGGTCAGATGGTCATGTCCGTCCAGGTTCCGGGGACGTTCACACGACTTACCGGGTTACCGAAAAACACCTACACAGCCCACGTTATTGCCGTAAACCAGATGGGGGCAGAGTCGCCAGAAGGGTATCTGGAATTCAGTATTGAAGCTCCGCCAGCACCTTCCCATGTCGATATTGAGCAGGGTTTCTTTGCCGTCACGTTGATCCCGCGTCTGGCTGCAATTACCAGTGTTTCCACACAGTTCGATTTCTGGACGTCTGGCGAAACAAAGCTACCCAACACCTCAACATCCACGGTGGAAGGGAACGCCAGCCGCGAGGGGATGGGTACAACCTGGACAAGTAATCAGTTAAAGATCGGCCATACCTATTACTGGTACATCAGGACGATAAATGCCTTTGGCGCCTCCGGATTTATCGAGGTTCCGGCATTGTGTTCTATGGACACAGGCGGTTTGTTCGATCTCATTGATGACGGGATACAGAAGTCAGATGCGTTCCAGAATGTTAAAAATGGCGTTGATACTAACCTGCAAGGCGTTATGGAAAATACACTGGCGAACCATGGCACAGTAGAACATCAGTGGATGCAGTACGGCGAAGTTCGCGCTGAAATCCTGGTGGTTAAAACAACCGTTGCGACAGCCGAGCAGGGGCTCGCTGATTTATCTACCTATGTACAGGCTCAAATAGGACCGGAAGGAAGTCTGACTTCTGCGGTCAACCAGAAAATGACGGCTGAAGTAAAAAGTGACGGAACAGCCAAAGCCTCTTACACCCTGAATATGGGCATTGTGCGAGACGGTGTTAAATACAATACCGGATTTGGCATGTCTATTGAGCCATCAGGAAACAGCTATAAATCCACGGTTGTATTTGCCGCCGATCAGTTCGGTATTTATTCCGGTAACAATCCAGGTAACTGGCAGGCTGCATTCTTTGTCTATAACGGGCAGGTATTTATTCGCAGTGCGCTCATCCAGGAAGCGTCCATTGATTTTGGTAAAATTACCGACTCTCTGCAATCGGCGAATTTCATTCCCGGTGTAAGAGGATGGAATCTTCCCAAGAATGCCAGCCCTGAATTCCACGGAAAGTTATATGCCGACAGTGGTGAGTTCGCATTTAACGGGGTTAATAACACCGTCGTAATGAACGGCAATGGACTAACTGTCAATTTATCTGGCGGTGGGCGGGTTGTCGTCGGGAGGTGGTGATATGCCGGAGGGGATATTAATCGACTATAACGATGGCCGTCCGGTTATGGCAATTACTGCGGGGCTGCGAGCCCCCAGTTTTTGCACAACGTTCTCGGGCTGGTCATCCCAGTCAATGCAGTACCCGGTCAATACGCCACTTGTTCCCGGTTCACAGGTTATCGTGGTGCCAACCAATCCCATTTACATCTATTCCTTTGCTGAATTTGATGTGGCCATTATGACTGGAGTCACCCGAAACGGGGACTCCGGGGTCGTCATTGGTGCTGAGACAATCGGGGGTAAAGCCCTTACTCCAGACTGGTCAGGTTATGTCATGGAGCTGCTGCCCGCGGCGACGTATAACGAAGGATTATTGGTTTCAAACTCGACTGACTTCACTGCCATATCCAATCAGGCCGCACTGATGACCTGCGCTTATTCCGGACGCATTACGGTTAACGGCAGTGCGCCGCTTCCGGTGAGCGGTATTCCTTTTGGCAAATGGGATAACCCGAATGTGTCGGTAGGGTTTGATGGCGGCAATATCATCGTTCGCGATATTTCCTACACAGGACGGGACGACGTGGCCGGAACGGTGACGATTGACCTGGTGATATTCAATCAGACCGCACCTGTCGGCGGCGACGGTATCACGATGACCAACGCCGCAGGCCAGGTCACGTTCTCCACGCTGAAACGCCCCTTTGTGTATGACCGACAAATCCAGATCACCGATGCCTTCCAGGATATTGGCGGTGGGTTCTGCCAGATAGTCTATACCGGCGTTCAGGTACGAATGATTGGTGGATGGGGAAATATCAGAACCAAAGGCGTGGTCATGTCAGGCGGTAGCGTCAGGTCAGCCTACAACAAAGTGTTTGCGGACCGCAATTCTGGTGCATGGGATATGACCAGAAACAGAAATATCGCCATGCCCATTCTCATTCTTCCGAACATGTACTGAGGAAAAACTATGTCAGCAGGAACCTTAACCCTGACGAATAACTCTGCTGCGGTCGCTGGCAGCGGGACTGCGTTTACTACCGAGGTGGCGGCCGGAGATTTTATTGTTGTCACTGTCGGAGGCGTTCCCTATACGCTCCCGGTTAAATCCATCGAAAGTGGCACGGCGCTGACGTTGGTCAGCAATTTTACCGGGCCAACGCAATCTGGTGCTGCCTGGTCAGCTGTTCCTCGTGTGGCGCTGAACATGGTTACTGCGGCTCTGGTGGCGCAAAGCGCAGAAGCCCTGCGAGGACTGAACTACGACAAGCAGAACTGGCAAAGCATTTTTAGTGGGACCGGAACTGCAACAGTAAAATTACCCGATGGCAGCTCCTTTACAGGGCCAGCATGGGGCGGCATCACGAGCGCACTGAATGACAAAGCTGATAAATCTTCACTGGGTACAGCTGCGGGTAAAAATGTCGGGACTGCCACCGGTGATGTGGTGACCGCAGGAAGTATTCAGCCAGTGTATTTTACAACGGTCCCGGCCGTTACATACCATGATTTAGGGACATACGGGTATAAATCGAATGCCGAACTGTGGCCTGACACTGTGGCTAAAGCCAGTACATTATATGTGAGTACCTCGTCCTGGGCTCTTGGCTTTTCAGTAGGTGTCTATAACGGTGCATCGGGAGGTGTATTCGACGCGGGGCATTTGCTGATGTCAACGGATGGTGGGGGATTTGCACGCCGATGGTATTTGTTCAATAGTGGCGTTTTAGAGGGGCCTGTGGGTAAGTTCTATTCAGAGGGCAACACCACCAAAGCGGCAGACGGTACGCTGAAAGCGGCATCACCCATAGTCAGGTTGTTTTCTGACGGACGCGCTGAAACAAACGCGGAGTCAGAGGGCTGTACGGTTACCCGCCTGTCGGTCGGCGAATACCTGATAAACGGCTGTACAGGTCTGAATGCTGATGCCGGGTGGGGAGGGACTGATGGTGGTTTTGATGTCCCTACAGACAGAAACAAGCAACCGCTTATCTGGCTGGATTATGAGGTAAACGCGGATGGTTCAGTCCTGGTGAAAACCTATCATCGTACCCATCCTGACGCTCCAGTTTTTGCACGTAACGAACGGGACGGATACGCCAGTGGTGACCCGATAGATATTCCTTCCGACCAGTTCGTTTCTGTACGCGTGGAAATGCCGGTTGACAGTATCTGGCACCAGAAACAGAGGGATGAGCGGGAGGCGATGGAAAAAGCTGAACGCGAGCGTAAGCAAAATCAGCAGGATACCCAGTCGTAAAAATGATGGTTGCCGCAACCACACCGTATGCAAGAGCATGATTGCGGCCGACTGGCGAACGTTCGATAGTGCGAGTATTGAATGATGGCCAGTCGCCGCGGATTGTACTTAAGCAATATGACGGTTCAAGGCGTTTAATCTGAAACCAGCCACATATCAGCCTCTTCAAACATTTCCTGAACAGTACGGCTTATCTGTTCTTTCTCATGCTTGCTGGCGTCAGTGTTGATCGCCGGCAGTGTCATCATCGGTTTAACCCGAACATCAGCATCGGGGAAGATCCGGTGTATCCTCTTAGTTAACTCGCCCAGAATGATATCTTTTGCACCGGGCAGACCATCAAAATTCCTTTTGTCATAAACGAGTTCCACGAACATTGCTTATTGCTCCTTTACTGGATGGATATACAGTATTTATACTGTGTTTTTATCCGGTATTCAAGAGAGGGCGTAAACATGGGCTTTCCTTCACCAGCTACCGACTATATAGAGCAGCGGGTTACGCCAGCCAGTGTCTGCATGACTCCCGACAGTCGCATCCTCGAGACGTCGGCGGGTTATGCGATCATCGTCCCGGTCACGCGCCCACAGCAGGGTGATGCGCTGTTGATTCTGTCCGGAGGTCGGACGCAGTTTGCGAAGCTTAGGGGGAAAGCGTTAATCACGGATGACGGCGAAGCGATCGAAGGTGATGCAGCTGAAGAGGCTGAGGTTATGAGGCGGGTGACGCACTTTATCAACAGCACTGATGCTGCGATATCTCTTGAGGCGGCATTGGCGCAGTTTTGAGACATATGTACGATAGAAAAATTCCGAAGATTGGCAATAGATCTCTTTATATTTGCATTCAAATTTTGTTTATTATGTATTTACATAACGTAAATTTATAAAATTTAATAAAAACAACTCAGATTGCTTATTTTTAAAGATGCATTTAATATATATGTTATAAATTGCAAAGCTCATTAAGGGATTCCCCAGTGAATATTGATAAAATGAAGATCCAGCATGCCGAGATTATCCATAAAATTAGCCGCCTCAGGGAGCTTAGCCGGGAGGGTGTGACGGCTCATGCGCAAGAAATCGCTCAAACCGTTATCAGTATGAGTTCTGTGATTAAAGTACACCTTTCTGCCGAAGATCAGTTTTTATATCCTTGTCTGGAAAAGGTGAACGATCAAAAGCTAAAAACAATGAGCGTAAATTTTCAGCGCGAGATGGCTGATATTGTTGCCGAGTATGAAAAGTTTTCCCGTCGCTGGAATACGGCAAATAAGCTTATCAATTGTGACGAGGCATTTCGCCGCGACGCGAATGTAGTGTTGCGCAAGGTGCATGAACGAATGCAGCGCGAGGATCATAATTTTTATCCGCTGGTAGAGCAGCTTTAAAAAAGGGCGGCAATGGTTCATCCAATACGGGAATTTGGTTTCCCGTATCCAGAAAGGTATGAAAAGGACTTGGTAAAAGCTGGCACTACTCCGAAACTAACCACATATCGGATTCTTCAAACATTTCCTCCAGCATGCGGTTCAGCTTCTCCCGATCGCTTTTGCTGGCATCGCTGTTTAAGCCGTTCGCCTGCATCGGCTTAACCTTCACTTCTGCATCCGGAAAGATCCGGTGCACTCGCTTTGTTAACTCATTCAGAATTATTTCTCTGGCACCTGTTAATCCTTCAACATTCCGTTTGTCGTACACCAACTCAACGAACATACCGCCTCCAAAGCAACAATGATTTTGCACGCAATTTATACTGTTTATTTATACAGCGTCAACGGTTGGGCACGTAGCTTTTTAAGGAAGGTTTTTGGGGCATGTATGGGGCATAAATGCCAGTTTTGGGGCATGGTTGGGACATTTTAACTCATATGAACTTAACCGAATTTCATATGGAGGCGTCTTATAATGCACTGATTAACCTAAAGAAAACACATGCTCTTGGGCGTTCTTTAGTGATTTTAAAAATTACCGCGTCACGCAGTTAAAGTGGCGGGCATACTCTTCAAGACTTGTGATCCCCAAACGCACCCATTTTGGATGCGACCACTGGGGTAAACCGATATAGATCATAGCGCTTGCAAAATCTCTTCCACGCTGCGAACGCGCGCAATGCGGGGGAAAATGTGAGTCATGCTGCCCAGGTGTTGCTCAGCACTGGCAGCACTACAGGCATCCTCTGCAATGATAAGACTGAAACCCAGCTCCCACGCATTTCGCGCCGTCGACTCAACGCCAATGTTCGTAGAGATGCCGCACAGGACGATGGTATCGATACCCCGGCGACGCAGCTGCAATTCCAGATCGGTGCCGTAGAATGCGCCCCACTGGCGTTTGGTTACTTCGAGGTCGCTGGTGCATTTACCCAGAGCAGCCGGGTAATCCCACCAGTTTTCGGGCAATGCTTTTGCTGGAGTCTGAGCATCTACTGGTTGTTTTAGCGCTTCGGCGTAATCGTCAGACCACCCGACGCGCACCATTACCACCGGGGAACCGTGGGTACGGAATTTTTCCGCCAACTGCGCGGCGCGGGCAACCACAGCGTGTGCCGTATGAGGTCCGCCAGCGAAAGGCAGGATCCCTTCCTGTAAGTCAATCACGACAAGGGCGGTTGTTTTTGCGTTCAGTTCCAGCATGGTCACTCCAGTAAAAAAATAGAATTCCGTTACACCTTAAGCGCGAATCAGTGTGAAAGGGGCGACAATTTTTGTTATTTTTTGTGAGATTACGCAATGCCCGTCCAGGAAACAGGCGTACAGTCAGTACCGGACTTATCGTGCGGCAGAATTTCCAGTATAATAGCCGCCTTTTTTCATTCAGTTGTGACATTCAGCTAAAGCTGCGACTTCGTCATCTGCGAGACAGGTGACAATCCGCCTGCGGCAAAGTTAAGGGATATCTCATGCGTACAGAATATTGCGGACAGCTACGTCTGTCCCACGAGGGGCAGCAGGTGACTCTGTGTGGTTGGGTCAACCGTCGTCGTGATCTTGGTAGCCTGATCTTTATCGATATGCGCGACCGCGAAGGTATCGTGCAGGTATTTTTCGATCCGGACCGTGCGGACGCGTTAAAGCTGGCCTCCGAACTGCGTAATGAGTTCTGCATCCAGGTTACGGGCACCGTGCGTGCGCGTGACGCGAAAAACGTCAACGCCGAGATGGCGACGGGCGAAATTGAAGTGCTGGCCTCCGATCTGACCATCATCAACCGTTCAGACTCGCTGCCGTTGGACTCTAACCACGTCAACACCGAAGAAGCGCGACTGAAGTATCGCTATTTAGATCTGCGTCGCCCTGAAATGGCGCAGCGCCTGAAAACGCGTGCCAAAATTACCAGCCTGGTGCGTCGTTTTATGGACGACCACGGCTTCCTCGACATCGAAACACCGATGCTGACCAAAGCGACGCCGGAAGGCGCGCGCGATTACCTGGTACCTTCTCGCGTACATAAAGGTAAATTCTACGCGCTACCGCAATCACCTCAGTTGTTTAAACAACTGCTGATGATGTCTGGCTTTGACCGCTACTATCAGATCGTAAAATGCTTCCGTGATGAAGACTTACGTGCTGACCGTCAGCCTGAATTTACCCAGATCGACGTTGAGACTTCCTTCATGACCGCACCGCAGGTGCGTGAAGTGATGGAAGCGCTGGTGCGTAATCTGTGGCTGGAAGTTAAAGGGGTGGATCTGGGTGATTTCCCGATCATGACCTTTGCCGAAGCTGAGCGTCGTTACGGTTCCGATAAACCAGACCTGCGTAACCCGATGGAGCTGGTTGACGTTGCCGATCTGGTGAAAGACGTTGAGTTCGCAGTGTTCTCTGGTCCGGCAAACGATGCGAAAGGCCGCGTAGCTGCTCTGCGTGTACCGGGCGGTGCCGCACTGAGCCGTAAGCAAATTGACGATTACGGCAACTTTATTAAGATTTACGGCGCGAAAGGTCTGGCTTACATCAAAGTCACCGAGCGTGCGAAAGGTCTGGAAGGTATCACCAGCCCGGTTGCTAAGTTCCTGAACGCAGAAATCGTGGAAGCGATTCTGGCGCGTACCGGTGCGCAAGACGGCGACATGATTTTCTTCGGTGCCGACAACAAGAAAGTGGTTGCCGACGCGATGGGCGCGCTGCGTCTGAAACTGGGTAAAGACCTGAACATTACCGACGAAGCCAAATGGGCGCCGCTGTGGGTTATCGACTTCCCAATGTTTGAAGACGATGGTGAAGGCGGACTGACCGCAATGCACCACCCGTTCACCGCGCCGAAAGATATGACTGCTGCTGAGCTGAAAGCTGCGCCAGAAGACGCGGTTGCTAACGCATACGATATGGTTATCAACGGCTACGAAGTGGGCGGCGGTTCCGTGCGTATTCACAACGGCGACATGCAGCAGACCGTATTCGGTATTCTGGGCATTAACGAGCAAGAGCAGCGTGAGAAATTCGGCTTCCTGCTGGATGCGCTAAAATATGGTACACCACCGCATGCGGGCCTGGCGTTTGGTCTGGACCGTCTGACTATGCTGCTGACCGGTACTGACAACATTCGTGACGTTATTGCTTTCCCAAAAACCACTGCTGCAGCGTGTCTGATGACTGAAGCGCCGAGCTTTGCCAACGAAGCTGCGCTGGCGGAACTGAGCATTCAGGTTGTTAAGAAGGCCGAGAATAACTGATATGACATACAAACAGCCTGTCTCGGTGTTAGTCGTGATTTATGCAAAGGACACCGGGAGAGTGCTGATGTTACAGCGACGCGACGATCCTGATTTCTGGCAG
This sequence comes from Citrobacter freundii ATCC 8090 = MTCC 1658 = NBRC 12681, assembly GCF_011064845.1. NCBI lineage: Bacteria > Pseudomonadati > Pseudomonadota > Gammaproteobacteria > Enterobacterales > Enterobacteriaceae > Citrobacter > Citrobacter freundii. Next base: position 2,861,210 of record NZ_CP049015.1, on the reverse strand, counting down.
TCGGTCACCGGCAGCCTTGAAGAGGGTGAAACCGCGTCGCAAGCCGCTATGCGCGAAGTAAAGGAAGAGGTCGCCATTGATGTTGCATCTGAGCAACTGACCTTAATTGACTGTCAGCGCACGGTGGAGTTTGAGATTTTTAGCCATTTACGTCATCGCTATGCACCGGGAATTGAACGTAATACTGAATCCTGGTTTTGCCTGGCACTTCCCTCAGAACGAGAGATCGTGTTCACCGAACATCTGACCTATCGTTGGGTTAATGCGGTTGAAGCCGCCCAATTAACCAAGTCGTGGAGTAACCGGCAGGCGATTGAAGAGTTTGTAATTAACGTCGCCTGAAAAGGCGCGCTTTTTGGAGATATTATTTATGGCAGGTCATAGTAAATGGGCCAACACCAGACACCGTAAAGCAGCGCAGGATGCTAAACGCGGTAAAATTTTCACCAAAATAATTCGTGAGCTGGTGACGGCGGCAAAACTCGGCGGCGGCGATCCGGACGCTAACCCGCGTCTGCGTGCAGCGGTTGATAAAGCGCTGGCTAACAACATGACCCGTGACACCCTGAACCGTGCAATCGCGCGCGGTGTGGGTGGTGATGAAGATTCCAACATGGAAACCATCATCTATGAAGGTTATGGTCCTGGCGGTACAGCCGTTATGATTGAATGTCTGTCTGACAACCGTAACCGTACTGTTGCGGAAGTGCGTCACGCGTTCACGAAAACGGGCGGCAACCTCGGTACCGACGGTTCCGTGGCTTACCTGTTCAGCAAAAAAGGCGTGATCTCCTTTGAACAAGGCGACGAAGACGCCATCATGGAAGCGGCGCTGGAAGCAGGTGCTGAAGACGTGGTGACCTTCGACGACGGCGCAATTGACGTTTACACCGCGTGGGAAGAGATGGGTAAAGTGCGTGACGCGCTGGAAGCGGCGGGTCTGAAAGCGGACGCGGCTGAAGTGTCTATGATTCCATCCACCAAAGCAGATATGGATGCAGAAACAGCGCCGAAGTTGTTGCGTCTGATCGATATGCTGGAAGACTGCGACGACGTGCAGGAAGTTTACCATAACGGCGAGATCTCTGATGAGGTTGCAGCTACCTTAGAATGAGGTGGCTGTACCGCAACCTGACAGGAGGTGCGTGATGTCTATCATTCTCGGCATTGACCCGGGGTCGCGCATCACCGGTTATGGCGTTATTCGTCAGGTCGGCAGACAGCTGACCTACCTCGGCAGCGGTTGTATCCGCACCAAAGTCGACGATCTCCCGTCACGTCTGAAGTTAATTTACGCGGGCGTGACGGAAATCATCACCCAGTTCCAGCCGGACTATTTTGCCATTGAGCAGGTCTTTATGGCGAAGAACGCTGACTCGGCGCTAAAGCTTGGACAGGCACGCGGCGTGGCAATCGTTGCGGCGACCAATCAGGATCTACCGGTCTTTGAATACGCGGCCCGCCAGGTAAAACAGACTGTGGTGGGGATCGGTAGTGCGGAAAAAAGCCAGGTCCAGCATATGGTGCGCACGCTGCTAAAACTCCCGGCGAATCCGCAAGCGGATGCCGCGGATGCGCTGGCGATTGCTATTACCCACTGCCATGTCAGTCAGAATGCCATGCAAATGAGCGAGTCGAGGCTGAATTTGGCGCGAGGTCGATTACGTTAGTGACAAATGAGGCTGGATATCTATCCAGCCTTTTTTTATGATAGCGCATTACCTTTTAGCCCTTAACGCAGGAGCGTCACGTGATAGGCAGACTCAGAGGCATCATTATTGAAAAACAACCCCCGCTGGTCCTTCTGGAAACGGGTGGGGTAGGCTATGAAGTGCATATGCCGATGACCTGTTTCTACGAGTTGCCGGAAGCCGGGCAGGAAGCGATTATCTTCACCCATTTTGTGGTGCGTGAAGACGCTCAACTGCTGTATGGCTTTAACAACAAGCAAGAGCGCACGCTGTTTAAAGAGTTAATCAAAACCAATGGCGTGGGGCCGAAGCTGGCGCTGGCGATCCTCTCCGGAATGTCTGCGCAGCAGTTTGTTAATGCCGTTGAGCGCGAAGAGCTTGGCGCGTTAGTGAAATTACCGGGCATTGGTAAGAAAACCGCAGAGCGTTTGATTGTTGAAATGAAAGACCGCTTTAAAGGCCTGCATGGTGACCTCTTTACCCCGGCGGCGGATCTGGTTCTGACCTCTCCGGCCAGTCCGACAACGGACGACGCCGAGCAGGAAGCGGTTGCTGCGCTGGTGGCGTTGGGCTATAAACCACAAGAAGCCAGCCGCATGGTGAGCAAAATTGCCCGCCCTGATGCCAGCAGTGAAACCCTGATTCGTGAAGCGCTTCGCGCGGCATTGTGAGGTAAAGGATGATTGAAGCAGATCGCCTGATTTCGGCTGTCAGCACGACCCCTGAAGACCTGGTGGATCGTGCGATCCGCCCTAAATTTCTGGAAGAGTATATTGGCCAGCCTCAGGTCCGTTCGCAAATGGAGATTTTTATCCAGGCGGCGAAGCTGCGTGGTGACGCTCTCGATCACCTGCTGATTTTCGGTCCTCCAGGTCTTGGTAAAACCACGCTTGCCAATATTGTCGCCAATGAGATGGGCGTTAATCTGCGCACCACGTCCGGTCCGGTACTGGAAAAAGCGGGTGACCTGGCGGCAATGCTTACCAACCTTGAACCCCACGATGTGCTGTTTATCGATGAAATCCATCGTCTTTCACCGGTGGTGGAAGAGGTGCTGTATCCGGCGATGGAAGATTATCAGCTGGATATCATGATTGGTGAAGGGCCGGCTGCACGTTCGATCAAGATCGATCTGCCACCGTTTACGCTAATCGGGGCGACGACGCGCGCCGGGTCGTTAACGTCTCCGTTGCGTGACCGTTTTGGTATTGTACAGCGCCTGGAATTCTATCAGGTGGCTGATCTGCAGCACATTGTAGGACGCAGTGCGCGTTTTATGGGCCTGGAAATGAGCGATGAAGGCGCGCTGGAAGTGGCACGCCGCGCTCGCGGTACGCCGCGTATCGCCAACCGCTTATTACGCCGGGTACGTGATTTCGCCGAAGTGAAGCATGACGGCACGATTTCAGCAGATATCGCCGCTCAGGCGCTGGATATGCTCAATGTGGATGCGGAAGGATTTGATTATATGGACCGTAAGTTGCTGCTGGCGGTTATCGACAAATTCTTTGGCGGACCGGTCGGACTGGATAACCTGGCAGCGGCGATCGGGGAAGAGCGTGAAACCATTGAGGACGTGCTTGAGCCATATCTGATTCAGCAAGGTTTTCTGCAGCGTACGCCGCGTGGACGTATGGCAACCGTGCGCGCCTGGAACCATTTTGGCATTACACCGCCACAGATGCCTTAATGCATGATGTCGCTACGCTTATAAGGCCTGGGCGATTTTGTAGGCCCGGTAAGCGCAGCGCCACCGGGCAACGCATGCTTAGCTCGCTTGCTTTTTCATCATGCTGAAAATAAACAGCAGCGCGGCACACAGCACCACGGAGGGACCTGCCGGGGTGTCATAGAAGGCCGAGAAGGTCAACCCGCCTGTAACCGCTATCATTCCCACACCAACGGCAACTCCTGCCATCTGTTCCGGCGTACGGGCAAAGCGACGGGCGGTCGCCGCAGGGATAATAAGCAGCGAGGTGATAATCAACGCCCCGACAAACTTCATCGCCACGCCAATCGTTAACGCCGTAACCAGCATCAGCAGCAGCTTCACGCGTTGCAGCTTCACGCCATCGACAAATGCCAGATCCGGACTGATGGTCATCGACAGCAGGTTACGCCACTGCCAGAACAGAATCGCCAGAACAATAACCACGCCGATGGCGATGGAGATAAGATCTTCAGGCGTCACGGCGAGCAAATCACCAAACAGGTATGCCATCAGATCCACACGGATGTTGGACATCAGGCTGACGACAACCAGCCCCAGCGACAATGCACTATGCGCCATAATGCCCAGTAAGGTATCGATCGCAAGGTGAGGGCGCTTTTCAAGCCATACCAGACCGCCAGCCAGCAACAAAGTGACGGCGATAACCGCATAGAAAGGGTTTACATCCAGCAGCAGGCCAAAGGCGACTCCCAGCAGCGAAGCGTGGGCCAGCGTATCACCGAAATAAGACATTCGACGCCAGACCACAAACGAGCCGAGTGGGCCAGCAGCACAGGCCAGCATGATCCCGGCTAACCAACCGGGTAATAACAATTCAATCATGAGTGACCATTTCCCCGGCGTAAGACGATACGACCCTGTAAATCGTGGCGGTGGTTGTGATTATGACGGTAAATTCCGAGTTGTTCGGCGCCGCGTTGCCCGAACATTGAGATGAATTCCGGGTGCATGGAAACCACTTCCGGTGCACCGGAACAGCAAATATGATGGTTCAGGCACAGTACTTCATCGGTTTTGGCCATCACCAAATGCAGGTCATGGGAAACCATCAGTACGGCGCAATCCAGTTCACGTCGCAACTGGTCGATAAGGTCGTACAGTGCGACCTGCCCATTGACATCCACGCCCTGGGTCGGCTCATCGAGCACCAGTAGCTGAGGTTTATTCAATAAAGCACGGGCTAACAGGACGCGTTGCGTTTCCCCGCCAGAGAGCTTTTGCATCGGCGCATTCATCAGATGTCCGGCCTGAACGCGCTTCAGTGCCGGAAGGATATCCTCTTTTTTGGTGCCGGGACGTAAGCGCATAAACCGACTTACCGTCAGCGGAAGCGTAGTATCGAGGTACAGTTTTTGCGGTACATAGCCAATCCGCAATTGGCCATTACGCTTGATAACTCCCTCATCAGCCGCTACCAGTCCTAATACAACGCGCACCAGCGTAGACTTCCCGGCACCATTCGGGCCGAGAAGCGTTAAAATTTTACCGGGTCGAAGTTCAAGCGATACGTCAGACAGGACGCGGCGTTGACCATAAGAGACCGAGACATTTTCCAGTGAAACCAAAGTCGTCATATCAATTTTAGTCTTGCAGAAGTTATAGAATGTTATAATATCACATTTCTTACATTCATTACGATGATTGGTCGCATTATGTTACATAAAAATACGCTTCTTTTCGCAGCATTATCCGCTGCTCTTTGGGGTAGTGCAACACAGGCAGCAAATGCTGCTGTGGTGGCCTCGCTCAAGCCGCTGGGATTTATTGCTTCGGCCATTGCGGACGGGGTAACAGACACTGAGGTTTTGCTGCCAGACGGGGCTTCCGAACATGACTATTCACTGCGTCCATCAGACGTAAAACGCTTACAGGGCGCGGACTTAGTCGTTTGGATTGGCCCTGAGATGGAAGCGTTTATGGAAAAGTCAGTTAAGAATATTCCTAACGCGAAACTGGTAACGATTGCGCAGCTCAATGACGTGAAACCGTTACTCATGAAAGGTGCTGACGACGACGATGACGATCATGGACACAATGATGCTGGCAGTGAAAAAAGTGACGAGCATCACCATCACGGCGATTACAACATGCATCTTTGGCTTTCCCCAGAGATAGCGCGGGCCTCAGCGGTTGCAATCCATGAAAAATTAGTGGAACTTATGCCGCAAAGTCGAGCCAAACTTGACGCCAACCTGAAGGATTTTGAGGCACAATTAGCCGCAACCGATAAGCAGGTAGGTAACGAGCTCGCACCGCTCAAGGGAAAAGGTTATTTCGTTTTTCATGACGCCTATGGCTACTACGAAAAACACTACGGACTAACACCGCTTGGTCACTTTACCGTGAACCCTGAGATTCAACCTGGTGCGCAGCGTTTACATGAAATAAGAACACAGTTGGTTGAGCAAAAAGCAACCTGCGTTTTTGCTGAGCCACAGTTCAGGCCAGCGGTCGTTGAAGCCGTCGCGAGAGGGACATCCGTTCGAATGGGAACGTTGGATCCGCTCGGTACGAATATCAAACTGGGTAAAACAAGCTATTCAGCGTTTTTGAACCAATTAGCCAACCAGTATGCGAGCTGCCTGAAAGGAGATTAATGAGGAAGTGAATACGTGCAACAGATAGCCCGCTCTGTCGCTCTGGCATTTAATAATCTGCCGCGACCCCATCGCGTTATGCTGGGGTCGCTTACCGTACTGACATTGGCCGTCGCCGTCTGGCGGCCTTATGTTTACCATCCCGATTCTGCACCCATCGTTAAAACTATCGAGCTGGAAAAAAGCGAGATTCGTTCACTGTTGCCTGAGGCAAGCGAACCTATTGATCAGGCTGCACAGGAAGACGAAGCCATTCCGCAGGATGAACTGGATGACAAAACGTCTGGTGAAGCTGGTGTGCATGAGTATGTCGTCTCCACTGGCGATACGCTGAGCAGTATTCTGAATCAGTACGGCATCGATATGGGCGATATCAGTCAACTCGCTGCTTCCGATAAAGAGCTGCGTAATCTGAAAATTGGTCAGCAGCTTTCCTGGACCTTAAGCGCGGAAGGTGACCTGCAGCGTCTGACCTGGGAAGTATCCCGCCGTGAAACCCGTACTTACGATCGCACTGCGACGGGGTTCAAAATGAGCAGCGAAATGCAACAGGGCGATTGGGTTAACAGTCGTATCAAAGGCACGGTGGGCGGAAGCTTCGTCGCAAGCGCCAAAGATGCCGGGCTGACCAGCTCTGAAATCAGCGCAGTGATTAAGGCCATGCAGTGGCAGATGGATTTCCGCAAACTGAAAAAAGGTGATGAGTTCTCGGTACTGATGTCTCGCGAAATGCTGGACGGCAAGCGCGAGCAAAGCCAACTGCTGGGCGTGCGTTTACGTTCTGAAGGCAAAGACTATTATGCCATCCGTGCAGCAGACGGTAAGTTCTATGACCGTAACGGTACCGGGCTGGCGAAAGGCTTCATGCGTTTCCCGACGGCGAAACAGTTCCGTATTTCCTCGAACTTTAACCCGCGTCGCCTGAATCCGGTGACTGGACGCGTAGCGCCGCACAAAGGTGTCGACTTTGCGATGCCGCAGGGGACGCCGGTACTGTCGGTGGGCGATGGTGAAGTGGTTGTAGCGAAGCGTAGCGGCGCTGCCGGATACTATGTTGCGGTTCGTCATGGTCGCACCTACACCACGCGTTATATGCACCTGCGTAAGCTGTTGGTGAAACCAGGCCAAAAAGTGAAACGTGGCGATCGTATCGCGCTGTCAGGTAACACCGGGCGTTCAACGGGGCCGCATCTGCACTATGAAGTATGGGTTAACCAGCAGGCCGTGAACCCTTTGACGGCGAAACTGCCGCGTACAGAGGGTCTGACCGGCTCGGATCGCACCGATTACCTGGCGCAGGTGAAAGAGGTTATGCCTCAGCTACGTTTTGATTAATTAGTACACTGACAAAGCCGGTACGCTATGCGTGCCGGCTTTTTTATTTTGTACGGCGCACGGTGCGCCGCTACACTATCAGCAGATTTACTTTTCGCGGCACCAGACACTGGAAGAGCATGGAAACGAAAAAAAAGAATATTGAGTATATCCCTGAGTTTCACAAATCATTTCGCCATCCGCGCTACTGGGGCGCCTGGCTGGGGGTGGCGGCGATAGCTGGTATTGCGTTAACGCCGGCAGCATTTCGTGATCCTATTCTGGCAAAACTCGGACGGCTCGCCGGAAGACTGGGAAAAAGCTCCCGTCGCAGAGCATTGATCAATTTATCCCTCTGCTTTCCTGAACGTAGCGAAGCTGAGCGTGAAGCCATTGTTGATGATATGTATGCAACTGCGCCTCAGGCGATGGTCATGATGGCTGAATTAGCAATACGTGGCCCGGAGAAAATTCAGAGTCGGGTTGACTGGCAGGGCCTGGAAATCATCGAAGAGATGCGGCGCAACGATGAAAAAGTTATTTTTCTCGTTCCACATGGCTGGGGGGTAGATATCCCGGCGATGCTGATGGCGTCCCAGGGACAGAAAATGGCTGCGATGTTCCACAATCAGGGGAACCCGGTATTCGATTACGTCTGGAACACGGTACGCCGTCGCTTTGGTGGTCGTTTGCATGCGCGTAATGATGGCATCAAACCGTTTATTCAGTCTGTCCGTCAGGGATATTGGGGATACTACCTGCCGGATCAGGACCATGGGCCTGAACACAGCGAGTTTGTCGATTTTTTTGCTACCTATAAAGCAACGTTACCGGCGATTGGACGTCTGATGAAAGTCTGCCACGCGCGCGTGGTACCGCTGTTCCCCGTATACGATGGGAGAACGCACCGCCTGACGATCCATGTTCGTCCACCGATGGATGACATCCTGACGGCGGATGACCACACCATTGCCAGACGGATGAACGAAGAGGTGGAGATTTTTGTCACGCCTCATGTCGAACAATACACCTGGATTCTGAAACTGCTTAAGACGCGTAAACCCGGCGAGATTGAGCCCTATAAGCGCAAAGATCTCTATCCGAAGAAATAAAAAAAGCCTCTCAAACGAGAGGCTTTTTTACATTTAAGCGACTTATTCTACGGTCAGAATACGCGTGGTATTGGTTGAGCCAATGGTGCTCATCACATCGCCCTGGGTCACGATCACCAGGTCACCAGAAACCAGGTAGCCTTTATCGCGCAGCAGGTTCACCGCTTCATTGGCGGCAACGACGCCGTCAGTTTCGCTGTCGAAGTGAACCGGGGTGACACCGCGGTACAGGGAGGTCAGATTCAGCGTGCGCTCATGACGAGACATCGCGAAAATCGGCAGGCCGGAACTGATACGAGAAGTCATCAGCGCAGTGCGACCGGACTCCGTCATTGCGATGATAGCGGTGACCCCTTTCAGGTGGTTAGCAGCGTACATCGCTGACATCGCAATCGCTTCTTCAACGTTATCAAACTGCACGTCAAGGCGGTGTTTAGAGACGTTGATGCTCGGTATCTTTTCAGCGCCGAGACAGACGCGCGCCATTGCTGCGACGGTTTCCGCCGGGTACTGACCTGCTGCTGTTTCTGCAGAGAGCATCACGGCATCGGTGCCGTCGAGGACGGCGTTAGCCACATCCATCACTTCCGCACGAGTCGGCATTGGGTTGGTAATCATCGACTCCATCATCTGCGTAGCGGTGATGACCGCACGGTTCAGCTGGCGCGCGCGACGAATCAACGCTTTCTGAATACCTACCAGCTCAGGGTCACCGATTTCAACACCCAGGTCGCCACGGGCTACCATCACTACGTCAGAAGCCAGGATGATGTCATCCATCGCATTCTGGTCGCAGACGGCTTCTGCACGTTCTACTTTGGCGACAATTTTCGCATCGCAACCGGCATCGCGCGCCAGACGGCGGGCATAATTCAGATCTTCGCCGCAGCGCGGGAAGGAGACAGCCAGATAGTCAACGCTGATTTGTGCTGCGGTAATGATGTCGGCTTTGTCTTTTTCGGTCAGAGCTTCAGCAGAGAGACCGCCGCCCAGTTTGTTGATGCCTTTGTTATTGGATAGCGGGCCACCGACGGTGACTTCGGTGAAGACTTTCATGCCCTGAACTTCCAGCACCTTAAGCTGTACGCGACCATCGTCGAGCAGCAGGATATCGCCAGGCACGACGTCAGCAGGCAGCCCTTTATAATCAATACCGACTTTTTCTTTGTCGCCTTCGCCTTTGCCGAGGTTGGCGTCTAACAGGAACTTGTCGCCAACGTTAAGGAATACTTTACCTTCTTTAAAGGTGGATACGCGGATTTTAGGTCCCTGCAGGTCACCCAAAATAGCTACATGACGTCCCAGTTTTGCGGCAATTTCACGGACTTTATCCGCCCGCAGTTTGTGATCTTCTGGAGAGCCGTGGGAAAAGTTCATACGTACGACGTTCGCACCCGCGGCGATAATCTTCTCAAGGTTGTTATCGCGGTCAGTTGCCGGGCCTAACGTGGTAACGATTTTGGTTCTGCGAAGCCTTCTGGACATGTAATACTCCGTTGACTGAAACAACTTGGTGTTGCGTGAACATTGATCCGGCCGTTCTCAAACATTAACGGTAAATGAACAACCCGGATGATAAAAGGGTAGAACATTGTTATTGCTTTTAGCGGTCATCACTCTTGATGAGTAATTCTTTATCAAAACGCGATTCCTTGAGCGCTTCCTTGACACGCTTCAAGTTATCTCTAAATTTTGCCCCTCGGCGCAAAGTAAATCCTGTAGCCAGCACATCTATCACGGTCAGTTGAGCAAGTCGAGAGACCATGGGCATATAAATGTCAGTATCTTCCGGTACATCGAGGGTAATTGCCAGCGTGGCTTCCCGCGCCAGTGGCGTACCGGGAGAGGTGAGGGCGATAACCATGGCATCGTTTTCCCGCGCTAACTGCGCCAGTTCAACCAGACTTTTGGTTCTTCCGGTATGAGAAATAAGCACAATGACGTCGTCGTCGCTACAATTCATACAACTCATGCGTTGCAGAACAATATCGTCGGAATAAATTACCGGCACGTTAAAGCGGAAAAATTTATTCATCGCGTCATGCGCTACCGCGGCGGAAGAACCTAAACCAAAGAAGGCAATTTTCTTCGCCTGGGTTAATAAATCTACCGCCCGGTTTACCGCCGCGTTATCCAGCGACTGGCGAACGTGGTCGAGGCTTGCCATCGCTGACTCGAAGATTTTCCCCGTGTAAGATTCTACGCTGTCATCCTCATCCACATTGCGATTAACATAAGGGGTGCCATTTGCCAGACTTTGCGCCAGATGCAGTTTAAAATCAGGAAAGCCGCGGGTGTCCATGCTGCGACAAAAACGGTTCACCGTTGGCTCGCTGACATTCGCTTCTACAGCAAGTGCGGCGATGCTTGAATGGATTGCCCGCTCGGGAGAGGCAAGAATAATGTCGGCGACTTTACGCTCTGACTTGCTCAAATGTTCCAGTTTTAACTGGATTTTTTCCAGCATATTCATGATGTAGGTAGACTCATGGGTCATGGGCAAAAACGATTTCAGCGATACGGGGAAACCGATACACAATTTAGTGTATAGATATTACCCCTGCTAATGCAGCAACGGAGCAAAATGGACAGAATAGTTGTTGTTTTTTTTCATTACATGATCGGAGTCGGATTTTCATACTTCGTCATGGGTACGAAAAATACGACTTTTTTATCCATTTTGATGGGTTATACGCCAATAAAGCGGCTGTTCGCGGTAACAGCACGGCTGGATAAGCGTTTACGGTTTCCGGATTCACGTAAAAGCAGTACAGTGCACTGTAATAAAATTACAACCAGTGTCTGGCAAAAGCACCAGGCACTTAATTGAGGAGAATGACATGGCGGTAACGCAAACAGCCCAGGCATGTGACCTGGTCATTTTCGGTGCGAAGGGCGACCTGGCGCGACGGAAATTGCTGCCTTCCCTGTATCAACTGGAAAAGGCCGGCCAGATTAACCCGGAAACCCGTATCATTGGGGTTGGGCGTGCCGACTGGAACAAAGCAGCTTATACCAAGGTTGTGCGCGAAGCGCTCGAAACCTTCATGAAAGAAAAAATCGATGAAGGTTTATGGGAGACCCTCAGCGGTCGTCTGGAGTTTTGTAATCTGGACGTCAATGATACCGCCGCATTTAGCCGTCTGGGTGAAATGCTGGATCAGAAATCACGTACCACTATTAACTATTTCGCGATGCCGCCAAGCACTTTTGGCGCAATCTGCAAAGGTTTGGGTGAAGCAAAGCTGAATGCTAAGCCTGCCCGCGTGGTGATGGAAAAACCGTTAGGAACGTCACTGGCAACATCGCGCGAAATCAACGATCAGGTCGGCGAGTATTTCGAAGAGTGCCAGGTTTACCGCATCGACCACTATCTCGGCAAAGAGACGGTACTGAACCTGTTGGCACTGCGTTTTGCCAACTCCCTGTTTGTGAACAACTGGGATAACCGCACTATCGATCACGTAGAAATTACCGTGGCGGAAGAAGTGGGCATTGAAGGGCGCTGGGGCTACTTTGACCAGGCCGGTCAGATGCGCGACATGATCCAGAACCATCTGCTGCAAATCCTATGCATGATCGCGATGTCTCCACCGTCCGATCTGAGCGCTGACAGCATCCGTGATGAAAAAGTGAAGGTACTGAAATCACTGCGTCGCATCGATCGTTCGAACGTGCGAGAAAAAACGGTTCGCGGTCAGTACACCGCCGGTTTTGCCCAGGGCAAAAAAGTTCCGGGATACCTGGAAGAAGAAGGTGCGAACAAGAGCAGCAATACGGAAACGTTTGTGGCAATCCGTGTGGATATCGATAACTGGCGCTGGGCGGGTGTTCCATTCTACCTGCGTACTGGTAAACGTTTACCGACCAAGTGCTCTGAAGTCGTGGTTTACTTCAAAACGCCTGAGCTGAACCTGTTCAGAGAATCCTGGCAGGACCTGCCACAGAACAAGCTGACCATCCGTTTGCAGCCTGATGAAGGTGTCGATATCCAGGTACTGAACAAAGTGCCGGGTCTGGATCACAAGCATAACCTGCAAATTACCAAACTTGATCTGAGCTACTCCGAAACCTTCAACCAAACACATCTGGCCGACGCTTATGAGCGTCTGCTGCTTGAAACGATGCGCGGCATTCAGGCGCTGTTTGTGCGTCGAGATGAAGTTGAAGAAGCATGGAAGTGGGTCGACTCTATTACCGAAGCCTGGGCAATGGACAACGACGCGCCGAAGCCTTATCAGGCCGGGACCTGGGGACCGGTTGCCTCTGTGGCCATGATTACCCGTGATGGTCGTTCCTGGAACGAATTCGAGTAAAATATCATCTAGCCCATAGGTGTTATTTTACCGGTAACATGATCTAACACAGATTGTAGAATAATTTTTGCACTTTTAAGCCTCGCGTGGATTCACCCGCGGGGCTTTTTTTATTACACTGCCTGAAACGATTTTGCCCCTGAGCTACGGCTAACAAGCGATTCAGCTGTTTTTAACCCAACTGAAACACATTGTTTTTCCAACGCTCTGACAGATAAATTTTAGGAGCCTCTATGAATCCGAATTTGTTACGCGTAACACAACGTATCGTCGAACGTTCTCGCGACACACGTTCCGCCTACCTTGCCCGTATTGAACAAGCGAAATCGACTACCGTTCATCGTTCACAACTGGCGTGCGGTAACCTGGCGCATGGTTTTGCTGCCTGCCAGCCGGATGACAAGGCTTCGCTGAAAAGCATGCTGCGTAACAATATCGCGATCATTACCTCCTATAACGACATGCTTTCCGCACATCAGCCGTACGAGCATTACCCGGACATCATTCGTAAAGCGCTGCATGAAGCCAATGCGGTAGGCCAGGTTGCTGGCGGTGTTCCTGCGATGTGCGACGGTGTGACCCAGGGACAGGATGGGATGGAGCTTTCGCTGTTGAGTCGCGAAGTGATTGCTATGTCGGCTGCTGTGGGACTCTCACACAATATGTTTGACGGCGCGTTATTCCTTGGCGTGTGCGACAAAATTGTCCCGGGTCTGGTGATGGCGGCACTGTCATTTGGTCATCTGCCTTCGATCTTTATTCCCTCCGGCCCGATGGCGAGTGGTCTGGCGAACAAAGAAAAAGTGCGTATCCGTCAGCTGTATGCTGAAGGTAAAGTCGATCGTATGGCGCTGCTTGAATCCGAAGCTGCGTCTTATCACGCACCGGGTACCTGTACGTTCTATGGCACGGCAAACACCAACCAGATGGTAGTGGAGTTTATGGGGATGCAACTGCCAGGATCCTCATTCGTGCACCCGGATGCGCCGCTGCGCGAAGCGTTGACCGCCGCTGCGGCTCGTCAGGTAACGCGTCTGACCGGCAACGGCAATGAATGGATGCCGATCGGTAAAATGATCGATGAAAAAGTGGTGGTCAACGGTATTGTCGCGCTGCTGGCGACCGGGGGCTCCACTAACCATACAATGCACCTGGTCGCAATGGCGCGCGCGGCCGGTATTCTGATTAACTGGGACGACTTCTCCGATCTGTCCGATATCGTGCCGCTGATGGCGCGTCTGTACCCGAATGGTCCGGCAGACATTAACCACTTCCAGGCGGCGGGTGGCGTGCCGGTGTTAATGCGTGAACTGCTTAACGCGGGTCTGCTGCATGAAGATGTGAACACCGTTGCCGGGTTTGGTTTATCGCGCTACACCATGGAACCCTGGCTCAACGAGGGTGAGCTGGACTGGCGTGAAGGTGCGGCGAAGTCGCTGGACAGCAACGTGATAGCCACCTTTGACCAGCCTTTCTCCCACCACGGCGGCACCAAAGTGCTGAGTGGAAACCTCGGCCGCGCAGTGATGAAAACGTCGGCGGTACCGGTAGAAAATCAGGTGATTGAAGCGCCCGCGGTTGTTTTCGAAAGTCAGCATGATGTATTGCCTGCCTTCGATGCGGGACTGCTCGATCGTGATTGCGTAGTAGTTGTGCGCCATCAGGGACCAAAAGCAAACGGAATGCCAGAATTACATAAACTCATGCCGCCACTTGGTGTATTATTGGACCGTTGTTTCAAAATTGCGTTAGTTACCGATGGACGACTTTCAGGTGCTTCAGGTAAAGTGCCTTCAGCAATCCATGTAACCCCAGAAGCCTATGATGGCGGGCTGCTGGCAAAAGTACGCGATGGCGACATCATTCGTGTGAATGGACAGACAGGTGAATTGACGCTGCTGGTTGATGAAGAGGAACTTGCTTCTCGTCAGCCTCATATTCCTGACCTCAGCGCATCGCGCGTGGGCACAGGCCGTGAAATGTTCAGCGCGTTGCGTGAAAAGCTGTCCGGTGCGGAACAGGGCGCAACCTGTATCACTTTTTAAGACTTATTTTGTAATCAGGCGAGAGAAAACTCTGATGAAAAACTGGAAGACAAGTGCAGAAGCAATCCTGACCACTGGCCCGGTTGTACCGGTTATCGTGGTTAATAAACTGGAACACGCAGTGCCGATGGCAAAAGCGCTGGTTGCAGGCGGCGTGCGCGTTCTGGAAGTGACCCTACGTACCGCATGTGCGATGGATGCCATTCGCGCGATCGCAAAAGAAGTTCCGGACGCTATCGTTGGTGCAGGTACTGTACTGAATCCACAACAGCTAGCTGAAGTTACCGAAGCCGGTGCACAGTTTGCTATCAGTCCGGGTCTGACCGAGCCGTTGCTGAAAGCCGCAACTGAAGGCACTATTCCGCTGATCCCTGGTATCAGCACCGTATCTGAACTGATGCTGGGTATGGACTACGGTTTGAAAGAGTTCAAATTCTTCCCTGCTGAAGCAAATGGCGGTACTAAAGCGCTGCAGGCGATTGCGGGTCCGTTCTCACAGGTCCGTTTCTGCCCAACCGGTGGTATCTCTCCAGCGAATTACCGCGACTACCTGGCACTGAAAAGCGTGCTATGCATCGGCGGTTCCTGGCTGGTTCCGGCAGATGCGCTGGAAGCAGGTGATTACGATCGCATTACCAAACTGGCTCGTGAGGCTGTTGAAGGCGCGAAGCAATAATTGTGCAAAATGCCCGGTAATCACTACCGGGCATCGAATCTGTAACGGGCCATTCGGCCCGTTTTTTTATCCAGTAACTTTCACCTGTGCGGCCGCGTCTTTCGCGCGTATCACCGCATCTTCAATGCTCTGTGCTGTGGCCAGCACAACGCCCAGACGACGGCTCCCGTCGATTTCCGGTTTGCCAAAGAACCTAACTTGCATACCCGCACCTACAGCGGCCTGCACGTTATCAAACGTGATATTCTGACTGGTAAGTTGCGGCAGAATAACAGCGGAAGCAGAAGGCCCATACTGGCGGATTTCGCCAACGGGCAGACCGAGAAATGCACGTACGTGCAGGGCAAACTCAGACAGATCCTGCGAAATTAAGGTCACCATACCCGTGTCGTGAGGGCGAGGGGAGACTTCGCTGAAAATCACCTCATCACCGCAGACAAACAGCTCCACGCCAAACAGTCCGTGACCACCCAGCGCCAGAACCACCTTGCGGGCAATCTCCTGCGCGCGCGCCAGCGCCAGTTCACTCATCTGTTGCGGCTGCCAGGACTCGCGATAATCGCCATCTTCCTGTCGATGTCCAACCGGCGCGCAGAAATGCACGCCATCAACGGCGCTAACGCTTAGCAGGGTGATTTCAAAATCAAAATTCACTACGCCTTCGACGATAACGCGTCCGGCACCAGCCCGACCGCCCTGTTGAGCATAGTCCCAGGCTGCAGCGAGCTGATCGGCTGAACGGATAAAGCTTTGTCCTTTACCGGATGAACTCATTACCGGTTTCACGATGCAAGGGTAGCCGATTTCAGCGACGGCTTCGCGAAAGCGGACTTCACTGTCAGCAAAGCGGTAAGAAGAGGTCGGTAGAGACAATTCTTCGGCGGCGAGGCGACGGATTCCTTCCCGGTTCATGGTCAGTTGCGTTGCTCTTGCACATGGCACAACACGCTGGCCTTCCTGCTCCAGTTTTACCAGCATATCCGTGGCGATCGCCTCAATTTCCGGCACGATATAATGTGGTTTTTCACGCTCGACGAGCTGGCGTAATGCTTCGCCATCCAGCATGTTGATAACGTATGAGCGATGGGCAACGTGCATGGCTGGCGCGTCGGGGTAACGATCCACGGCAATGACTTCCACACCCAAGCGTTGACATTCAATTGCTACTTCTTTACCCAGTTCTCCCGAACCTAATAACATCACTCGCGTTGCTGCTGGACGCAGCGCTGTGCCTAATAACGTCATAAATTAATCCCCTGTTTTATCTGGGCGCAGTATATACGAAAACGTTTGCGTCTGTCTTTATTACCAGGTTGATTTCAGGGCTTAAAAAGAATATACTGTACATAAATACAGGTAATTTAAGAGGCTGCAAAATGGCGGTTGAAGTTAAATACGTAGTCATTCGGGAAGGTGAGGAAAAAATGTCGTTTACCAGCAAAAAGGAAGCCGATGCGTATGACAAAATGCTGGATACAGCAGATCTGCTCGACACATGGCTGGAGCAATCGCCGGTAGCGCTTGAAGACGAGCAGCGCGAAGCGCTTTCCCTGTGGCTGGCTGAGCAAAAAGATGTGCTGAGCGCCATTCTGAAAAATGGCAAGCTGCCTTCGCCGCAGGCTGTCGAAAACGATGCGCACGCTGGGGATGATACTCAGGCTGCCTGAAACGACTTGCGCTCCTGACGTTTTGTACCATGCTTTTCCCTGAATCATTGTGCAATCCCTGACGTTATTTCACGTTGCTACAGGCAATCTGAATGACGAAGGGGAGATTAAGGAGAAAAGAATGTATAAAAAAAGAACGTTATTGAGCCTGCTGCTGCTGCTGCTGCTGTCTGCCAGCGTATCTGTATTTGCGGCAAATATGGAAAGCAAAAACGTCCAGTTTCCCAAGTGTGAGGGACTGGACGCTAACGGTATTGCGGCGAGCGTGAAACGTGATTATCAACAAAATCGCATCGCGCGCTGGGCTGACGATCAAAAGCGCGTCGGGCAAGCCGATCCTGTCGCCTGGGTAAACACGCCCGATATTACGGGCAAAGACGGGAAATGGTCAGTTCCCCTGACGGTTCGCGGTAAAAGTGCGGATATTCACTATCAGGTAAAAGTCGACTGCAAAGCCGGAACAGCGGAGTATCAGCCGCAGTAACGGAGGTATTTGCACATCTTTTGATGACCTGAACACTTCCTGACATCCCCTCGGGTACGCTTTGATGATTATTCGTCTGTACTTGAGGGGCAAAATGGCTAACTGGCTAAATCAACTACAATCTCTTCTTGGGCAAAAAGCTTCCTCCGCGTCATCTTCTGGCGAGCAAGGGCTGAGTAAACTTCTCGTTCCAGGCGCGTTAGGCGGTCTGGCAGGATTACTGGTTGCCAACAAATCTTCTCGTAAATTACTGAGTAAATACGGTACCAGCGCGCTTCTGGTGGGCGGCGGCGCGGTTGCCGGGACTGTGTTATGGAACAAGTACAAGGATAAAATTCGCGCAGCGCATCAGGATGAGCCGCAGTTTGGCGCACAAAGCTCACCGCTGGATGAGCGAACTGAACGTCTGATTCTGGCGCTGGTTTTTGCGGCGAAAAGCGATGGCCATATTGATGCCAAAGAACGTAGCGCCATTGAGCAGCAGCTCCGTGAAGCGGGCGTGGAAGAGCAGGGCCGCGTTCTGATTGAACGCGCCATCGAACAACCGTTAGACCCTCAACGACTGGCGCATGGGATCCGTAACGAAGAAGAAGCGCTAGAAATTTACTTCCTGAGCTGTGCGGCGATTGATATCGACCACTTTATGGAACGTAGTTATCTCAATGCGCTGGGCGATGCGTTGAAGATCCCGCAGGATGTTCGTGAAGGCATTGAACAGGATCTCAAGGAACAAAAACAGGCGTTACCGGGTTAATTACTTACCGCTAAGGCGCATGTTTCGCTTGCATCATTGCTGTCTTTTGCCACCCTTATAGGATGTTTAAGCAAAAGAACAATGACATGCTACCAAAAGCTTCTCGTATTCCCCACGCCATGACGCAGCATGGCGATACTCGTGTTGATAATTATTACTGGTTGCGAGATGACACTCGCTCGCAGCCAGAAGTGCTGGATTATCTGCAACAAGAAAATGCGTATGGCCGTCAGGTTATGGCCTCGCAGCAGGCTTTGCAGGATCGCGTCCTGAAAGAGATTATCGACCGTATCCCGCCTCAGGATGCTTCTGCCCCCTATGTTAAGAATGGTTATCGCTACCGGCATATTTATGAACCGGGGTGCGAATATGCCATTTATCAGCGTCAGTCTGCCTTCAGTGAAGAGTGGGATGATTGGGACACTTTGTTGGATGGGAACCAGCGCGCGGCACACAGCGAGTTTTATACGCTGGGAGGACTGGCGATATCACCGGATAACACCATCATGGCACTGGCCGAAGATTATCTCTCTCGCCGGCAATATGGCGTGCGTTTTCGCAACCTGCAAAGCGGCAACTGGTATCCGGAAGTGCTGGAAAACGTCGAAGCGGATCTCGTATGGGCGAATGATTCTCAGACTTTCTATTACGTGCGCAAGCACGAAACGACGTTATTGCCGTATCAGGTCTGGCGACATACAGTCGGTTCGCCATCGTCACTGGATGAGCTGGTGTATGAAGAAGCCGATGACATGTTTTATGTCAGTCTGCATAAAACCACATCATTGCATTATGTGATTATCCACATTGCCAGTGCGACCACCAGTGAAGTTTTGTTGCTTGATGCAGAACTGGCAGATGCCGAACCGTTGGTCTTTTTAGCGCGACGCAAAGACCACGAATACAGTCTCGATCACTATCAGCACAACTTTTATCTGCGCTCCAACCGTCAGGGGAAAAATTTCGGCCTGTACCGTACCCGTGTTCGTGATGAGCAAGCCTGGGAGATGCTGATCCCACCGCGTGACAACGTGATGCTGGAGGGCTTTACGTTATTCACCGACTGGCTGGTGGTAGAAGAGCGTCAGCGGGGCTTAACCAGCTTGCGGCAGATTAATCGTAAAACGCGCGAAGTGGTCGGGATCGCCTTTGACGATCCGGCATATGTGACCTGGCTTGCCTATAATCCAGAGCCGGAGACATCGCGCCTGCGCTATGGCTATTCCTCCATGACTACCCCGGACACATTGTTTGAACTGGATATGGACACCGGGGAACGTCGTGTGCTTAAGCAGACGGAGGTCCCCGGATTTGATGCGGCGAATTACCGTAGCGAACACGTATGGATAACGGCACGTGATGGCACCGAGGTTCCGGTTTCGCTGGTTTATCATCAAAAGTATTTCCTGAAAGGAAAAAATCCGTTACTGGTTTATGGCTATGGCTCATATGGCGCCAGCATGGATGCCGATTTCAGCAGCAGCCGTTTAAGCTTACTGGATCGCGGCTTTGTTTACGCCATTGCCCATGTGCGTGGCGGTGGTGAATTAGGACAACAGTGGTACGAGGACGGTAAGTTTCTGCGCAAGAAAAATACTTTTAATGATTACCTCGACGTCTGTGATGCGCTGCTAAAAATGGGCTATGGCGCGCCTGAGTTATGTTATGGCATGGGAGGAAGCGCCGGGGGCATGTTAATGGGCGTCGCCATTAATGAGCGCCCGGAACGCTTCCATGGTGTTATTGCTCAGGTGCCGTTTGTCGATGTGCTGACCACAATGCTGGATGAATCAATTCCCCTGACGACCGGTGAGTTTGAAGAGTGGGGTAATCCGCAGGACGAAGAGTATTACACCTATATGAAAAGCTACAGTCCGTATGACAATGTAACCGCGCAGGCGTATCCGCATCTGCTGGTCACGACGGGATTACACGATTCCCAGGTGCAATACTGGGAACCAGCAAAATGGGTGGCAAAACTGCGTGAGCTGAAAACGGACGATCGTTTGCTGCTACTTTGCACGGATATGGATTCCGGACACGGCGGTAAATCCGGGCGTTTTAAATCTTACGAAGGTGTGGCTCTTGAGTACGCTTTTTTGATTGGACTGGCGCAGGGAACACTGCCTGCTCAGGCGTGATCCAAATAGTGTTTTAGCGTTAATCGCAGTTCCGGGCTCATATTATCAAGGTTATTAAATAACCAGCGCAGATAGCCCGGATCGCGTTCAGCCACTTCTGATACCGGTTTTCCGCGGTACTTACCAAAAGTGAAAGTAGTGAGTAACGCGGGACGGCCGGTAATATCGACCATTTGATCGGCTGTCCAGCCTGACGTCTGCATGATGTCGATCAGGAGTGCAGCAGTGATGTAGCAGTCGTACAGGGCGCGGTGATGGTGGAGACCCGCTGGCGTCTGTACGCTCAGCTTGCGCGATTTATACAGCGCCATGTTGCTGTATTTGATCCCCGGCCACAAACGACGGGAGAGCTTCATGGTGCAAATCCACTCTCCGGGCATATCGGGTAATACGCGGCGGTCAAAGCTGGCATTGTGCGCCACGTACCACTCGCTGCCGTAATACTGCGGGATGATGTCTTCAATCCACGGCTTATCGGCCACCATTGCTTCAGTAATGCGATGGATAGCCATCGCCTGTGGGCTGATGGGGCGGTCAGGGCGTACCAGGTGGCTCATTGGGTTGACTATTTTTCCGTCAACCACATCGACAGAAGCAATTTCAACAATGCCTCCCTGTAGACCACAGGTTTCTGTATCTATTATGCGCAACATGCCATGCTCCTGACCCAAAACGACTAGCGTAATGGAATGATATCACCTTGCCAACCCCGTGGCGTGCGTTGACCGGTTAACAGCAAAGAACCGCTGTCTGCGCGAACAATCAATCGGCCTCGCTCATCCCATAACGCGCTGCTGCCACGCGCGTTGGCCATTAATACAGCTATGGCAAACTTATGCGAGAAACTCTGTAGACGAGATGTGGAGGAGAGCAATTCGGGTTCGCTAATGGACTGACTGCTCGTGAACAGGGAGTAAGCCGGGTCGATATCGATTCCTTCCGGTTGGCTATCCACTACGCTAATGGCATTTTGCTGTCTGGCGATACAGGCTCCGTGACTTTGATGAAACGTTAAGGGCGAGGTCATCCAGGGAGAAAAGAGCGCGATGCCTTTTACGAACCGGTTGTTATGTTCCACCGGTAGTCCCGCAATGATTGTCATACGATAAGTCACGGCGGCATGGGCGAGAGGTTCTAACAGCGCTTCATCGGGCGGGGCAGGAAGCGCGTCATGTTCATCAACACAACCTAACAAGGAGAGGGAAGGAAAGACCAGCAATTCACATTGGCATTGGGCGGCTGCCTGAATGAATTGCAGGTGATGTGCGACATGCTCGGTAACTGAGGTGTGAAGAGGTTCGTACTGCGCTGCTGCGATTTTCCAGTGTGACATAATGATTTCCTTTTCATAGTGTCTACAATCATCCTGAAAGTATAGATTAAGAATATACTTATACTGTAGCAGCCATCATGTAAGGAATCGTAACGTAGTATAAGTTTTATTTAACTTTAGGCTCGTAAGGTAAACGTGAAAGGGAAACGGATGCCAGTCGGTGCGCGATGAGTCTTTCGCGAAACCAGTCGCGTAAATGTTCGGGCTGTTCACGCTCAACAACTTCGGCAACAACCGGCATGTTGTATCGCTCCTTAAACGCTACACCCGCAGCGGCCAGGTCAACATTGACCTTATCCATTTCCGCTTGCTCAAGTTTGGCCAGATTGATGTTCATGGGCTTCTCCTTTTCTCTGTCTTTCGGCGCGCAAAGTTACTAAGAGTGTGCATTAATGGCAAGACCGAAATGATGATTCTCGACTCGATCATTGTAGAAGGTTATTCTCTATAGATTAGACATAACAAAAAGGAATAGTTGAAATGGCTTCATCTGCATCTATGCTTCGCAGCGCTCTCATCGTACTCGCCAGCGTGCTGGCAACGCCCGCCGCCCTGGCGCATGCCCACCTCACAAAACAAAGCCCGGCTGCTAATGCCGAGGTTGTGGCATCTCCTCAGGCGTTGACGCTGAATTTTTCTGAAGGCGTAGAGCCGGGATTCAGCGGCGCAACCCTGACAGGTCCAAACAAAGAACAGATCAAAACGGGCAAGGCGTCACGCAGTGAGCAGGACAAAACGCAGCTGATTGTTCCGCTTGATCAAACACTTGAAGCAGGAAAATATACGGTCGACTGGCACGTTGTTTCCGTGGATGGTCACAAGACGAAGGGGCAATATACCTTTAGCGTGAAATAACCGATGCTGGCATTTACCTGGGTTGCATTACGGTTTATCCATTTTACCACTTTGATGCTGGTGTTTGGTTGTGCGCTTTACGGCGCATGGCTGGCTCCCGTTTCGGTTCGTCGTTTAATGATGCGTCGTTTTTTGCGTCTGCAACGGCATGCCGCAACGTGGAGCTTTATCAGCGCGACGCTGATGCTGGCGATCCAGGGTGGGTTAATGGGCTCAGGCTGGCGGGATGTTATCTCTACAGATGTATGGGGCGCGGTGTTGCAAACGCAGTTTGGCGGCGTCTGGTTATGGCAGATTATCCTCGCGCTGGTCACTCTGGTGGTGGTTATTATCGTACCGCGTAGCATGCCGCGACGGCTGTTAATGCTGACGATTGCGCAGTTTATTTTGCTGGCTGGCGTCGGGCATGCGACGCTGCATAGTGGTATTACTGGGGCAATCCAGCAGGTTAACCATGCCTTGCATCTGATATGCGCCGCCGCCTGGTTCGGTGGCCTGCTACCCGTACTTTACTGTATGCGAATGGCGCATGGCCGCTGGCGAGAACAGGCCATCAGCACCATGATGCGTTTCTCCCGCTACGGGCATCTTTTTGTTATTGGTGTTTTACTTACCGGTATTATGAATGCGCTGTTTATTGTCGGTTTTTCTGTTCCCTGGCACATGGCTTACGGGCGGCTGCTTTTGTTAAAAGGTGCCCTGGTCATGCTAATGGTGGCGATTGCGCTGGTGAATCGGTATGTTCTGGTACCACGCATGCAGCAGGATAACCGCGGCATGACTCTCTATTTTATTTGGATGACCAAGCTGGAATGGGGTATAGGAGCCGTTGTGCTGGCAATTGTCAGCCTGTTCGCAACCCTTGAACCTTTCTGATTGATGGACTGGCGAAACGCATGAAAAAAATCATTATCTCTTTATTACTCCTGGCAAGCTCCGGAGCCGCGCTGGCTGCGCCGCAGGTCATTACCGTCAGCCGTTTTGAGGTTGGCAAAGATAAGTGGGCGTTTAATCGGGAAGAGGTGATGCTGACCTGCCGCCCGGGTAACGCGCTGTATGTCATCAATCCCAGTACGCTGGTACAATACCCGTTGAATGATGTTGCCAGACAGCAGATGGAGAGCGGAAAAACCACGGCAAAGCCGATCGAGATTATCCAGATTGATGATCCGGCGAAACCGGGCGAAAAAATGAGCCTGGCACCGTTTGTGGAGCGTGCAGAAAAGCTCTGCTAATTGTCAGATGTAGCGCTCTGATTTCCAATAAAAAACCGCAAGGATCTCACACGAGAACTTGCGGTTTTTGCGTTTGGATGCGTAACAAACGTCCTTTTTTTCCGGCCACTTTAGTCGCGGACTGGAAAACCTGGCGCTGTCATCTATTCTTAAATGGCAGGGTAACTTAGCCTGCATTAATGCCAACTTTTAGCGCACGGCTCTCTCCCAAGAGCCATTTCCCTGGACCGAATACAGGAATCGTATTCGGTCTCTTTTTATGTACTTGTTTTCGTTGGGTTTTTTCGGTGCTATCACGTAATCCCACGAAAATTACTCGAAATTTCCATATCCTGTCTAAACCATAACATATTCTGCACCGCGTGCGTCCAGGTATTTTTTGGTCATTGTTAAATTTTTATGCCCCAGCAGTCTCTGTGCGAAATCCTCTCCGCGCTCCCTTTCATACAGTCTGCTCGCCAAGCTCCTGATCTCATGGAAAGGAGGAGGGTTGGGACCAAACTTTAACTCTGTAGAATCCCTGATATCAGAAAATGCCTGGGTAATTCCGTCCGGAGTTAATGGCCCTGGCTTCCTGCCGCCACGTCTCACCGCTGAATAAAGCATGAAGTCTGACGGGTTGTTTTTACGACAACGGTCAATAACATCCTGCAATACCAAATCAGCAGAGTCCAGTCGCAAATCAAGCGGCAACGCTAATTTGTGACCTGTCTTTTCCTGCGTGACAAACAATCTTCCATCCCTGATATCGCTGAATCTGAACAACGATACGTCCTCTCTTCTTTGCCCGGTGACCAGCGCCAGGTCACAAGCATTTGCAGCCCATTCGGAATGGGCGGTTGCGGCATCCCTTATTATCTCGAACTGTTCAAGTAGAAGACGCTCGCGCTTCACTTTGGGTGTCGGCGTTCTTGTCGGCTCTGCCGGATTCCTTTCAATATGCCCCTCGACGATCGCCTCTCTGAAAATATCCAACAATACCGAACGCAGGCCGGAGGCCATGCTCTTCTTATCGCAGAGTATGTAACTCTCCAGGAAAGTAGATATGTCCTTTGTGCTGACCGCCGATAGCGGCATACGTCCGAATTCATCACTGATAGTGGCGATCTGATTGCGCCTGACCTTCATCGTGTTGGGCTTTAATTCTCTTCGCTCAAGAATTACTTCGTAGCGCTCAAGCCACGCTTTCACCGTAAATGTTGGTGTTTCCTTTATGCGGTCAAGCAGCGCTGACGGAAGGTAATTTTGGTCGATGTAGTTGTTGGCCTCGATGGCCTGAGAAATGGCGTCCTTTCTGTCGATCCGGCCAAGAGATAATTCTTGACCGGTAATCGGGTTTCGCCAGCTATAAAGCCTGTCTCTTTTACGATAGGTCAGGTTACGGGGCAGGTTAGCGTCGTAACGTACTGGCCTTTTCGCCATGAGTCAGTCTCTCCAGTAGAGTGCCGCCAGTTGGCAGCGATATGCGTTTTGCTTTGTGACGAAGGTTCTTTTTGCTCGGATCCACATAGATGGCATCTGGCTGAACCTTATATTCTTTGCCGTGAAGTTCCGGAGCAGGGTAAATACGCCCCTCCCGCGCCCAGCGGCGAAGTGTTGAAAGAGACGGTGGGGTTGAATAAGTTGAATTCGCCCATTCCAGCAGATTAAGAAGCTTGGCCATACTACCTCCGGCTTCCGGCAACTTATTATAGAGCTGCCGGAAAACTGTTAATGAAATATCGTTATCAACTCACCTGACCCGGCAGCGCGCGCAACCGGCGCATACCTGTCATTGCCGTGGCCACATAGCTCGCCTTACGGTTCACCACTTCCACCCATACCTTCACACCTTCAACTCTCACCGTGTACGTCTCCTTCATCTTGCTGCGGCCATAGTCGCCGTAACGTTCTGCATGAGTGGCCAGTGCTATGTCGCATGCCTGACGCGCTAACGGGGATTGCTGGTTGCCTCGGTTAATTAATCGCATGGTCACCGCCTTCTGGATTCGATGGTTGACGGAAAACCGCTCGGGACGGCGACCAATCGCAATAGGCATCGGTTTCGGTATGCCCGAAAATTGCCTTACAGCGACGGATATGGGCGCAGTCGCCGCAGGTCTTACCCTTCGGGAGTTGCATTTTATCGGGGTCTGCCGGGTTATAATTCAGCTCAGTCATTCCAGGCCTCCAGCTCGTTCTGGATTTCCTCGTCGATCTCGTCATTGGTGGCGTCTTCGTTTAGATAGTCGCGCGCCTCTTTGAGGTACTGTTCTCGGCGTTCGTGGTACCAGGCAGAGAACTCCGGTGACCAGCCGCGACCATTATCTTGAAAATCAACCAGAGCGTTGTCCTCAGCCATACGCTCAACCATGCAGTCGGCAGTTGCCAGGGCGCATTCCCGGATGTAACCGCGAAGGTGGTGTTTGCGCCACCAAGGACTTACTTTCGAATCGCAACGCCCTTTGAACTCAATTTCCCAGCGGCGGATGCAGCGTGCGTTTAAAGATTTACTCATCTTGTTACCGGGAGGGCGGACCCTCCCGCCTCCCTTAGGCCACGTATTCCGGTTTCATATCCGCCAGGGTGATGCTGAACTGATCGTGCAGCTCGTCGCCCAGATGACGTTTCGCAGTTGCAAGAACTCGCTCAACTTCCCCGAAACGCGCCGTTGCATCCGGTTCGCCCGGAGACGGCAGGGAGTTGATCGCGGCCTCAACCTTGTTACGTGAATCAACCAGGTAGTAGCGCTTCACCGCTTTGTTCTTCAGCTCAGTGAACAGGGCTGAACCGAGCGTGGTCTTCGCGCTTTCGATATCAGCGCGCAGTGCTTTTGCACTATCAACATCCTGAGCGGCATCGATTCGTTCGCGGAAATCATCGGCAAGAGAGTCGATATTTACCGACGATTCCTGTGCGCTTTGCGTGGTTGTGACGGTGTCACCAGAAATTTCAGCCAGGTTAACGTGCTTCGGTGCCGGGTTAATCTCTTTCTCAGTACGCGGCTCAACTTCATCTGGGCTGTAGACGCCGAGGATGACTTCAGGGCAGTACAAGCGTGCCCAGTACTTCACTGCCAAATAAGCGATCTGCTGCTTCGGCGCTGTTTTCCACAGTGGCGAGTTACGTGTGGTGATAGAGCTGATACCGTTCGCTGCGTGATAAACCTCGTTCGGCAAACCCTCATAGCGGCCTGGCTCGAAGTAAGCGGGGTAAACAATAGCCGGTTCGTCAGATTGCGCTTCTGGCTCGGTTTGTGCCGCAACTGGTTCGGTTTGGTTTACAGAATCGCTATTTTGGGGGACAGAATTTGTATTCTGGTTTACATCGGCTTGCTGGCTGGTATGTGACTCTTCACCAGTTTCCACACTGCTCTTGCCTGTATGCAGCGCATCACCAGCCTGTTTTTCATCACTGACAGTTTCTTGAACCTGCACATTGCTGGTGGTCTCCGTAGCTTTTTTCGTGCCATGAGTTGCTGAGTTCTGCAGCAAAGCCGTAACGTCGAATATTCCGTTACCGACATTTTTAACCAGCTCTGTTTCTGCAGACTGCTGGCTTGTCTCAGTTTTTACCCATTTAGGATCATCAGGGTCGCTGATACCCTCGACGAACTCTCCACGCTGAGCAGCAAGTTGCTTACCAACTTCTTCCGTTGATGGGCTATCGGAGTGGCGCGCCGAGCGAGGATCTTCCTCCCATTCTCTATAGCCGTTCGACTTCTTACCGTTGGAATAGATGCCGTTTTCAGCCAGCCACTTACGCGCCTGATCTCGCAGTATTACAGGACCGATATTCAGGCAGTCACTCCAGTCAATAGCGCGAGTGACGCCAAAAATTGAGAGGGCATCGTAATCCATGATGTCATTAATTTGAGAAATGACTTTAATAACTTTGGCTTGTATGTCATCGCGAGAGTCGATGAGTTCTTTCGCTGATTTTAATTGTTCTACCGTAATTGAACCGGGTTCCGCGTCGGGATAAATGCGGGCAATACAGGATTCAACATTCAGGTTATAGATAGACTGAGCAACGGCACGTTTGTAGCGTTCTGCCGTCACTGTCGTTAACTTTTCTTTTTTCTCTGGCGCTTTCTCCGGCGTGTTTGGTGGCAACACCTTGCTGATGCGGTTCCCGGCAATCCACTCTTTTACTAAGGTGCCGCGATCAATATGTAGTGGTTTACTGAATTTGGCCACCTGAACAGAGGTGATATGCTCACCTCAGAACATTACAGGTGCCTCAATGAAAAAAAGAAATTTCAGCGCAGAGTTTAAACGTGAATCCGCTCAACTGGTCCTTGATCAGAACTACACCGTTGCAGCTGCGGCCAGTGCTATGGATGTGGGTCTTTCTACCATGACGCGATGGGTAAAGCAGTTGCGGGATGAACGACAGGGCAAAATACCTAAAGCCTCCCCTATAACCCCGGAACAGATTGAAATACGTGAGCTGAAGAAAAAGCTACAACGCATTGAAATGGAAAACGACATATTAAAAAAGGCTACCGCGCTCTTGATGTCAGACTCCCTGAACAATTCTCGTTAATCGGGAAACTCAGAGCGCAGTATCCTGTGGTCACACTCTGCCACGTGTTCGGGGTTCATCGCAGTAGCTACAAATACTGGGAGAAAAGCGCCGAAAAGCCAGACGGCTGGCGAGCTGTGTTACGCAGCCAGGTTCGGGAGCTGCATAACATCAGCCATGGCTCTGCTGGCGCAAGAAGTATCGCCATTATGGCAACCCTGAGAGGCTTCAGAATGGGACGCTGGCTTGCTGGCAGGCTCATGAAAGAACTGGGGCTGGTGAGTTGTCAGCAGCCTACCCACCGGTATAAACGTGTTGGTCATGAACACATCGCTATCCCGAATCGCCTTGAGCGACAGTTCGCAGTGACAGAACCTAACCAGGTGTGGTGCGGCGATGTGACGTACATCTGGACAGGCAAGCGTTGGGCTTACCTTGCAGTTGTTCTCGATCTGTTCGCAAGGAAACCAGTGGGCTGGGCAATGTCATTCTCGCCGGATAGCAAGCTGACCATCAGAGCGCTGGAAATGGCGTGGGAAGCTCGCGGTAAACCAGTCGGAGTGATGTTCCACAGTGACCAGGGTAGCCACTATACAAGCAGGCAGTTCCGGCAGTTACTGTGGCGTTGCCAGATCAGGCAGAGTATGAGCCGACGTGGAAACTGTTGGGACAACAGCCCGATGGAACGCTTCTTCCGTAGTCTGAAAAACGAGTGGGTGCCAGTGACAGGTTATATAAACTTTAGCGATGCTGCTCATGCGATCACAGACTATATCGTCGGGTATTACAGCTCGCTAAGGCCGCATGACTATAACGGTGGGTTGCCCCCAAACGAATCGGAAAACCGATACTGGAAAAACTCTAAAGCCGTGGCCAGTTTTAGTTGACCACTACAATATGCGTGGTTTCAATCCAGGCTTTAGAAAAATGCAACATAAGAGAAAGCTCGTGGCGTTTTTCTGGATCAAATACGTCCTTCATTGCTTTCGTATATTGCCAGAGGAACGGCATGTCGAGTTTCTTGATACCTTCGACACTTTCGGCTGCAAGTATCAGGTTCTGGACGTATCCGTTATCGGTATCCATTTCCAGACCGACTATCTCTTTATGCTCTGTCAGAGTGAGATGATGACGAAGCGCATCGGATGTGAACTGGGACAATAGTTGCTTACGGAAGGGCATCTGAACGATCGGGTACCGGGTGTATTCATCGTCGTATTCATCGACGTCCAGGCCATTGTTGTCAGACTGGTCTAACTGAGATTGATCGACAATTTCTCCGGTGGAGGTATCAACACCGTTAACGATATGCTGACGTGCTTCGGCGGCCGCATCAGAAGAGGGCAACGTAACACCTGGGATTTGTTCCCATGTCATATTGTCGTCGCGGAGGCGGTAGAAATCGCAAAACGTTAAGCTGAGTTCGCCTTCTGGAGGCAACTCATTAACGACTGGAAAATTAGTGGCTACAGCTTTAAAATAATTTTTCAGCTTCGCGCCAGTTTTAATCAACAAATAATCCAGTGTTGCATTTACAGCCTCAAAATCATCGCTGCACCAGAGCACCGCATCTTTATTACCGGATTGTTTTTTTGCTCTGCGGACTAAAAATACAGGATTAGTTCCACTCATTACTTTATCCTCGATTCGTGTAGAATGGAGGTGCCTTAACAGCACCCCGATATAGCAGGTTGTTATGTCCGGTACGCTTTGGTCGGTTGGACCGGACAGGGCACGCCCGCTTCGGTGGGCGTTTTCTTAATGCACGATGCTGAAAACTCTTTCTGAGTAATCGAGTTTGTAGCTGCGGTAGTTACCAAAACCTGCCTTATCACCATCGCTCACCTGCACCGCAAGCAGTGAAATGGCTGTTACTGCACAGTGAGGGCAATCGAACTGACCGAGCACATAGCCGCCATCGAGAACGACGGTTGTTGCACCGTTTTTGATTGAGTGAATAACGCCAGACACTTTCTTTTCGCAGTTGAATAAAGCAATTTCTTTATTTACTGCTTTCAGATTTAATTCGACTTTTACGATTTTCATAAATTATTCCTGTTGGTTTATTCAGGGTGTAAGAATCCACGCCAAACTAATGGCGAATTTTTAATTTCATATTTTGGGACTGCTATTTAGCCTTCGTGCGCCATCTGGTCGTAAGAAGCGCAGCGCTTGGAACAATACTCTTTCTCTTTGCGTGCCAGCTGTGAGCCGTTGCGATAGAGAAGGGTGCTTTTGATTACTTCTTCAGTTTTAACCGGCTTGCCGCAATATCCGCATTTCTTGTCTAACATGACATCCTCCGCTAGTGCCTGAGGCCATGCCCCAGACCGTTTAGATAAACTTCAACCAGCAAATCCTTGGTGTAAGTCATCTCCACGCCGCGATGCAGATACAAACGTCCGCGAGCGTTAGCTGATGCCGTCCAGGTTGAGTCTTTGTGTTTGACGAGCATCCCCGGCTGAACTGCGCCGCGGTTTACTGTCTGTGTACCGTAGTGCTGATGAACCATGATGTTCTCCAGTTTTCTGAGTGAACTTCGCTGGTGGCGCTGCGGCGCTGATTTTTTCACTCTGCAATTCGCCACCGCGAAGCTCACTTCTGTGTTTGCCCTTGTCGCCAGGCTGGCGGAACATTTCAAACCTACTGCGCGTTAATCTCGCCACCTCATTCCGGTCTTCGTATGCCCCGGACGGCTACTTCGTGGGCGTCCTGCCTCGGTGGTTGTGTTGATGTGGATTTATATTAAGCCTCAGACTTAATTGGTGTCAAGCCTTCAACTAATCTCATGGTTAAGTTTCGGGCTTATTTTTTGACGAATACACGTGAGTAGAGGATGCTATGGTCAGAAAAGCATCATAGAGGGTTGGTTATGGATCGTGACGAACTGGAAGAAGACCGCGCAGCATTCATTGCGGGTGAGATTGGTGGTGCAGTTGTCAGTCTGATAGCTAACGGGATTGTGATCAGCCGGTATGCAATTGTTGACAGCCTAGAGGCTAAGCGCAGGGCAGTGGGAAATGTGATTCACAAAGGTGTATTGCGGGATGCGGCAGCTATGATGAGAAAAGGGCAATAAAAAACCCGGCGCGAAGGCCGGGAGTCAAAACTTTACTGGAAACTTTTAATCATTAGATTTTTTTTGACGTAATTCAGTCTCTCGTTGTGTATTTCTGTAACCGTCGCAATTACGCTCACACGCTCCCCTACCTTATATTTACTTTGCAAGTTACCAAGCATTTCAATAGGATATGAGCATTTAAACTTGCCGAATTCATTGACTATTTCCAATTTCCCGAACATAGATAATAAAGCTAATTCACCGGTGATAACTTCATCGTAAGGTTTGGATACATGTGTGGTCATTAGGCGCTGAGATAACTTACGTAAACGTTCATTGTTCAATGAAACATGGCGTTTTCCATTACTAAGAGGGCCAACCCAACTAAGATCAAAGTTTAAGTTGTTCTTTTCACATTCTTGGGCAATTTTTTGCAAACTGGCGGCAGAATTTGTACCTATTTCAGCAATTTTCGAGATGAACTCAACGTCACTATCAGTGCCTAAAAGTGAAAAAATCTCCTTAACAGCATGGCTCGAAACAGTATCAACCAATTCACACGATCCTGTTGAAAAGGTGATAGCTAACCTTGTTGAGCCTGGTGTTAAGTCAGCAAGCCGCATATCTAGTTGTGTTCTTATACTTTGCGGTACTCTACTGGAGTCTTTACCGCTTGAGATTCTGTGTGTCGCTTTTTGAATTAGCCCTGCCAAACTGCCAGATAATGCAGAAAGAAGCTCTAAAGGAATTGTTCCAAAATCAACCAAAGTCCCTCTGAGGCGTAACTCCATGAAGTCAACCAGTGGGTGTCTCGACTCGATGTGACGTTTTTCTTCCAGTAAATCGCTTAAATGAGAATCCATAGAGTTGAATAAAACTCTATCAGCAAAAGTGTGATTACTCGTTAGGGAAAGAGAGTCAACCTCACGCTGAACGAAAGCAATTCTGTCATTTAATGACTTGAAAATTTTATCATCGTTCATAGCATGATCCTCACCAAACCCTTTGGATTCTCCTTACGATCAAAACCAAACCAACCGCGCCAGTAACTTCTTCTTTCACTATAGTTAACTTGAGGGTGGTTTTCAGCCAAGAGCAGAACATCAATATTAAAATTCTGCTTTACGTATTGACGATCCAGCATTGCTCCTACCTGACCATGCAATGTAGAAGGTAACTGATTCAATGCTTGATAATCTAAAACTAAAAGCAAATCAATATCATCTGGCTCTGGTTTTTCTGTAGTAAATGAACCATCTATCCAAACTTCGCTAAAACATTTTATTTGCAGGTTAATGTCGCGAATGAATTTCATATGCTGTATATATTTACAGTATAAATCATTTCGGCGCAATGACTTTGGAAAGCTATCAACACATAAACGCTTCAGTCCGTCGTCATCAAAATCATGGAAACCCGCGGTAAGTAACGGGGGAAAACACAACTTTTGCATGCATTGCCTTGCTGTAAGTATTTACGTTTTTGTGTAGTGTCGAGTTTTTGATCTAAGTGCTATTTTCGTATGCGTCGTGAAAAATATACCTTGCTTGTTAGGCACACGATAACAAATTTATATTAGACTAACCATTTGAAAGTAAACACATTATTCTGGTTCACTTCTAATTCTACGCCCCATGTACTTCGCGTATAGTTCGTCGAGCTCTTTCAATCGCAGAGATACGATCCGCAACATGTTCTGTTGTTCTTCTTCTGGCAGTTGGCGGTAGAGCTCCAGCAGGCGCTGTTCGTCAGGCTTAAGGCCATCCTTCTCTCCGACATCCTCACCAAGTAGCCAGGGGACGGATACCCCAGCAGCATCAGCAACAGCTAATGCTGAATTTTTGCTGATAACCCCTTTTTTAAACCAGCCATTTACGGATTGCGGAGTAATCCCTGCAACCCTTGCCATATCAGATTTTGTCATTCCCCGCTGCGTCAGTTCTGTCAAACGCTCGATGAGAATCGGGTTAAGTATTTTTTTCTCAGCCATATCAAAAGAATAAGCCTTTTGCTTATAAAATAAAACTCGCCCAAGGCTTGATTTGTATTTAAGTCTAAGGCTTAATTTGTTCGTGTATCTTTTGGAGACAATGATGAACGGATTAGAGAAAGCTATCAAAAAAGCAGGTAATGCCAGCAATCTTGCAGCATTACTGGGCATAAAGCCCATGTCGGTTAGCCGCTGGAAAACGCGTTATAAAGGTGCTGTTCCTCCGGACCGCGTATTACCGATTTTCAGGGTTACAGGTATTACACCACATGAACTTCGACCAGATTTGTATCCCAACCCTACGGATGGATTACCAGCTCAGGGAACCGCGGCTGCATATCAAAGAGTAGCCAGCACCGATAGTGGCAGAGCCAACCACGGTCGAAACAACATACCCTGACGTACAGACAAACTGGCAGGACGCCAAAATGTACGCGGAGGGTTGGAATGACTGTCGTACAGCCATGCTCGCGACTACGCAGTAACGTTTCTTGATGGTATTGGTGTGACTAAATTCACAGTTAGGATGTGACATTGTTAATAATCAGCATTAATTGCCGCTTTGAGCAATTATGTCTGGTTATTTAAGTGGTGTTTTTATGGTTTCTTCAATAAATGGTTCTGGATACGGTAATTTCTACAGCACTAATGACAACCCATACTCAAGACCATCGGTTTCATCGTGTTCATCAGGCCAGATCTGCCCACAGACTGGCTTGTGGAAAAATGAGTCATACAAGGTTGTGACAAGTGTAGACAAAGGTGAGGTAATGCCGCAGTACCAGGGGAGGGATGTTGAGTGGGAGTTAGAACGAACCAATGCTGACGAGAGTGGAAACAAGTCATAGGAGTAATGGTCTGAGTGTGAATACAGTAAGATTATACGGTCTTTACATTGGGAGGGTGAAGGGTTCATGCCGATTAACGACATCGCCGTACTGATTTTTTCTTTTTTAGCCTTAAGCGTATATGTTTTTTGCGCTGCTAATATCGTTGTTCAGTTAAAAATCCATGACCTGAAGCGTCTGCTGCAGGATGACTACGAGAAA
This sequence comes from Citrobacter freundii ATCC 8090 = MTCC 1658 = NBRC 12681, assembly GCF_011064845.1. Classification (NCBI taxonomy): domain Bacteria; kingdom Pseudomonadati; phylum Pseudomonadota; class Gammaproteobacteria; order Enterobacterales; family Enterobacteriaceae; genus Citrobacter; species Citrobacter freundii. The sequence continues at coordinate 2,826,652 of NZ_CP049015.1, read as the reverse complement.
GCCCGCCGGAATCTCGTTAAAGAGTGGGAAGAGGCTGGTGGAAAAATGACCAATGAAATATCCACCCTGAAAATCGAAATGAAATCCCTCAGGAACCAGTTGGCAAAACTAAATAAGCCCGCAGAAAAAGACCTCAGTAGTGTTGATGTACTGGGGAAGAAAAGACAGCAAGAAGATGCGTCTCAGGTAAGCTTTGTAGATTCGCTCGCTAAAAATGACAAGCTGCATTGATTTAACCTACGAAGTTGAGTAAGAGAGCAAGACGGAAGCGATCCCCGCCACTCTTTTAGTTTGGTATCCTCAACGCACCCGCACTTCTAACCCGCTTCGGCGGGTTTTTTCTTGCCTACACAGTTTTTCCTCTCCGATTTAGTAAATTCCGAATGCTCGGAAAAACTTAGTGTATACAAAGATATGGCTTTGGCAAAAAGTGCTATTAACCACTTGAATATGAGGTTTAATAGGTTTACTGTATAAATGTACAGTATATTGATGTAGAGGGAATTATGAAGATAGAACTTACCATCAACAAATCAAAAGACCTGCCGCGCCGCGCCATACCTGCACTTGAGAAAGAGTTGCTTAAACGACTTCAGAATCAATATGAAAATTGTTCTCTGGTTATCCGCAGGGCTGGCGGCGATAGCCTGACTGTTTTCGGTGGCGATAAGGGCGATAAAACGAAGGTGGAGGAAATCCTGCAGGAAACATGGGAAAGCGCCGACGACTGGTTTTACTGAACTTGGGTTAGCCGGCGCGCAGATAACAGAATACCGAAAATGTGTATCCCTTTGATGCTGTTGCCGACAACTTTTAACCGCGTCTGTGTCGATTGAAGGGAGAATAAAAAGTGAGTAATTCAGCATTGCAGGCATCAGATGATCATTGGTACGACCTTGTCAGACGTTCTGATGGTTGTGTTATGTTTAGCTTTCCTTCATCTGGCAGGCATCTGATATATCGCGTTAATGGAATGGTATCAATGCGACCTTTGCTCGATGATGAAGAAGTCTTTACTCCCAATGGTTTTGTGCAATTTATCCGCCGTCTCGGCTACCGGGTAACTCCGCCTTCTGATAATATGAAATCAACGGTCTGAACAACCGTAACCTACTGCGCCACGGAGAGAAACCATGGCGCACGAACTACAACTCATCAAGCAATCTTCAGGAATCCTGATCCCGGCCACTCCCGAGACCAGCGATATTCTGCAATCAAAAATCAAACTCGGTGCCGTACTGGTAGCCGAATTTCGTCAGGTGAGGAATCCCGCTTTCCATCGCCGTTTCTTTGCGCTCCTGAATCTCGGGTTTGAATACTGGGAACCTACTGGCGGGGCGATCTCCTCCAATGAACGAAAATTGGTGACCGGGTACGCTAAATATCTCGCGGCATTTGGTGGAAACGAAGGTGCGCTTCTTGATGCAGCTGAGCAATACCTCGATCGAATCGCTGACAGGCGTGCAGGAAGTATCAGCGCCTGCAAATCTTTTGATGCATACCGAGCCTGGGTAATTGTCGAGGCTGGCCACTACGACGCCATTCAACTGCCTGACGGAACCCTTCGTAAACACCCCCGCAGCATTGCTTTCGCCAACATGGAAGAGACTGAATTCCAGCAGTTGTACAAAGCCGCGCTCGATGTTCTGTGGCGCTGGGTATTGTCCCGGGCATTCAAGACTCAGCGTGAAGCGGAAAACGCCGCAGCGCAGCTCATGAGTTTTGCGGGGTGATGGCGATGAAATATTCCTGGTTCCACCATCACGAATGCACAACCGAGCAAGCCGACGAGCTGGAAGCCCGCTATCGCGCAAAGCAGATTAAGACCGAGCGCAGTCTGGATAATGACTTCATTCACTGGACGATTAGTGCGTTCTTGCCAGAAACATCTAAGCCTCCGCGTCAGGACAGAACCTGGCAACAACGGATCTGGAGGTGAATGTGAAAGTCTACGATATCACCCCAATGGGCAAGCCCAGAATGACGCGCGCTGACAAATGGAAAAAACGCCCCGAGGTTCTGCGTTACCGGGCTTTCTGTGATGAAGTTCGTCTGCAGGGTGTTGAGCTGCCGGAAAGCGGTTCGCATGTCACCTTCATTCTTCCGATGCCTGCGAGCTGGAACAAAAAGAAACGGGCTGAGTTAAACGGTAAACCACACCAAGCTAAACCCGATTTCGACAACATGATGAAAGCGCTGATGGATGCCATTTACGAAGATGACGCTCACATCTGGGATTCACGCGTCACAAAATTATGGGGAGAAAAGGGACAAATAGTTATCGGGGAGATAGCAGAATGAGGGCGCTGCTGAAGCCGGTGGTTGCGCGTGAGCTTGGAGTTGTGCTGCTCAAGCCGGGCAGCGAGCTCATGTCATTATTCAGTTGTGAGTGTGTACTGGTGGAAAGCCAGCCGGCAGTCATGGAACGGTTGCCTGCTGGCCGTGTTCCTGACGTTCGCCAGCCGCTTGCCAGTGACGGGTCCCTGAGGCCGTTCTTCCTGGATGAAAAGGTTATAAAGGCTGCTGGTGGTTTGAGTGGTCTTGATTACTGGCTTCTGTGTTATGGCGGTAATTGCTGCCAGTGGCCACACAGCGATTACCATTATCACGAGTTAACCACTATGCGTCATGAACCCGGATCGGTTCTCCTGTGTGGACATTGTGATGACCATTTGCGTGACCACTACAGCGAACAACCTGCAGAGCTGGCGATAGGTAATCGCTGGACGGCTCCCAGATATCTGGCATGGATTAAAACTCAACCCTGCGAAAGCTATAGGCGACCGGCAGATGATCCGCATCACCTGATTGGCCATGGACAGGGGGGGATGGGAACAAAGGCGCACGACTTGTTTGTTATACCACTGTGCAGAGAACATCACGATGAGTTGCATGCTGATTCTGTGGCATTTGAAGCGAAATATGGTGACCAGTTGTTGCTTATTTTTCGGGTTATAGATCGTGCGCTGGCAATCGGCGTACTGGCATGAATAGGGGAGATAACATGCGAGATATTCAGATGACTTTAAAACGATGGGGCGGTTGGGTGGCAAGCGATAGTTCAGGAGTGAACTATTCTCCAGTAGCAGCAGGATTCAAGGGGCTGTTGCCCCAGGCATGCAAAACCAGATTGTCTTGCAGTGATAACGATGGGTTAATTATTAATGGCGCTATGGCCAGGCTTAAGAAACATGATCCTCTTTTATGTGTGATGCTTGAATGGTATTACATCCATTGTATTCCCGTTCGTGTTATGGGGACAAAGTTGGGAATTTCCCATACGCAAGTATTAAAGCGACTGCAGGCTGCTGAGGGGTTTATTGAAGGCTGCCTGGCGATGGTGGATGTAACTCTGGAGATGGATATAGAATGCACGAAAAAAAATACAGACACATATAAAGCAAAAAAGGTTGTGGAATTCCAAAAAGCTATTTAGTCTGTTAACTATTGTTATTTCGCTCCGCAACTTGTTGCAACATCAGCTTGATTTTGCAGTATTTTCCAGATGATACCATGATTCCTGGCCCCTGTTTTCAAGCCGAGGCCAGCAGGACGCGGCAACCTAACAGGTTAGATGAAAAGGAGTATAGTCACTATCAGCGTGCAGCATGAGCTCTTAAGACCTGTTAGCCAGTCGTTTAGATAGATTTTCGGATACATATGAAACTCTCCCTGTTTTTAAATTTTCTTTTATGATTCCAGAAGTCAGGGTGAGCTACAAGTCATGAGAGATACACGTTCGCTGCAGATGGGCCTCGTAGACCATTTATTCGACAAAACTCAACGCGCAATCCGGGAAGGAGTACTTCTGAGTCACGGAGATTTAGAGCTGAAATGTGAAGCTGAACATCTATGCGACCATCGGAGGGGGTGATTAGACCTTTACCGCTTTTGCAGTCAAAGGCTGTGACAATTCCTGTCATTTTACGAGACAAAAAAATTCCTTAAAGCTAATAACGAGGTGCACTATACACATGCCTGTAGATAATGCCAGAAATACTTTTCGGCCATCGTGAGATCTGGACGGCTAAAATAAACATTGATTATTACATACGCCCATGCGTTAATGATTGGGTCGGTTTGAAGAACAGACAAAATACAAAGTAGTTTACTAAAGCAGTTCTCATTTCAGGTGTTGTATATTTATCCCTTCTTTGAGTCTCTCCACTAAGCGCTAAGTAGTTTCTGTAATAAAACCATGTTCGCCGGAAGGCCAAATTAAGGAATAAAAATGTCAAATAAAATGACTGGTTTAGTAAAATGGTTTAATGCTGATAAGGGATTCGGTTTTATCTCTCCTGCTGATGGTAGTAAAGATGTGTTTGTACATTTCTCTGCTATCCAGAGCGATAATTTCCGCACCTTGTTCGAAGGTCAAAAAGTCTCATTCTCCATTGAGAATGGTGCCAAAGGTCCGGTTGCTGGCAACGTAGCTATCACAGAGTAAAATCCTTATTTGTCTGTATGCAATATCGATGACGGCTAAAGCCTGAGTAGACATACTGACAGAAGTAATGGATGTATTGTTGGATCAGTAGAGTTAAAATGTTACTGATCCGGCATTAAAGGCAACGGTGAGCATATTTCATCTCAATCTTGAATGAGAAAGTATACTGACCATTGTCGTTAAGTGTTGGTTCACTGCACGAAAAGTCTAACGTTCAGAGACTGACTGCTTGCTTTACACGATAAAGTACGCAAGGGGATGGTTTTCCCAGATATCACAATAATTACTATTCATTTAATATGAAAATACTAAACCCGCAGCCAGCGGGTTTTTTATTATCTGTAGCTTAATTAATCTTAAAATACAGATGAAGTGATTCTGTGCGAGAAACAGTATCTCAAACAGATTCAGGCTGCTTCTTTTTGATTCGTCTGGAATACTTTATTGCAATGAGGACAGATTAAAAGGGAACCTTTTTGTACTCTTGAAAAACTGTGTTCAGATTGCTGGGTACAGTTTGGGCAGGTGCATTTGACAAGATAGTTACGGCGTGATTTAGAGTCTTTACGTTCTGACATAGGCTTTTCCTTGATGTATGGACTTCAACTTTACCTTAATTTGCCCAGAAAATCTTATTTTTATGAAAAGATGTGGGCTGATAAAAAATATCGGTGACTGAATTGATATAGCCATTAGTAAGATAACGAGTATAGATTGATTGTGATGAGGCACCGAGAAGACAGTGTTTGCGGGAATAGCACTAAGAAAACAGTTTCGCAAAGAACCTGCTGATGAGAACTCTCCTCTCAGGAACAATGTTGTTTTTGAACTGGTTATTTGAACGGATTTTTTACTCTCCCCTCCTGTTCGTCCCAGCCGACTTTGTTTTGCATGAAAGGTAAGCAGGTCGGATTTTGTGCAAACGACTAAATTTATGTTCAAAAAGAGAACCAGATAACAACCCCTGCCAAGGTGATCGCTATAGCGGTGAGGCAAACGTTTTTAAATCTCTCTCTTTTAACTGCCTTCACGAACGGGTTTACGGTTTGGCAATGTGGGCACATCAGGGCATGTAAGGTGATCAGTTTCCCGCAAAAGGGGCAGGGTTTAGTAATCATTGGTACAAAGTAAATTAAAGGAATATATCCAGATTTTACCACACTTATCGAGTTGTTTTAATAAACACTCTGATATTTCAGACATATTCACTAGTTGCAGACTTACGGGAAACATCCGCTACGTGCTTTGTAGATAAATCCAGCCCGTGAAGCCTGAGCCTTTCATCACACACAGCGCCATCCGAAGAAATCGGAGGTAGGGCTATGACCAGAATGAGCACCACGGACAGCAAACATTGAGTTGTGGCTTCTGGCAACGCTGCATTATCTGTTCCGCTCTATACTATCTGCTGAGTATCGCGGAGGAATGTATGAAAGAAGGGTATTACTGGATTCAGCATGTCGGTGTTGTACAGGTAGCGTACTACACGAATGACACTGTTGATGATCTGGAATCGGGTAAAACAATCACAGGTGTCTGGCATCTGACAAGGGGTGATGACATTTGCCATAACGGTGAAGCAGAGGTGTTAGAAGGTCCTCTCTCTCCGCCAATGTAAACAACTTAACTCACTTCGAGGCTGCCAACTGGCAGCCTTTTTCATTTCAGGCTCACGGGTATCACTCACTACGTGCTTTGTTGATAAATCCAGCCCGTGAAGCCTGACCCTTTAATTACACACAACGCCATCCGAAAAATCGGAGGTAGGGCTATGACCAGAATGAGCACCATTTACAGCAGACTTTCATATGGAACAGGAACCACGCTGACCGGCTGCGGTGTATCAGCGAAGGCATATGCCGAAACAGCTAAAACAGCAAAAGAGGTGTCCTGGATGTTGGCCGACAGAATTGCAGGGTTAAGCCTGAGCGACTGGGCAATTATTGTCGGTATTGCATGCACTGTTATCACCTGTGCAGTGAACTGGTATTACAGGAAAAAGGAAAGGGAGGATCGGCTTAATGGCAATGCCACCAAAGCTGAAGAATAAACTGAGCGCAGCGGTCGTTGGTCTGATTCTTGCGGGGGCTTCCGCACCCGTGATTCTCGATCAGTTTCTGGATGAGAAAGAGGGTAACAGCCTGACGGCATATCGCGACGGCGGCGGAGTGTGGACCATTTGCCGTGGCGCCACGATGGTTGACGGTAAGCCAGTAGTTCAGAGCATGAAACTGTCTGCTGAGAAATGCGCCCAGGTGAACGCCATAGAACGCGACAAGGCGCTGGCGTGGGTAGAGAAAAATATCCAAGTCCCGCTGAGTGAACCTCAGAAAGCGGGTATCGCTTCTTTCTGCCCTTATAACATCGGTCCCGGAAAATGCTTCCCTTCCACTTTCTACAAACGGATCAATGCTGGCGACCGAAAAGGAGCCTGTGAAGCGATCCGCTGGTGGATTAAAGACGGCGGACGCGATTGTCGCCTGACAAAAGGTCAGAAAAATGGCTGTTACGGTCAGGTAGAGCGACGGGATCAAGAAAGTGCGCTGACGTGCTGGGGGATAGACCAGTGAATAAAATATTTGCTGTGTTGCTGCTGGTGGCCGGTGCGTTTCTTGCCGGAAGCGTCTGGAGCGACCGTGGCTGGCAGAAGAAATGGGCGGAACGCGACAGCGCTGAATCCTCTCAGGAAGCTAATGTCCAAATTGTCGCCCGCATTATTGAACAGGGGCGAATTATTGCCCGTGATGAGGCCGTTAAAGATGCACAAGCACAAGCCGCTAAAGCAGCTGCTACTGCTGCTAGTCTGTCTGTTACTGTTAGCCAGTTGCGCAACGAAGCAACCAAACTTGCCATCCACCTGGACGCCGCAAAGCACACCGCAAATATTGCCGCTTCCGCCAGAAGCAAAACAGCCGGAGCCGACGCCACAATGCTTGCCGACATGCTCGGAAGTATTGCAGCAGAAGCTAAATATTATGCTGAGATTGCTGACGACCGCTTCAATGCCGGATTGACTTGTGAAAGCATTTATGGGGCCATAAGGAATACTAATAGTGGACCGCATAGAAATATGCTGAATAAAGCGAAAAATTAAGAGGTTAGTACTTTTTATAGGTACTACATTTGAATTGTCCAATGAATGAAATACGACTCATCCGTGAGTCAAAAATCCCTGACAACTTAGGGTGATAGATAAAGGTCTTAAGCAGCATGGCATAATTTTCAATTTTAGCCATTTAAAATAATTTTTATGTTCAAAATCATGGGTGATTTACTTACAAAACTAAACCTTGCTATGTTTGGTTAATCATGCGTTAATGAATCTCTGGTTTGTTACGAATTTATCTGAAGCAGTCACTGTAATAATTTTATTTCTTGTTCCTGTTGAGATTTCCTTGTTAGCTTTTCTCTCTGATAATTTTTTTCGGACCATTCTGCCCAAGGGCTCACTCAATTAAGGTAATTATTATGTCTAATAAAATGACTGGTTTAGTTAAATGGTTCAATCCTGAAAAAGGTTTTGGGTTTATCACCCCTAAAGATGGCAGTAAAGATGTGTTTGTACACTTCTCTGCTATCCAGAGCAATGATTTCAAGACACTGAATGAGAATCAGGAAGTAGAATTTAGTGTTGAACAGGGACCTAAAGGCCCCTCAGCAGTTAATGTCGTGGCTGTATAAGGGTACTGTTATTACTAACAATATTCACTTCAGATGCCCGTGTTGTCACGGATCTCAGTACAGAACGTCAAGCTTTGATGTTACTGAAAAAAATCCTTTCGGAGCAAAATGTATTTTTTGCAAATCAACAATGATAACATTTGATAATGTTGCACTATACATTCGTTCTAGTCAGACTTCGTTAGATTTTAGAAAATAAATTCCAGGCTCCTTATGGAGCCTTTTTTGTATGCTTAACCGTTCATTTATGTAAGAACCATCACGGTATAATTATGAAAAAAGTAATTGTTTTTTTTAACTCCGAACCAGCAGTAGTTGTATCCGTAATGAAGGGTATTACAACGATAATGCGTGAGTTTCCTAATGGGGAAAAAGCTCATCTACCCGTGATGTCTGCGGGATTTCCATCTCTGACAGGAGACCATAAAATAGTTTATGTAGCCTCCGATCGTGATGTCAGTTCCGAAGAGATTCTCGAAGCAGCATCGAAGCTTTTGAAATGATATCTGATGGTTTCGTTATCGACCCAGATTTCAGCTCAGCGGTTTGTGTGGTTTGTGAGCTATTATTGTATGAGGATTGTACTGCAACCTCTTGATTATTGGGTCTTTCCATTCTATCTTTTAAGCATGTCAGCGCTTTTAAAAGTGCTCCATGGGGAATGTAACATGCCTGGCGTGGATATGTTAGAGATCAAGAGAGGTAAACAATGAACGTTGAAGATTTAAAAAGAAAAACTGAAGCGGATATTTCTGAATTCATTACGAAAAAAATTATTGAACTCAAAAAAAAGACAGGAAAAGAAGTTTCCGACATCCAGTTTACTGCCCGTGAAAAAATGACTGGGCTTGAAAGCTATGATATTAAAATTACATTAATTTAATAGTTATAAGACTCAATTCGAGTAAAAAAGCATTACCTTTCAAGGTAATGCTTTTTTATTTCTGTCATAAAATTAAGAACGTTGTCAAAGCCTTCGCTTCTATGCATAGATTTTCTGCCTTCCTTTTAACGGGGCCTTCTGGCGAGCTCGGCTGTAACGGGCGACAATCGCAGAGGCTCTTTCTATTTATGAAAAAATTCAACTAACGACCGTTTCCGTTTTCTTTCCTCATACTAAAAAATTTGTATCTAATAAACAGGATTATACCGATGCCAGCACGCGCTAAACGCCCATGCCGACACAAAGGGTGTGCGGCAATCACCAATGATGTCAGCGGATATTGTGACCAACACCGACAGCAGCATGCTGGTGACGGCTGGCGGAGTTATCAGGCAGGAAAGAGCAGACAAGAACGTGGTTATGGGCGGTCCTGGGAAATCATACGGGAGCGTATCTTACAGCGTGATCAATTCCTGTGTCAGAACCATCGCCGGCAGAAGATAGCGAAGAAAGCGACCAGCGTTGACCACATAATCCCAAAAGCTCATGGCGGTACTGATGACGATTCCAATCTTGAGTCGTTGTGTTGGGAATGCCACAGAGCGAAGACAGCAAGAGAACGTATTCGATGATAATATTCACTGCTGTAATGCATAAGAACAGTTTCTACATTCATGCAGATACCCGGAAGGAATTTTGGGTGTTTTTAAGTAAAACACTGGGATGGGGCAAATTTGAGTTAATTCGCCCCTCTGACGAGTTTAGCCCTACTGGAGGGTTGTTTGAATTAGTCGAAGTGCGTTCGGCAGATTCAGAACCCCCTGAGTCAGTAACTGTAGGGTCAAATGTTTTATGGCGTCTCCCGGAAGCTCTCGGAGTTTTGAAATCAATCCCTTCTTCTGATCTTCAGATATATTTGCGACACGGATTATATCCTCAAGGGCAACAATCGTGTCATTGTGTAACCGAACGGTTTGAACCTTAAGGATCGCACTTAAGCCGCCATCATCAAGAAGAAAATCAATTCCTTTCTCTGTAATGTTGCAGTATGGGGCGTTGAAAATAAAATCAACGCCAGCCATGGTTTCGCTGCGTACGAAGGGTGTAGAAACAAGACTATGCATTTCAAGATATAGCATGCACGCCACAAAGTGATCATAGTTATCAAACTTCTCAATGAGGTCTCGCTCCTGTGCCTTGTTTAAAGAGTTGGGAGCACAATCTATAAGAGCGTTGAGGATCTCAAGTTGTAAGGCTCTATCATATTTTCTAGTTTTATCCATTTCTTAGACTCCATCGTTTATTTATTGAGATTAACTGAAGACACTATGCTGAACATCCTGATGAATGACCAGTATCTGCTTTTGCATGCTTTCTTGCTGTCATCTTCAAGGGGGAGGGGGGATCAAATCCCTGACCCCTTTCGCGCTTCAGGACTGCCGCTCCCGGTAGATTTTTGCGCGTGAGAAATAAGAAATTTTTTTTTGAGCATATTTAGAGGTGTTTCGACATGGGTTCGGGAGTGAGAGCACCAGGTGGCGGTCGTAAGTCGAATAACACAGGAACGCAGGTTAGTTCTCTTACAAGAGCCGTTTCCCCGCCTGATGAGCTTCTTGGTGAAATGGCTGTTGATGCCTGGCGACGGACGTGCAAAATCCTGATCAACAGGGGTACGTTCGAGATGGAAGATTGTTATTTACTGATGGAATACTGCAATACAGTGCAGCTTCTGTACGACGCGAATCAGGAAATTAAAAGCGATGGTCTTGGCGACGACACTGCTGCAGGTGGACAAAAACTGGGTGCGGCGGTAAAGGCCAGGAGCAAATATATCAGCGAACTTATTCGTCTCAGTGTTGTGTTGAAACTGGACCCCAACAGCCGCATCAGGAAAAAGCAGCCAGGAGATAACACCAACCCAGGAAACGAATTCGACGAATTTTAATTGGGTCTTTAGTCCCTTTTTTTATGGGTGGAGTATATGGCGGCATACCCGAGCGTCAATCTGGCGAACGCTTATGCACGCGATGTACTAAGCGGGAAAATCCTCGCATGTCGATATATCAAACTGGCATGTCAGCGCCATTTTGATGACCTGAAAAAATCACTGGATAAGAACTACCCCTATCAATTCAACAGAGACTTAGCTGAACGTGCATGCAGATTCGTTCAGTTGTTACCCCATTCTAGCGGGGATTTAGCTGGGCAAAAATTGATACTGGAACCGTGGCAAAGTTTTATTTTCTGTTCAATTTTTGGCTGGGTGACGAAAAAGGATAAAAAGCGGCGATTTCGCGAAGCATATATCAGGGTAGCTAGGAAAAATGGGAAATCCTTTTTTGCGGCCGGGATTGGCACTTACATGTTTTGCGCTGATGGTGAAAACAGTGCGGAAGTCTATTGTGGTGCGACGACAATGGCGCAGGCCAAGAAGGTTTTCACTCCAGCCAGGCAAATGGCGGACCGATTACCTTCTCTCCGGGCTAAATTTGATATCTCAGTATGGGTGGACAGCCTGACCCGTCCTGATGGTTCCGTATTCGCACCAATGGCAGGGAAACCTGGCGATGGTGACAGCCCGCATTGCGCGATTATTGATGAATATCACGAGCATGATACGGACCATATGTATGAAGCGATGACAATGGGGATGGGCGCGCGTTCTCAGCCACTAACACTCATTATCACGACTGCAGGTACATCTCTTGAATCACCATGTTATGACAAAGACAAAGAGGTAAAAGAGGCTCTCAGCGGCATAGTCAGCAATGATCGTCTGTTCGGCATGATTTACGAGCTGGATGATGGCGATGACTGGACTGACCCTAAAAACCTGATTAAAGCGAACCCCAACCTTGATGTTTCCATCAAGTACAGCGATTTGGTTGAGCTACTGGAAGTCGCAAAACAGGTCCCGCGTAAGGTAAACGCCTTCAAAACTAAACGCCTCAATATCTGGGTGTCTGGTAAGTCGGCGTACTACAACATGACGCAATGGCAGGCGGCGGAAGATAAGTCTCTGCGGTATGAAGATTTTGCCGGCGAGGATTACTACCTCGGTCTGGACCTTGCCCGCCGTCTTGACCTTAATGCCGGTGTTGGGGTTTTTGTCCGGGAAATCGAAGGCAAAAAGCACTACTACTGCGTAAGCCCGAAATTTTGGGTACCTGAAGATACGATCAACAGTACGGATCCGAAAGAAGCTAAAACTGCTGATCGTTATCGTAAATTCAAAGAAATGGGTGTTCTGGAGGCAACAGATGGAGCAGAGGCTGATTATCGCGAGATTCTGGCCAGCATTATCGACCTGCAGGACATCCATAAGGTTCGTATCAGCGAGATCCCCATAGACCCCAGCGGAGCAACAGCGCTCAGTCATGAGCTTCAGGATAACGGTTTTGAACCGATTTCCATCCGGCAGGACTACACCAACATGTCTCCACCAATGAAAGAGCTGGAAGCAGCGCTTGCCGGTGGACGCTTCCATCATGACGGAAATCCTGTTCTGTCATGGTGTATCAGCAATGTCATCGGCAAAACGGTACCGGGTAGCGATGATATCGTCCGACCAACGAAAGGTGACAAGCAGTCAAAAATTGACGGCGCAACGGCGCTTTTTATGGCTATAGGTCGTGCAATGTTGAATGGCCGGGTGAGTAATTCATCCGTTTACGACGAGGAAGATATAGCATGCTAATGACATTTTTGAGTTTTTTTATCGGCCTCGCCGGAGCCGCGTTACTGTCTGCCGGTGCCTGGCTTATTTTACCTGCAGCAGGGCTTATTACTGGCGGTGGAATCTGCCTGCTGTGGTCATTTTTAATCGCGAGATCGATGTCTGCCAGCGTAATTAAATCGGGGGGTGAATAATGTTCATTCCCCAGATGTTTCGGGGTAAATCTCAGTCTGGTGGTGGCTTCTGGCAGGCTATGCTGGGTGGTGTGAGTTCCAGCCAGAGCAAGGCGGGAATAATGGTTACACCTGAAACCGCAATGGCGCTATCGGCGGTCCGCGCATGTGTAACGCTTCTGGCAGAATCGGTGGCGCAGCTGCCGTGTGAACTTTACAGGCGAGGTGCTAACGGAGCCCGTAAGCGAGCTACTGACCACCCCGTTTATGATCTTGTACATTCCCAGCCTAATAAAAAGGACACCTCTTTCGAGTATTTTGAGCAACAACAGGGCCTGCTTGGTCTGGAGGGGAATTGCTACTCGATCATCGACAGGGACGGGAAAGGTTATCCCCGCGAATTAATCCCGGTTAATCCCCAAAAGGTCATTGTCCTGAAAGGCCCGGATGGGATGCCATATTATGAACTCCCCGAAATTGGCGAAACGTTGCCAATGCGCATGATTCATCATGTGAAAGTATTTTCGCTCGACGGTTATATCGGCAGTTCTCCAATCCAGACAAATGCGGATGTACTTGGGTTAAACCTGGCTGTGGAGGAACATGCTGCTCAGGTTTTTCGTCGAGGTACGACGATGAGCGGTGTTATTGAGCGTCCAAAAGAAGCTGCGACAATCAAAAACCAGGATGCAATAGACAGACTGCTGGCAAAGTGGACGGACAGGTATTCCGGCGTCAGGAACGCATTCTCTGTTGCATTGCTTCAGGAAGGGATGAGCTACAAACAGCTATCTCAGGATAATGAGAAAGCGCAGTTGTTACAGTCCCGTCAATGGGGCGTGGAGGAAGTGTGCCGGCTCTATAAAATCCCGCCTCATATGGTGCAGATGCTGGCGAAAGCCACAAATAACAACATTGAGCATCAGGGGCTGCAGTTTGTGATGTACACGCTGTTGGCCTGGCTGAAGCGTCATGAAGGCGCATTAATGCGCGATCTGCTTTTACCCAGCGAGCGCGGTGATCTGTACATTGAATTCAATGTTTCTGGCCTGCTGCGCGGGGATCAGAAGTCACGCTATGAATCTTATGCCTTAGGCCGCCAGTGGGGCTGGTTATCGGTTAACGACATTCGCCGCATGGAGAACCTTCCACCCATCGCCGGAGGGGATAAATACCTGACGCCTCTGAATATGGTCGACAGTAAACAAATCTTACCTGGCGATAACACGCCAACAGCAAAACAACTGGCAGAAATCAACTCTATTCTGTCCAGAAACTGAATATCACCCGCAGTGCGGGCTGACCTGGTAAACATCATGACAAAAAATTTAATTAATCTGCCGCATCTGGCGGCTATAGGACCATCGAAAACCTGAGTCAATACAGTAGTATGATGTCCTTTTTACGTTCAAGAACCCTATCTTTGGGTAGATTCTTGCTCTTATTGACAATAAGAAATGCTTTGAGTCCAAAGGTAAGAGCGGAGGGATGGTGATGGGTGGGGACCTGTCATCCCCACAGAAAAATCAAGTTATACACGTTCATCATTCGCTCATCAGCCACACATCAGCCTCTTCAAACATTTCCTGAACAGTACGGCTTATCTGTTCCTTCTCATGCTTGCTGGCGTCAGTGTTGATCGCCGGCAGCGTCATCATCGGTTTTACCCAAGTACCAGTATCGGGAAAAGGCGCGGTTTCACACTTATTTCCCTTAGAATTACATCCTTTACATTAGACCTATGAATACAAGATGAAGTGCCACTTATTTGGCTAAAATGCAAACACAAATCTAACTTGGATGTGGTTTTGCGTTATTTTATAACGTTCTTTTCTAATAAAAAACATAAAGAAATATTTGTTTTAGCCGATAATCTGTTTTAACTGTATGTATTTGATTCACGACAGATAGTAGAATGTATGTTGTTACATAGGGTCAGGCATATAAAGAGGTCGGCGTGAAGAATAACCACAATTTAAAACGAATTAAGCCTTATATGATATCAATCATGTTTTCATTTTTTATTTTTTTCTCATTGTCTGAGATTTCAATGTATTATATATACAAGGAGAGGATTGCATCATATACAGAACGAGTTTTGAATAGAAGCGTTAGTCTCATTCAACAGATTGATAAAATAAATGATAGTTATGAAATATTTAATGCTTATAGTCCTTGTAGTGAACTACAACTTCATGCTCTAAGAGTGGCCTTATGGCCCTATGCTCTTATAAAAGATATATCATTTATTTCAAATGGTGCAGTCATATGTAGTGCTTTATGGGGAGTGTTGCCAGCACCATTGCTTCTCAATATCTATGATAGAAAAGTTGAAAAGGACAATGTAACTTGGTTTTTTGGTGTGTTACTGGAAAATAATGTAAAAGCTGATTTGCTAAGCAATCAAAAATTAGCCATAACGATTTCACCATTTGCATTTAATAGATTTGTTACAGACCATGAAGAGAAGGGGTTTTCTGCAATTGTAGGTGACAGAGATCATTCGCTTCATTTGTTCAAACTTGGTGAGCAGGTCGATCTTCTTGAAGAGGCTCAGCATGATAAATCCTACCAACTAGGACTTATTACCACGCAAAGCTGTAATAAAAATAATAATATCTGTGTCATGGGGGGAGTTAAATTTCCGTGGATGAGTTTCGATAGTTGGTTAACGATGTTGTTGATTTCCTTTACATCTATTGTGACCGGTGTTCTTCTGGGTGGTTTTTATAATCAAAGAGTTGCACGTAAGCAATCATTAGTTTCAAGATTAAAAAATGCGATAAGAAGCGAATCATTATATCTTGTGTATCAACCTATTTATAAAATAAAAACCGGAAAAATTATTGGTGTAGAAGCACTAATTAGATGGGATGATCATGATATTGGTAGCATTCCTCCTGATATTTTTATCCCTATTGCAGAGAAGCATGGTTTAATCCAGGGAATAAGTGATTTTGTATTTCGAATGGTAGTAAAGCAAACCATGTCTCTTTCTGAGGAATTTGATATTTTTATAAGCATTAATGTTAGTTCTCAAGACCTTCTGTCGGAATCATTTCAAGAAAAAGTGTTTCAGATGATTGATGAATCAAATATAAAACCTGGTATGATAATGATGGAGTTAACAGAAAGGCAGAGCGCGGAAATAAATTCCCTCCAAAAGGTTATTTCTTTATTTAATAATAAAGGTATATCAATAGCTATTGATGATTTCGGGACTGGTCATTCAAATTTAAACTGGCTATCAAATTTACAAATAGATGAAATTAAAATTGATAAGTCAATTACAGATTCTATTGGTGAACCCTCTGTAAATAATAATATCGTATCAGGATTGGTGGAGATTTTTAAAGATATAACTAACAAAGTCGTTTTCGAAGGTGTCGAGACATCAACTCAGGTGAAATATTTAACTGAAATGTTCCCTGAGTGCGGTGTCCAAGGATGGTATTACTCACAGCCACTATCTATAGATAAATTGACAAAGTTAGTAAATGATATTAATGGGGTTTAATATGTATTGCATTGTTTTTATTGTTTAATTTTATATAAGATACGTGTAACCGTGTACCATATAAATTTAACAGCTGAACTTTAATATCTCGTGCCGAATATAGTTGACTAGTTGGTTCGAGATTGAGTGAAATGTCGCGTTCTGATTCATCAGCGAGCAGGGCAAGATAATCTTCACGCGTCATTGACTGTAAAAAACGTCCACACATAGAAACCTCCAGCCATATGTCAGACTGAAAGTATAGGGCAGGAAGAAAAAGTGGTGCGCACCGGTAATGATTTAAAAAGGAGCTTGTAAGGTAAATTGGAATGATGGTTTTGTGAATTGATGAATTCTTAAAAATATGTAGATGCTGGAACAATGCGATCCCGAATTTTTCCCGACGACGCCACGAAACCAATAGCAACTGATTGATCTTGAATGGGTGCATTAGTAAGTATCAGGAGGTGTTTTTTAGTGGTTTTTTGGTGTTAACATATTGAAGTTTATAGGTTATTACGTTTTGATTTGTAAACAGGAATCGTATTCGGTCTCTTTTTATGTGGCGAATGCGATGCCATCCAGGGCAAAACACGTCTTATCGCATGCTGCATTCTCCATAAACCATACCATACTCCTGCCCTCGATCGTCCAGGCTTTTTTACCATCATTGCTAAAATTATAACCAGGTACCCTTGTACTCTGGAGGCGACATGGGACGACCTGACAATATCTATCAACGAATCGACGGTACACAGTGGCGTCACGTCTGGGTGGTTGGGGATATCCACGGCTGCTTCTCGATACTGATGGCTAAACTGCGCCAGTACCGTTTTGATCCCTGGCAGGATCTGCTGGTTTCAGTGGGGGATGTTATTGACCGTGGACCAGACAGTTTGCGTTGCCTGAAATTATTGCGTAAACGCTGGATTGTCGCGGTCAGGGGGAATCATGAACAGATGGCGCTGGACGCGCTGGCGACGGGGGATAAATTCATGTGGTTAATGAATGGTGGCTCGTGGTATGCGCAGGCGGAGCAACCGGCAGCAAAATTCGCTCTTGAAGAGTGTTGGCAATTACCCTGGATTCTGGAGCTGCACTGTCAAAACGGCATACACGTTATTGCTCATGCCGATTACCCGGATGATGATTATCAGTGGCTAAAAAAGATCGATTTACAGCGTGTGCTGTGGGATCGTTCGAGACTAATGAACAACGGTTGTGGGATTCGCGGCGCGGATCACTTTTGGTTTGGCCACACGCCGTTGCGCCATCGGCTGGATCGCGAGAATCTGCATTATATTGATACCGGTGCTGTATTTGGCGGCGAGTTAACGCTGGTACAACTGCAATAATCAAAAATCGCTGTATTCCTGGGCCGGGTGCCAGAAACTTTCGATGTAGTCATCCGCGGGTAAACACCCTCCGTTACGAATACGTTGATCGTCCATCGATATCAGGCACTGCTGCTCAGTTTTGTAGACATCAACCACGATATCTTCACAACCGCCATCCAGGTAGCACACAAAAAGAACCAGCGTGAACATTCCATCCTCAAATGGTAAAGCCATAGCTGTAGTGTAGAAGATGTTGATAGATGAGGAAAATTAACCAGGAAATAACCCGTCTGGCGACGGGTTCTTTTTGAATCAGGCAAGGCGCATGATCCAGGCATCTGACTTACGATCGTAGTGTTCGCGAAATAGTACTGAATGTTCTCCGTTCAACAGGGCCGGGACGCTGGTATCGGCATCCCAGGCATCCAGTTGCATACATAAATCCGGGTCGGATTTACACGGAATGGTTAACGTTCGGTCCCCCGGCGATTCGCCATGTAACTCGGCGTCGTCGATTTCAAAAGCGCCAATGCGCACACTGGTTTTCATCATCGTGCTCTCCGTTAATTTGCTGATTGTGGTACGACCAGTTAGGTCGTCCATTTTTCAGCGTAGTCAACGTTAGCAAAAGCGCCAGTAAAAACGTGCGTTATCCCGTAAAGAGTTTGCCATCCCGGACAAGATCGCGTGGGTAGCTATTCTTCAGTCGCGATCCAATACGTTTTGCCAGACCGATAGGCTGATGCTGGAATGTAACCAGTACGTCGTCACTCGTCGGTGCGGTTTGTGGGTAGACATCCCGACCGCGGTACCACTCTTCAGCTTCGGCAAGCGTCAGTTCAAACGCATTGCTGTGATTTGGGTTGGCGAACGCGATGACGGCTTCATGCTGCCAGCGGTAGCCTTTATTGTGCGTTTCAGCTAATTTGACGCCGAGTCGGGAAAAGCGGACTTTGCCGATCAGTGGCTCAATTTCTGTTGGGAATAGCCAAATCTCTTTATCGCGCTGCCACAGGCGTAAATTATCTTCCCACTGCAGTCCACAAGCGCTCGCGGCTTGCGCGACAAGCGCGGACTCGCGTCCTTTCAGCGGGCTAAACGGGAAGTTACCGACTTTATATGTGGGCGCAGGTAGTGGAGGGATGGCGGCTGTTTTGCGCAAACGCGCAACGAAGAAACCTTCGCAATCGTAAATTTGCGGAAACACATGCAGGAATCCTTCCGGCGTCAGAACGCGTTCGGCCTGTGGAAATAAATCGCCGAGTGGTAAAAACTCGACGGCGTCCGGGTAGGTTTCAATCAACCACTGCATGACGTTTTCATTTTCGTCACGGTTAAGTGTACAGGTGGAGTAAACCAACGTGCCGCCGGGGCGCAGAGCGTGAAAGGCGCTGTCGAGCAGTTCGCGCTGAGTTGCGGCAATTTCCAGATTACTTTCTGGCGACCAGTTTTTTAGCGCGTCAGGGTCTTTACGCACTACGCCTTCCCCGGAACACGGGGCGTCGAGCAATATGGCATCAAATGATTCCGGCAACGCAGCGCCAAATACTCGTCCGTCAAAATGGGTCAGGGCGACGTTGGCTATCCCGCAACGGCTGATATTGGCGTGCAGAACTTTGACGCGACTGGCAGAAAATTCATTCGCCAGAATGGCGCCTCGATTATTCATTTTTGCGGCAATTTGCGTGGTTTTGGAGCCAGGGGCTGCCGCGACATCCATTACGCGTTCCGGGGTATTGCCTTCGGCAAACAGCGCAGCGACTGGCAGCATTGAGCTGGCTTCCTGAATATAAAACAGGCCGCTTAAATGTTCTGCTGTGCTACCGAGCGGCACTGACTCTTCTTCATCGCGTTCGATCCAGAAACCTTCAGCACACCAGGGAACCGGAGTGAGAGACCAGTTGTAAGGTGCTGTCAGTGTGAGGAAATCGGCAACGGAGATTTTCAGCGTGTTGACGCGAATGCTGCGGCGCAACGGGCGCTGACAGGCAGCGAGAAAATCATCGAATGAGAGCGTGGAAGGCATTGCTTCACGCATTTTAGTCAGAAAGGCGTCGGGAAAATAAGCCACTTGGTACCACCGGCAAAAAAACAGGTGCGCAGTGTAGCATAAGTGCTCCGGCGCGAGTACGCCGGAGCAAGTGGAGAGATTATCGTGGCAGGGCTGTTCCCCATTCACGCCACTCTTTCGGTTCGCTTTCGAGCAACAGGAAGTGTTTACCTGCCTGCGCTTTAGGAGCCAGCGGTGTACCTGGTGGAGTCGCGAAGGCGATGCCGCCGCGGATGAACTGATTGAAGGTACCGGTCTTCACGACACCGCCCGTCAGGCCGAAGTCAAGATTGTAGCCGGATGCCAGCCAGAACACGGAGTTGTTGCGCACCAGATGCTGATAGCGCTGGCTAATGCGCATGGCAACCATCACACGATCGGAAAGCGAGCCCAGCGTCAGCCCGGTGACGGTCCCCACTTCAATACCTCTGAACAAAACTGGGGTTCCGATATTCAGTGAACCTGCTTCCGGTGCTTCCACCACAATACTCAGACCATCGAGGTAACGAGAGTCGGTAATGGTGGCTTCCTGCAGCTCAAAATCACGTCGCGGATTACCGCGTCCGGGTTCAACGTTGATGTACGGCTGCAGGATTGTATCCAGATGCTCCACGCCAGCTGCCGAAATTTGCGGGGTGATCACGGAGAAACGGGTACCGCTTCGCGCGAAGGTCTGCACGTATTCCGGGTACAGAACTGCTTTTGCCTGCACTTCGTTACGGGCGGTGATCAGCTCAAGCGTCTGAATCTGGCCGATATCGATTCCCAGGTAGCGAATCGGCATGCCAGCAGCGAGTTTACCTGCATCGAACGCATGCAGCGTTATCTGGCCGCCTACCGCACGCGCGGCGGTTTCCGAAGCATACAGAATGCGCTTGTCGCCTTTGCGTTGGCTGGCGCTGGCACCGCTTAAATTATCGAAGCTAATTGCCCCTTTAAGCGCGCGTGAAAGGGGAGATGCCTGTACGGTTAATCCGCTGCCGTTAAGCTGAACTTTTGCTCCGCCTTCGGCCCAGAACACGCTGTTGCTGGTCAACAGGTTGCGATATTCCGGTTTAATATGCAGATCGATATCAAATGCATCGGCGCGAGGACGAACGCTGATCACTTCACCGACCTCGAATTTGCGGTATAGAACCACCGAGCCGGCCTGCACATCAGGCAGCGTTTCGGCGCTCAGGCTGACCGTGGTGGTTGGCAGATCGCTCAGGCTGTTTTCAATCGCTTTTTCCAGGTTGGCATACAGCGGGTAGCTTTTTTTCATTTCCCCCTTCGTTCCGGGCAAAATGCGAATGCCGCCGCTGAGCCACTCGCTGGCGCTGGCGCCAAGGAACTCCACGCCATCAAGTCCGACTTTGACGTCCACGCGACTGTTGACCACGAACTTACTGTCACCTTGCACCAGGTCACGATGCTGCGGTTCGATGGCAACGGTAAATGAAACGCCTTTGCTGGAAAGCGTGCGCTCAATCACCTGACCGACCTGTACGCCGTGGAGAATCAGCGGCTGGCCAGCATCAATACCGTAACTTTCCGGTGCGGTGAGCGTAAATGTCATGACCCCTGGATCGTGTAACAACGACTTCTCTGCGGGGATAACCACAAACTGGCTACGCGGCTCGCCTTCGCCGGGGACCAGTTCAAACGTTTTACCCGTCAGCAGTGAGCTGAGATTGGCATCGTTTAACGATAATTTAGGGCTGTGTAATTCAATCCGCGTGTTGTCGCGCAGCAGCGTTACGACGCTGGGGTCGACCGTCATTTCTCCAGTCACTTTACCGCCTGGATTTAAATCCAGTTTGGTGAGTTGGCCGACTTGTAATCCTTGATACATCAGCGATGTTGAGCCAGCTTTGAGTCCGTCCCCGCTGGGTAAGTCAAGCTTGACGATCACCCCGCGCTGGCTGTGCGCGAGATCCTGATATAAACCAAAAGTGTCGTCGGCTGCGGCGGGTTTTGAGTCTTCAGGCGAATCAAAAGCAATGGCGCCATTGACCAGCGCGGCCAGACTCTCCAGTTTGATCTTCGCGCCGCTGAGACTGACATCCGCATTCACACCGGAGACGTTCCAGAAGCGGCTGCCTTTTTTCACCAGATTGGTAAACCGACGTTCAATCAGCACGTCGATAGTTACGCCCTGATTGTTGGGGTTGATAGTGTAGTCATACACCCGGCCCACCGGAATCTTACGGAAATAAACCAGCGAACCGCTATTGAGCGAACCGAGGTCAGGCGCCCGCAGATGCAGCATCAAATCGCCATTATCCAGACGGTATTTGGGCTGCGTGTCGAGGGCAACGAAATGATCTTCTTCCTCGCCGGTTCCGGGCATCATGCCGATATAGTTACCACCAACCAATGCATCCAGACCCGAAACTCCGGCCAGTGACGCTTTCGGCGTGACCAGCCAGAACTGGGTATCTTTGCGCAGTGCATCTTTCATGCTCGATTTGATGCTGACGCGGACTTCAATTTTACGCAGATCTTTGCTGAGGTTGATATCCTGCACCGTGCCCACTTCAACGCCCTGATAACGAACGGGCGTGCGTCCTGGTACAATGCCGTCCGCGGACATGAAGTCAATGGTTACGGTATTGCCGCGATCTTCATAGCTTCCCCAGATAAGCCATCCTGCGATCATCAGTGCAATGAACGGCAGCAGCCAGAACGGAGAGATACGGCGTTTTGTTTTAATCTGCGCTTCAGTCTGCGAAGCGGGCGTTTCCTGACTCATGTGCATCCCAAAGTAAGCGGCTGTCCAGCCATTCCACAGCAAGAATAGTCAATATTACCGCCGCGCCGAAATAAAACGCAGCCGGTCCCATAGTAAAAGCAAGTATCTGATCGCGATTAATCAGCGACATGGTTAAAGCGATAACAAAGAGATCCAGCATCGACCAGCGACCAATCCAGGTCACCATACGCAGCAGTTTTATGCGGGTACGCAATCCTTGCTCGCAGTTAAAATGGATGCTGATGAGCAACGTAAACATCACAATCACTTTGGTGAATGGCACCAGAATACTGGCGATAAAAACGATCGCCGCCACGCCGACGTTGCTGTTTGCCAAAGACATTATGCCTGACAGGATAGTGTCTTCCTGCCTACCACCGTTGACATAAATTACCGAGATGGGCAGCAGATTAGCAGGCAAAAGCAGGACAATCGAGGCCAGTAGCGCCGCCCAACACTTTTGGATACTTTGATTCCTGCGCCAGCGCAGCGGGATATGGCAACGAGGGCAGCGACCCCGAGCGTCCGGATAACCTGTAAAGTGACAACCGAGGCAGACGCGGAGCTTTTCATCAGGGCGACGGGCTGGTCTTTGCGGGTAAAATCGGTCCCAAAGCTGCTCTACGTTGAGGTGCGACAGCGTCAAAATACTGAGGATCACCAGCGCAATAAAAGCAAACAGCCCCACACCGGGTTGCAAAAATGCATAGTCCTGAACTTTGATTGACGCGACGCCAATGCCCACAAGATAGATATCGAGCATCACCCACTCTTTGAGCCTTTCCAGCATCAGCAGCACCGGGCGCAGGTTCATCCCAAGAATATTGCCAAACCACAGATAAGCAATTGAGGTCACGAGAATTAGCGGCGCGCCAGCGACGCAAAAAAGCACGAAAGAAGCAGTGAGGGGGTCACCTTGTCGGGTCATTTGCCAGATGCCTTGCATAACATTGGCATCAATGCGCACGCCTAATAAATAGATGTGCAGGAGTGGCTCTCCCCAGGCAAAGGGCATCAGCAGCAACATGGTGAAAGCCATTGCCGCCAGTCGCGTTAATGACCAGTCGCGTCCGTCACGAATTTTTGCCTGGCAGCGTGGGCAAAAGGCACTTTGGTGCGAACGCATTTTAGGCAAGCTAAATATCAGGTCACATTCAGGGCAGCGATGATAATGTGCACGAGGTAGTGCCTCACCGATGGACCTGATGGCTATTTTTTTAGTTGGCGTGATGCGTGGTGTCGTTAAGGCCATGTATCGCGAATCAAATTGTTGAAGTAATGTTATCTTAACTCATGACGGGAATGATCTTGAGCATTAACGCATTTAATGTTTATTTTAGTAGGCTGCAGTTTTAAGTAAGACAACTAAGTGATTACATAATGAACAAAATAGAGCTATACACGGATCTGAACCGTGATTTTCAGGCATTGATGGCAGGTGAAACCAGTTTTCTGGCAACGCTGGCGAATACCAGCGCATTGTTGTACGAGCGTCTTGCAGAAGTGAATTGGGCCGGTTTTTACCTGCTTGAGGACGATACGCTGGTGCTTGGTCCCTTCCAGGGCAAAATTGCCTGCGTGCGGATCCCGGTAGGGCGTGGTGTGTGCGGTACAGCAGTGGCGCAGAACCAGGTTCAGCGTATTGAGGACGTACATGCTTTTGATGGGCACATTGCTTGTGATGCCGCCAGCAACGCTGAAATCGTCCTGCCAATCACCGTCGAAAATCAGATAATCGGCGTGCTGGATATCGATAGCACGGCGTTTGGCCGCTTTACTGAGGAAGATGAACAAGGTCTGCGTACACTGGTGGCACAACTTGAAACCGTGCTTGCAACGACGGATTACAAAAAATTCTTTGCGCACGTCGCAGGATAATCAACGGATAACGTAGCAATTACTGATGACGTCATTATAATGTCGCCTGTTCATGCCTGCGCTTGTTGGCTACGTCCGTTGTAATCAGGAAATTTCATGGAAAATCAACCTAAGTTGAATAGTAGTAAAGAAGTCATCGCGTTTCTGGCCGAACGCTTCCCGCAGTGTTTTAGTGCGGAAGGCGAAGCGCGCCCACTGAAAATTGGCATTTTTCAGGATCTGGTAGAGCGTGTTGAGGGCGAAATGAACCTCAGCAAGACTCAGCTCCGTTCTGCCTTACGTCTCTATACTTCAAGCTGGCGCTATCTGTACGGCGTTAAATTGGGCGCAACGCGTGTTGATCTCGACGGCAACCCTTGTGGT
Organism: Citrobacter freundii ATCC 8090 = MTCC 1658 = NBRC 12681; assembly: GCF_011064845.1. Classification (NCBI taxonomy): domain Bacteria; kingdom Pseudomonadati; phylum Pseudomonadota; class Gammaproteobacteria; order Enterobacterales; family Enterobacteriaceae; genus Citrobacter; species Citrobacter freundii. The sequence goes on along the minus strand of NZ_CP049015.1, from coordinate 2,801,934 downwards.
GAGCTGGATGAACAACATGTTGAACATGCGCGCAAACAGCTGGAAGAAGCTAAAGCCCGTGTTCAGGCGCAACGCGCAGAGCAACAGGCGAAAAAACGCGAAGCGGCAGCTGCTGCCGGTGAAAAAGAAGGCGCACCGCGTCGCGAGCGTAAGCCGCGTCCTGCACCGCGTCGTAAAGAAGGTGCAGAGCGTAAACCTCGCGCTGAAAAACCAGCAGCAAAAGCACCGCGTGCTCCTCGCGAAGAACAGCATACCCCGGTATCTGATATTTCAGTACTGACGGTAGGGCAGTCTCTGAAGGTGAAAGCAGGAAATAATGCGATGGATGCCACCGTATTAGAAATCACCAAAGATGGCGTCCGTGTACAGCTGAATTCGGGTATGTCTTTGATTGTACGCGCAGAACACCTGGTGTTCTGAAACGGAGGCCAGGCCTGGCATGAACACTTTTTTTAGGCTTACTGCGTTAGCTGGTCTGCTTGCATTAGCAGGCCAGGCACTTGCTGTGGAAGACATCACGCGTGCCGATCAGATCCCCGTTTTAAAGGAAGAAACCCAGCATGCGACGGTAAGCGAACGTGTGACGTCGCGTTTTACGCGATCACACTATCGCCAGTTCGATCTGGATCAGGCGTTTTCGGCAAAAATTTTTGACCGCTATTTGAATTTGCTCGACTACAGCCACAATGTGCTGTTGGCGAGCGATATCGAACAGTATGCAAAAAAGAAAACGGTCCTCGGCGATGAACTACGCACCGGCAAGCTGGATGTCTTTTACGATCTCTATAATCTGGCGCAAAAACGCCGATTTGAACGTTATCAGTACGCATTAAGCGTACTGGCACGTCCGATGGATTTTACCGGTAACGACACGTTTAACCTCGACCGAAGCAAAGCGCCGTGGCCGAAGAGCGAAGCAGAGCTTAATGCGCTGTGGGACGGTAAGGTTAAATTTGACGAACTCAGCCTGAAGCTGACCGGTAAAACCGATGCGGAAATTCGCGAAACGCTTACGCGCCGCTACAAATTTGCGATTCGCCGTCTGGCGCAGACCAACAGCGAAGATGTGTTCTCACTGGCGATGACAGCGTTCGCCCGTGAAATCGACCCGCATACTAACTATCTCTCTCCGCGCAATACCGAGCAGTTCAATACTGAAATGAGCTTGTCTTTGGAAGGTATTGGCGCGGTTCTGCAAATGGATGATGACTACACCGTCATTAACTCCATGGTGGCAGGTGGTCCGGCAGCCAAGAGCAAGTCGATCAGCGTTGGCGATCGTATTGTCGGCGTCGGGCAGACGGGCAAGGGCATGGTCGATGTGATTGGCTGGCGTCTGGATGACGTCGTGGCACTGATCAAAGGACCTAAAGGCAGCAAGGTACGCCTTGAAATTCTGCCTGCCGGTAAAGGTACCAAGACGCGCACCGTGACGCTAACGCGTGAACGTATTCGTCTCGAAGACCGCGCCGTGAAAATGTCCGTGAAAACCGTTGGCAAAGAAAAAGTTGGCGTACTGGATATTCCTGGCTTCTATGTAGGCCTGACTGATGATGTCAAAGTCCAACTGCAGAAACTGGAAAAACAAAATGTCAGCAGTATTATCATCGATCTGCGTACCAACGGTGGTGGAGCACTGACTGAAGCGGTTTCGCTTTCCGGTCTGTTCATTCCTTCCGGCCCGGTGGTTCAGGTTCGTGATAATAACGGTAAAGTGCGTGAAGACAGCGATACCGACGGCGTTGTGTACTACAAAGGCCCGCTGGTGGTATTGGTCGATCGCTTCAGCGCCTCAGCATCAGAGATTTTCGCTGCGGCAATGCAGGATTATGGCCGAGCGTTGATCGTTGGTGAACCGACCTTTGGGAAAGGCACCGTCCAGCAGTATCGCTCCCTGAACCGTATTTACGATCAGATGCTGCGTCCGGAATGGCCAGCGCTGGGTTCTGTTCAGTACACGATCCAGAAATTCTACCGCGTAAACGGTGGCAGCACGCAGCGTAAGGGCGTTACGCCGGATATCATCATGCCGACAGGTAATGAAGAAACTGAAACCGGCGAGAAATTTGAAGATAACGCACTGCCGTGGGACAGCATTGATGCTGCGACCTACACTAAGTCAGATAATCTGACGCCGTTCGGACCTGAATTGCTGAAAGAGCACAATGCACGTATTGCGAACGATCCTGAGTTCCAGTACATCATGAAGGACATTGCGCGTTTCAATGCGATGAAGGATAAGCGCAACATCGCTTCTCTGAATTACGCTCAGCGTGAAAAAGAGAATAACGAAGATGACGCAATGCGTCTGGCGCGTATCAACGATCGGTTTAAACGTGAAGGCAAACCGCCATTGAAGAAACTGGACGATCTGCCGAAGGATTACCAGGAGCCGGATCCGTACCTGGATGAAACGGTAAAAATCGCGCTCGACCTGGCGCATCTTGAGAAAGAGAAGCCAGCGGAACAGCCCGCAACCAGTCAATAACCTCGAACAGGCACAAGAAATTGTGCCTGTTTTTTTAACAAGTGCATGAAGACGTCAGCCTGATACGATAAAATGTAAAGTTGTGTCTTTCTGGTGACTTAGCACCTATGGATGCTTGAAAATAGTCATAAGACCCATACGATATGGGTAATCGCATAGTGCGTTTTGTTAAATTGAGGTTAAAAGAAAATTATGATGCGAATCGCGCTCTTCCTGCTGACGAACCTGGCTGTGATGGTCGTTTTCGGGCTGGTATTGAGCCTGACAGGGATCCAGTCAAGCAGCGTTCAAGGCTTGTTGATCATGGCACTGCTGTTTGGTTTTGGTGGTTCCTTCATTTCGCTGCTGATGTCCAAATGGATGGCGTTAAAGTCCGTTGGCGGGGAAGTGATCGAACAGCCTCGCAATGAAAGAGAACGCTGGCTGATGAATACAGTTGCGAATCAGGCCCGCCAGGCCGGGATCGCTATGCCACAGGTTGCAATCTACCACGCGCCAGATATTAACGCGTTTGCGACCGGTGCCCGCCGGGATGCCTCGCTGGTGGCTGTAAGTACTGGCCTGTTGCAAAACATGAGCCCGGATGAAGCCGAAGCGGTTATCGCGCATGAGATCAGCCACATTGCCAATGGCGATATGGTGACCATGACGCTCATTCAGGGGGTAGTAAACACCTTCGTTATCTTTATCTCACGTATTCTGGCGCAAATTGCCGCTGGCTTTATGGGCGGGAACCGTGATGAGGGTGAGGGTAGCAACGGTAACCCGTTGATCTACTTTGCGGTGGCGACTGTGCTGGAACTGGTGTTTGGTATTCTGGCGAGCATCATTACCATGTGGTTCTCACGTCATCGTGAATTCCATGCGGATGCCGGTTCTGCAAAACTGGTGGGTCGTGAAAAAATGATCGCCGCGCTGCAGCGCCTGAAAACCAGCTATGAGCCGCAGGAAGCGACCAGTATGATGGCGTTCTGCATCAATGGTAAATCCAAATCGTTGAGTGAGCTGTTTATGACTCACCCCCCGTTGGACAAACGTATTGAAGCGCTGCGCAGCGGTGAGTACCTGAAATAATCTGCAGCAGACAACAACAAAAAGCGCGTCGACAGACGCGCTTTTTTTATGACTGAACCCGCGGTTGTGTAATACGTAAGCCACTCACGATTGCGGCCAGCGAAGCCAGAATGCCCGCTGTTATCAGCGAGATGTGCGTTCCACTGTCACCAAACTGATTTAGCATCAGCGCAACCAGTGCGGCCCCGGTACTTTGACCCAGTAAGCGCGCCGTTCCCAGCATACCGCTCGCGCCTCCGCTACGATCGCGCGGCGCGGAGGTGATGATGGTGTGATTATTCGGTGACTGGAACAAGCCAAAACCCGCACCACACAAAATCATTGGCCAGATGATATTAAAATCGGAAGGTGATGCGGGCAGTAACACCAGCGAAAACAGCCCACACGCCATTACTGCCATGCCCAGCGCGCCAAGCAGACCTGCATGAACACGTTCAATCAAATATCCCGCCAGTGGGGCCATCACCATGGTTGCCAGCGGCCACGGCGTCAGCAGCAGGCCCGTTTCAACTTCGCTGCGTCCGAGAACCGTTTGCATAAAAAAGGGCAGTGAAACCATCGCCAGCATTTGTGCGCTGAATGAACAGATTGAGGTGCAAATAGAGAGTGAAAACAGCGGAATGCGTAGTAGATCAACCGGTAATAACGGTACTGGCAATGCGAGCTGGCGGCGGATAAAGAAAAAACCTACCACGAGAAGCCCCACAAGTTCAGCACCAATCAGTTTTAGTGACTGTCCCTGCGCAAATCCGCTGAGTGCCGTGATCAACAAACCGAATGTTAAGGCGTTCATTATTGCGCTGGGCAGATCAAAGCGCGGTTTATTGCTACGTGATGAATTGGGTGGCAAAAAACGCATAGCCAGCAGCAGGGCGATGATCCCCAATGGAACGTTAATCAGAAATAGCCATTTCCACGAGGCAATAGAAAGAATTGCCGCCGCAATAGTCGGACCCGCTGCCGAGGATACAGCCACGATAAAGGAGTTAATACCCATCCCGCGGCCAAGCTGGCGCTGAGGATAAATGAGTCGGATCAATGCCGTATTAACGCTCATCAGCGCCGCGCCGCCAAACCCCTGAGCCACGCGCGCTAACGTCAGCATATGCAGCGAGTCTGACAAGGCACAAAACAGCGATGCCAACAGAAACACGACCAGACCACACTTATAAATGCGTCGGTAGCCAAACATATCACCTAAAAAAGAGAGCGATAACAGCGAAACAACGATCGCAATTTGGTAGGCGTTCACAATCCAGATTGAGCTGGCGGGTGAGGCCTGAAGATCGGTGGCGATAGTGGGGAGGGCAACGTTTGCTATTGCGCCGTCGAGTACTGCCATAGAGATGCCAATAACAATGGTTAAAATTGCGCCATATCGCTGGGGCAATGGCAGACCATCGGTCTGAGTTTTTTCCATAGGAAGTCAATACTGTTGGAATTTATGATGAGAATAATAATTTTAGCATTGATATTCAGGCGTTAGGTCGCAGATTTGTAACTAAGTAAGCAAAGAGCGATTGCGAGGGCTGATACGTGAAATTATAATAAAAACCGGTTCTGATTTTTATAAAACACTCGAAAGGGGTGATAAATGGCAATCGCAGATCTGGATAAACAACCCGATTCTGTATCTTCCGTGCTGAAGGTTTTTGGCATTCTGCAGGCGCTGGGTGAAGAGCGCGAAATTGGTATTACCGAGTTGTCGCAACGCGTCATGATGTCAAAAAGCACCGTTTATCGCTTTTTGCAGACCATGAAAACGCTGGGTTATGTGGCACAAGAAGGGGAGTCTGAGAAATACTCACTGACCCTGAAACTATTCGAGCTGGGTGCTCGCGCGTTACAAAACGTCGATCTTATCCGTAGCGCTGATATTCAGATGCGCGAACTTTCGCGCCTGACCAAAGAGACAGTGCACCTTGGTGCACTGGATGAAGACAGCATCGTCTACATCCATAAAATCGACTCTATGTACAATCTGCGCATGTATTCTCGCGTAGGTCGCCGTAATCCGCTGTACAGCACAGCTATCGGTAAAGTTTTGCTGGCATGGCGTGACCGCGATGAAGTGAAGCAGATTCTGGATGGTATCGAGTACAAGCGCAGCACCGACCGTACTATTACCAATACTGATGAGCTGCTGGTATTGCTGGATAAAGTACGCGAGCAGGGCTACGGTGAAGATAACGAAGAACAGGAAGAAGGTCTGCGCTGCATCGGTGTACCTGTGTTTGACCGTTTCGGTGTAGTGATTGCAGGCTTGAGTATTTCATTCCCGACGCTGCGTTTCTCAGAAGAACGTTTGCACGAGTATGTGGCGATGCTGCATACGGCTGCGCGTAAAATTTCAGAACAAATGGGTTATAACGACTATCCGTTCTAATCTGATGTAATAGCGTCAAGGTAAAAACCCCAGGTATTTTTGTATCTGGGGTTTTTTATGAACAGTCATAACGTTAGTTGGTGCAAATAACGTAGCGGATGTATTGCTGCTATATTAACCGTTATCAATAATGACTGTGCTTTTTCTTAACAAGGGACAATCCGACAGGCCAATGATACCGCTGTCTGTGTGGACGTATTGCGCGGTGCTGGTTCCGCGTGCGGTCAGATACTGGCATTGCAAGCCCAGGCCTGCTGCATTCTCCTTACTTCCAATCAAAATTCCGTAGCCGCTCAGTAATAAACCGATCCAAACCAGAGCTAACAACACAATAGCGCGGATTATCAGACGCATTACAACCTCTTATCTTTTCTCGTTATTATTAGATTAGCCTGTACATGGGATGAAACAAGTGAATCATTCCTAAAAAGATTGAATGCCGATACAGTTAACGCTGGGTTTAGGTAACGCATGATAATTTATAGGCATAAGATGTTGATTCGAAGAGTGGAGCTGGAGTGAAAAAAATTCGCTGGGTAGTGCTGATAGTTGTCGTGCTGGTATGCATACTGATGTGGGCGCAAGTGTTCAACATCATGTGCGATCAGGATGTACAATTTTTCAGCGGTATTTGTGCCATTAATAAATTTATTCCCTGGTAAGCGCATTTTTGCCACAGTTGATTACCTTCTTGTGCGGCAGTGGTAAACTACGCTGTCTACATTGAGGTGGTGAAATGAACGAAGTTTTGAATTCTGGCGCGTTGAGTTTGGCGTCTTTGGCTGTATCGGTGGTGATTCTGGTTGTCGGGCTTGTACTGTGGTTTTTCGTCAATAGGGCAAGTTCGCGTACTAATGAGCAGATTGAGCTGCTTGAAGCATTGTTAGATCAGCAAAAAAGACAGAACGCATTGCTCCGTCGCCTTTGCGAAGCTAACGAACCTGAAAAAGCGGCAGAGCCTGCTGTGGTCACAGCGAAGGACGAAGATGATGACATCATCCGCCTGGTAGCTGAGCGGTAAAAACGGTATGACAGGGTGAGGATCTGTTACTTACGTTCTCAGATGTTTCATCCTGTCGCCAACATGCCAGATTATTTTCTTCTGCACATGTCGTGTAATTAGCACCCTGATTCTCGTGTTAACTCAGTATTTTCAGATGCTCCAGCCAATTAATATCTTATCCCCGGTCTGATATAAATATAATTTCCCATACGATAAAAATATGATTATGTCATTTTTGTGATAGTGATCGTTTTATTAACAGCGAAACGTTTCTCTTACTTTTTTTGTGCATTGTCATCATTCTTTCATTATTTTGGTGCAAAAGCAGAAGGCAGATCTCATTTTTACGCTTGTGACATTTTATGCATTACTAAGCATAAAAAATGATATTCAGCACACCCTGTAACAGCTAATCTGGAACAACCGAAGCTATTGAGCTATGGTAGAAATGTCCCGGCTATGGTGCAAGCCTGGCGGGGGATGGGGCGAGCGGCGGGAATATAACACTACTCGGTGTGGCGCATAACTGTGCAGTTGCTGTTTGATGAACGACAGGATTTGTGCGACCGATCGAGACACGTTTAAAAATGGCTTGCCATTATTAACGTTGTATGTGATAACACGTTTTGGGTTAAACGAGGTACTGACCTGCTCCCCGTTGATTAGGGAAGGTGCGAATAAGCAGGTCATTTCTTCCCAAGCTGACTCGCTGATTAAAATTTCGCGGATCTGGGCCGATTTTTTTCCCGCAAACACATCGAATCAGCCTATTTAGGCTATTTTTTCCACCATTTCTGGCGTTATTTCCGGTTTTTACTGAGATCTCTCCCACTGACGTATCATTTGGTCCACCCGAAACAGGTTGGCCAGGGTGAATAACATCGCCAGTTGGTTATCGTTTTTCAGCAGCCCCTTGTATCTGGCTTTCACGAAGCCGAACTGCCGCTTGATGATGCGAAACGGGTGCTCCACCTTGGCACGGATGCTGGCTTTCATGTATTCGATGTTGATGGCCGTTTTGTTCTTGCGCGGATGCTGCTTCAAGGTTTTTACCTTGCCGGGACGCTCGGCGATCAGCCAGTCCACATCCACCTCGGCCAGCTCCTCGCGCTGTGGCGCTCCTTGGTAGCCGGCATCGGCTGAGACAAATTGCTCCTCTCCATGAAGCAGATTACCCAGCTGATTGAGGTCATGCTCGTTGGCCGCGGTGGTGACTAGGCTGTGGGTCAGGCCACTCTTGGCATCGACACCAATGTGGGCCTTCATGCCAAAGTGCCACTGATTGCCTTTCTTGGTCTGATGCATCTCCGGATCGCGTTGCTGCTCTTTGTTCTTGGTAGAGCTGGGTGCCTCAATGATGGTGGCATCCACCAAAGTGCCTTGGGTCATCATGACGCCTGCTTCGGCCAGCCAGCGATTGATGGTCTTGAACAATTGACGGGCCAGTTGATGCTGCTCGAGCAGGTGGCGGAAATTCATGATGGTGGTGCGATCCGGCAGGGCGCTATCCAGGGATAATCGGGCAAACAGGCGCATGGAGGCGATTTCGTACAGGGCATCTTCCATGGCACCGTCGCTCAGGTTGTACCAATGCTGCATGCAGTGAATACGCAGCATGGTCTCCAGCGGATAGGGCCGTCGGCCATTGCCCGCCTTGGGATAAAACGGCTCGATGACAGCGGTCATATTCTGCCATGGCAGAATCTGCTCCATGCGGGAGAGGAAAATCTCTTTTCGGGTCTGACGGCGCTTAGTGCTGAATTCACTATCGGCGAAGGTGAGTTGATGGCTCATGATGTCCCTCTGGGATGCGCTCCGGATGAATATGATGATCTCATATCAGGAACTTGTTCGCACCTTCCTTAGTACACCCCGATGTTAGTAATGTCTCAGTTTTATCTATGTTATGCCTGCGGGCGAAGAAAATACTCTAAGGAATTTTGCAAATGGCAAAGATTAAAGGTCAAGTTAAGTGGTTCAACGAGTCTAAAGGTTTTGGTTTCATTACTCCGGCTGATGGCAGCAAAGACGTGTTCGTACACTTCTCCGCTATCCAGGGTAACGGCTTCAAAACTCTGGCTGAAGGCCAGAACGTTGAGTTCGAAATTCAGGACGGCCAGAAAGGTCCGGCTGCTGTTAACGTAACAGCTATCTGATCGACACCACTGATTTGAAGCGCATATGCGCAACCATCTCAGATATAAAGCCTCGCCTATGCGGGGCTTTTTAATGCAAAATACGTCTAAATATTTCTAAATGCCCTTCCATTAGCGCTTTGTTGCAAAGGCGTGATGTTCGTAGCATAGTTTTCCCCGCTTTCTTACGACATTTCTCGTTAAATCAGACACCTGAAAAACTATCTTGCTGGAGTTCAGGTGAAAAAGAAAAACGACGGCGACGCGCGCAATTTTACTCCCGTACGTTTTGCCCTGCTTTGTGTGGCAATATTATTGAGTCTGGGATTGCTGCTGGGTCGGGTTGCATGGCTGCAAATTGTCACGCCGACGAGTCTGGTGAAACAGGAAGACATGCGTTCATTACGTGAGGTAACTATTGCCTCGCCGCGCGGGATGATTACCGACAGAGAAGGGCGCCCGCTGGCGGTAAGTGTTCCGGTTAACGCCGTATGGGCCGATCCTAAGACCATCATCAGCAAGGGAGGCGTGGGTTATAACGAACGGTGGCAAGCTCTGGCAAGGGCTCTGCATCTGTCACTGAGTACGCTGGCGGAACGCGTTAACAGTAATCCTGGCGGACGTTTTATTTACCTGGCACGACAAATTTCCCCTCAGCAGGCTGAGTGGGTCGATGATCTTAATCTCCCGGGCATTAACCTGCGTGAGGAATCCCGCCGGTTCTATCCTGCAGGCCACGTAGCGGCGAATCTCATAGGTTTTACCAACATTGATGGACAAGGCATTGAAGGGCTGGAAAAAAGCTTTAATAACCAGTTGATGGGTAAACCTGGCTCCCGTCTGGTACGTAAAGACAAATTTGGCCATGTAATCGAGAATATCACCGAAGTTACGCCTGTTCCTGCACACCAATTACAGCTCAGCATCGATGAGCGCCTGCAGACGGTCACTGAAGATGCGTTGGACAATGCCGTTACGTGGAATAAAGCGGAATCAGGAGCCGCAGTGCTGGTCAACATTGCTACCGGTGAAATACTGTCCATGGCGAGCTTTCCTGACTTCAACCCCAATAACCGTGACGGCGCGGTACTGGATGATTTTCGTAACCGTGCGATAAGCGATACGTTTGAACCCGGTTCAACCGTTAAACCGCTGGTGATCATGACTGCGCTCCAGCAGGGGATAGTACAACCGGACAGCGTGATTGATACCCATCCTTTTTACCTTGATGGACATCGCATTCGCGACGTCGGATTTTACCCGGAGCTGTCGTTGACCGGAATTTTGCAGAAATCGAGCGATACCGGCGTGTCGCACCTTTCACTGGCTATGCCTGTTCAAAAGTTGCTGGATACCTATAAGAGCTTTGGTTTTGGCGATCCAACCGGACTGGGATTAACCGGTGAAAGTAGCGGTTTAATGCCTCAACGCCGCTACTGGAGCGATTTGGATCGCGCGACCTTTGCATTCGGCTATGGATTAATGGTAACGCCGCTGCAGTTGGCGCACGTATATGCAACCATTGGTAGTTTTGGTATCTATCGACCCCTTTCGATTACCCGTATTGACCCGCCGGTAATCGGTACCAGAGTGATGCCAGAGGCGCTGGTTCACCAGGTTGAACATATGATGGAAAGCGTCGCGTTACCCGGTGGTGGGGGAACTAAAGCCGCGGTCAGAGATTATCGCGTAGCGGTTAAAACAGGAACGGCAAAGAAAATTGGTGATGACGGTAAGTATGTCGATAAATACGTGGCCTACACGGCAGGCGTTGCGCCAGCGAGCGACCCGAAATTTGCACTGGTGGTCGTCATCAATAATCCGCAAAACGGTGCTTATTATGGTGGGGCTGTCTCTGCGCCTGTCTTCAGCCAGATAATGGGTGATGTCCTGCGTCTGGAGAACGTTAAACCGGATGGTATGCCTGCCGACTCTGATCATCTGCTGGTGATGCACGGCAGCAACGTATCCTCGCCGTCGCTGTAAGTTATTTTCCCAGGGCGCAATTCGCGTTACACTTGCGCCCTTAAGTCACCTGCCGGAGTTGTCATGTCGTTTTCCTGTCCTCTTTGCCACCAGCCTCTTACTCAAGCGAATAACAGTTTTGTCTGCCCCGGGCGGCACCAGTTTGACGTGGCGAAAGAAGGGTATGTCAACTTACTGCCGGTTCAGCATAAGCGGTCGCGCGATCCGGGTGATAGCGCTGAAATGATGCAAGCCAGACGGGCATTTCTTGATGCTGGGCACTATCAACCGTTGCGTGATGCGATTGTGAATGTGCTTAAAGAAAAGTCGAATTCAGAAGATGCAGCGATCCTGGATATTGGCTGTGGGGAAGGGTATTACACCCATGCGTTTGCCGACGCGCTGGCGGGCTGTACAACCTTTGGTCTTGACGTATCCAAAGTGGCAATTAAAGCCGCAGCCAGACGCTATCCGCAGGTGATCTTTTGCGTTGCCTCCAGCCATCGTCTGCCGTTCGCAGACGAGTCAATGGATGCCATCATCCGGATCTATGCGCCCTGTAAAGCGCAAGAGCTGGCTCGCGTGGTTAAACCGGGTGGATGGGTGATCACCGCCACGCCGGGACCACGCCATTTAATGGAACTGAAAGGGCTGATTTATGATGAGGTGCGTTTGCATGCGCCCCATACTGAGCAACTGGACGGTTTTGTTCTGCAACAGAGCATTGCGCTGGGATATCAGATGCAGCTTCAGGGCAGCGAGGCCGTTGCGTTACTGCAAATGACGCCGTTCGCCTGGCGGGCAAAGCCGGAAGTGTGGGAAACGTTAGCGGGGAAAACGACGTTTGACTGCCAGACCGACTTTAGTATTCATGTCTGGCAGCGTCTGAATTAACCGTGGAAGTGTGCCCAGAGGATCTGGGCACCGATACCAATCAGCACCACCCCACCCAAAATTTCAGCTCGTTTGCCCAGCATTGGGCCAATGAAACGACCAATCATCATGCCGAGCGTGGACATAATCAATGTGGCGCAGCCGATGGCCAGCGCTGTGGCAATAATGTTGACCTGCAGGAAAGCCAGACCCACCCCGACGGCCATTGCGTCGAGACTGGTGGCAATGGCGGTGGTAACCAGCAGCCAGAAACCGTGGCGGCGCTGCGGTTCTTCCTCTTCATCGCCGTTGTCGCGAAAACCTTCGATTATCATTCGCCCACCTAAAAAGATCAGCAGAATGAAGGCGATCCAATGGTTCCACTCCAGCACGAATTTGCTGGCCAGCATCCCCATGCCCCAGCCAATCAGTGGCGTAAGCGTTTCAACTGCGCCGAATATCAGTCCGGTGCGCAATGCTTCAGAAAATTTGGGTTTATGCAGGGTGGCGCCTTTGCCAATTGATGCGGCGAAAGCATCCATCGACATGCCGAAAGCGAGAAGAACGGTAGCGGTGAGATTCATAACAGCGTCCTGACCGGGGTATCCATAAAACACATCACTGCCCCCAGTAACCATGCATACAGGCTGGAATCACTGTAAATACAGCGCCATTCAAATATGCATTGCAGTTGATGTGCCTATGGTCTCGCCTGACTGAACCTGTAAGCTCAGTCCGTACGCGCCACGTTTTTCAACGAGTATGTTGACACGTACATTTCCGGAGTCTGGAAATCGGCTACTCCCCAACGACGGGCGCAACCTTAACATATTTTGAGAATATAAAACAAGAAACGCAGAAATAATATTTGACTTCTAGTTGAAAACGATTTTCATTTAGATTTTTTTATAAATAAAACGTTAAAATAAATAACATTGAGGACAATAAAATATAGCCTTGGCTATGTTTGCTTTTACACTGATATATAAAAATATAGTTCAGGCTATATTTATAAGCTATTGATTTGAAATTAATAGTTTATATATTCTCTCAAGATCGTCTATATTTCGTACGCGAATCAACAATCTTCGATGTTCTAATTGCATCACCAATACACCGTCTTCAGATAAATTCATCTCTTTAATGCGGTTATATTCAATCCAGACGTTGGCGAAGAAAAAGCCTTTCTGCTTGAAGATGATTTTTGGCGTACGGATCCAGAACAGATACAAACCCATCAATACCAGTGCACATAATAACCAT